>NZ_JARJBC010000008.1:0-304404 GCF_029269905.1 Streptomyces silvisoli | reverse complement strand
GTACCCTCAGCGGCGGCATGGCGACCTTCAGCACCACCACCCTCGCCATCGGCACCCACTCCCTGACCGCCGTCTACAACGGAAGTGGCAACTTCAACACCTCCACCTCACCCGTAGACACCCAGACGGTCACACCGTGACCCGATGCGCCCCCCGCGGTGCCCCGACCAGCCTTGTGGGGTGGGGGCACCGCGCTGGAAGGCCGAAGAGTGTTCTGAAAGATCATGTAAGTCCGTGATGTGGCAGGCTGGCCCAGGCCCAATCTCGGGCCCTGTACGTCGAGGTGACCGACCACCTCGGCGAACACGATCCCGCTGGTCATGGCTCGGGCGACTCGCGCAACGGCACTTTGCCGAAGAACGTGATGGCTGATGCCGGAGCCGTCACGCTCGCGGTTCCGCGCGATCCCAAGGGATTCTTCGAGCCGCAGCCGGCGCCCAAGCTCGCACGGCGCCTCGAAGCGCTGGTGAGCGGGATTGCCACGGACGAGCGGCCAGCGGTTGTGCCGCTGGCTGGCGCCCAGCCAATGTTGTTGTCACAAAGGGCTGCGGGGTGCAGGCGCGAAGCGGTTCAATGACCGTCATCCAGTGATTCTCTGATGATCGGTCAATCGGGGTCGTAGTGACGGGCATGGAGATCGCAGTCGGATACTTCGTCGCTTGGGTGGTTCGCAAGGTCCGGCAAGTGGCTGGCACCGTCGACAAGGAAGCATCTCGGACGTGACTCTCGGAAACCCTCCCAAGCCGGGGTCGGACCAGCGCTGACCGACCCCGGAGTCACCTCTTCACCCATCGGCCCGTCGGGTCCTGGCTACATACTTGCGCAGTACGGCTCCGTCGCGGCCCATGTCATCCATCGGTTGGTCCAGGTCGTCCGGCCAGAGGACCCGATTGAAACGGCGGCCGCTGGTCTGGCGCGCGCCGTCCACAGAAGCGAGTCGGCTGAACGGAGCCGACTCGTTGGTGGAGATGTCAAGCGGATCGATCTCAGCTACCAGTTGATGCCCGAGGACGGCAGGACGGCTGACGGCGCTCCGCTATCCGGACGTCTCTTCGGGCAGAGTGCCGGCGTGGGCGACATCGTTGACTACTACCGCGGCACCGGCACTCTTCGGCTGGTGGTCACGGGCGTGCCGGGATCCGGCAAGACCGTCCTGGCATTGGAGCTCGTGATCGACCTACTCAACAAGTGCCTGCCTGGTGAGCCGGTGCCGGTTCGAATGGCTCTCACTCAGTGGGACACGGCGGTGGCATTGGAGGACCGCCTCGCGGCACACCTGGTCGAGGCGTACGGGTTGCGGCGACGGATGGCGGCCGAGTTGGTCAGCCGCCGGCTCGTACTGCCGGTTCTCGACGGTCTGGACGAGGTGGACCCCATCCGCAAGGACGGGAGTCCGGACCCTGAGGCGCCGAAAGCGCAGGCCGTTCTGACCGCCCTGAACAAACACCGCAGTAAAGACGGACTTCAGCTTGGACCGGTCATCGTCACCTGTCGAAGCAGTCACTACGACGCGCTTCGAGCCGACACGTCCGTGTCTGGGGGACACCTTCTGGACTCCGCTCGGATCGGCATCGACCCCGTCTGCCCGAGTGACGCGGTCAGCTACCTAAAGAGCCGCACTGGGAACGACCCCCGCTGGCAGCCACTCCTGACTGCCATCCAACGCCATCCCAAAGGGCTTCTTGCGTGGACGCTGTCGACTCCGTGGCGGTTGTGTCTGACCGCGACCGTGCATGCCACCGGAGGTGACCCCACCGAACTACTCCTGCCCCTTGGCGGCAACGTCGTCTCGCTGGCGCTCGAGGTGGGCCGAAATTTCGATCGGCACAGGCGCCCACCGTGGCCGACTTCGAGTAGTTCGGCGTGGTCCCTCCCGGTGCGCCCACTTCTCCCCCTGACGCCGCGCGTCCGCCCGGATGCCCGAAGGCGCCTTCGGCCTGCACCGTGTGGTACGCGGCGGGGACCGAAGGCGCCTTGTTGTAGGGCCCTTGGGAGCGTGGCGTCAGCCGAGCTGCCCGGTCGGCCGCAGGGTGATGTGGTTGATGTCCACGCCCGTGGGCTGGTTGACGGCGAAGACGATCGTGTCCGCGATCTGCTCGGCGGTCATTGCCGGCGCCGCCTCGGGGGTGCCGCCGCGCTCGTCCCAGAACGGGGTGTCCACCACCCCGGGGGCGATGACGGTCACGCCGACTCCGTCCTTGCCGACCAGCAGCCTCGTGTTCTCAGCCAGCGCGTGTGCGGCCCACTTGGTGACCGAGTACAGGTTGCCAGGCGTGTTGCGCACCCCAGCGACCGAACCGATGATCACGATCCGGCCCTTGGACTCCCTGAGATGCGGCAGGGTCTCCCGCACCAGCAGGGCCGGGCCCAGGACGTTGGTGAGGACCATGGCGCGCATGTCCTCGGGAGCGTGGCTCTCCAGGTTGCCGGGCAGTGAGAAACCGGCGTTGGCGATGACGTTGTCCAGTCGGCCCCACACGTCCACCACGCGGCGCACGGCGGAGGCGACGTCGTGCGCATGGCTGGTGTCGCCGGTGATCGTAAGCAGCCGCTCGCCCGCTCCGGCCGAAGCGCCGAAGGCGGCCAGCTTGTTCGCGTCACGTCCGGTGATGGCCACGCGGTGGTCCTGCTTGAGCAGGGCGCGGGCGGTGGCGGCGCCGATTCCGCTCGAGCCACCGGTGATCAGCGTGACGGGTTCCATGGGACGGCCTCCTCAGCGATGTGGTCATCGGGGCTCCGCCAGGGTCCCGAATGTCGAGGAACGCGAGGTGGCGCGTGAGGTCGACCGACTCCGGGTCGCCGGTTCCCCGAAACGCCTGCACTATACCCAGCGGTTTTCCCGCCGAGCCGGCACGCCATCGCTGACCGGCCACGATGCCGTACGAAGTGGCCGAACCCGCGCTGTCAGCCCCCAACTTGGACCCTGCTCGGCGCGCAGGGCCCAAGATGCGCCCACGCACTCCAATCATCCTCGGCCTGGTACCCCTCCTGCAGGAGAACAGCCGCGCTCAGTGGTTCGAAACCGAGCTTTCACGCGGGACAGGCAGAGGGAGCCGACGTCGGCCTGGTAACGGCCGTCGCGAACTTCGCACGCGATCAGCACGCAGGCACGGCATCTCCCGTCGGCGTTGATGCGAAGACCGGTCCGCCGGATCCGCAGACGCCTGTCCGGCAGGCGGCGGTGTTGTAGTGCCTCAGTCACCCAGCACCGCGCCCAGGCGAGCAGGTTTTCCCGGCGATCCCAGATGCCGAGGTCGGTCACTTCGAAGCTCGACGGCGTCTCGTTGCGGTCGTCGAGCATCGGGTAGCTCAGGGACAGGAAGCAGGGACGCGCATCCTGCCGGTCTCGAAGCATGAGCGCGGTCGCCCGCCCCCGCTGGCGCCGGCGATGCCAGTTGCCCCAGCACCGGCAGCCCTGGGGGCTTCGGCGGTGCCGGTCGGCGCGGATGGGATCGCGCGGCTGGTGGCCTGACTCGGGGACGGCCGGGGAAACGCTCACCAGTGAGCGTGGTTACCGATATGGTGACCGTCAAGTGGCAGACAGGGGGGATGAGTTCGGGTGGCTCAGGACGACGGCGTGACGAACGGCGTCGACACGGCATGGCACTTGTACGCCTCGCTGTCCGACTGGACCGGGAAGATCGACTCCAAGGCCTCGTTCGCGCTGACCCTGGAATCGGCCGCGCTGGCCGGTGTGGCGGCACTGGCGGGCAGTGGCCACCGCTTCGGCCGACTGTCCGGCTTCTGGGCCGTGGGCGGTTTCTGGCTCGGCGTGTTCCTGCTCGGGCTCGCCGCCGCACTCGCCGTGGCAGTGGTCATCCCGCGGTCCGAGGGCGAACCGGCGCCGTCCAGCGATGACTTCGTCTTCTACGGCCACCTGCGGTACTGGTCGCCGGAGAAGCTCGCCACGCGCCTGGCCGACGCTGATCTGCTACCCGTCCTCTCCCGTGAACTCGTCATCATGAGCCGGATCGCCTGGACCAAACACCGCCGGGTGCAGCAGTCCCTGCTCCTGGCCGTGGCAGGTGCCTTTGTGCTGGCCGTCGTCGGGGTGACCGGCTGACGCCGTCGCAGTTGGTGGGAAGCTGAGCTCAATGGACGATTGGAACCCCGCGGCGCACACCTTCTGGTCGTTGCTCGACGAGCCGAGCCGTTCGGCGCTGACGGCCGCCGGTCGGCGCTCCTCGTTCTCCGCCCGGACCCATCTGGTCCGGCAGAACGAGGAGTCGGACCACGTCTACGTGGTGCGGACCGGTTGTGTGAAGGTCTACACGGACTCCGAGACCGGCTACCAGGCAGTGCTGGCCATCCGTAGCCCCGGAGACTTACTGGGGGAGCAGGCCGGGTTCGAGGGCCGACCGCGCTCAGCATCGCTCTACGCCCTCACCGATGTGGAAGCGTTGGTCGTGCCCTCGGCGCGGTTCCTGGCGCTGACCGGTTCGCTCCCCGTTGTCGCCAACGCGGTGCGGCTGGTGCTCTCCCGCAGGTTGCGGGACGCCGACCGGCGCCGGGCGGCCGCCGGGGCGGAGCGGGTGGAGGCGCGGTTGGCGGCGCTCCTGCTGGAACTGGGCGAGCTGTACGGGAGCCGCGCGGATGGAGGGTCGGTGCGGATCGACCTGCCGCTGACCCAGGACGACATGGCAGGGCTCGTGCTGACGTCGCGGCGCACGGTCAGCCGCGTTCTGGAGGAGTGGCGCGGTCGGGGCCTGGTGATCACCGGCCGCCAGGCCATCGTGGTGGCCCGAAGCGCGGAGCTGCGCCGGTGCGCCGGTCACAGCTCGTCCCAGGAGTAGGCAGGCAGGCCGTACTGCTGGGCGATGGGCGTCCAGTCGGCGACGAACCTCTTCTTGGCGGCCGTCGCCAACTGCCCCTGCGCCAGGGCGTTTTCGTAGTCGGAGGACGTGCTGTCGGAGGTGCACGTCCCGGTGAGTGAGCTCGCCCACCGCTGGAAGTAGTCGTCGGCGTTGGCGGACGCCTGCCAGGCGTTCGTCAAATCCGATACCACTGCGCTTCCGCCGTCCAGCGCGTCTACGTTCAGGTCCGACAGACGTCTTAGGAGGTCGCGGCGCTCGGTGAGCGCGTTGCCGAAGGCCGTGGCGTCCTCGGCGGGCGCGCCACAGTTCATGGCGTCCTGCGCGGCGGAGTCGACCGTGCCCCGGGTGGCCTTCGCCTCGGCCAGCAGGGAGTCGATCGCCTGAGCGGCGGTCGGGCCGCTCGTCGGGGAGGCCGTGGAGCCGGGATCGGTGCCGTAGCCGTGCTCGCCGCCCTTGTGCGCCAGGTACGCGAAGAAGAACAGCATGGCGATGATGGTGAGCACCGCCGCGACCCGCCTGCCTGACGAGGGTTTGCCCGGCGGTGTCGGCCGTATGGGCGGCATCTGCGGTTGGGGGTGGGGGTGGGGGTGGGGCGGAACGTACGGGCCGGGATTGGGCGGTGGAGGGGTGGGGTTCGGCTTCGGGCTTGTTGGCTTCGGGCGTGGCGTTGTGGCGGCGTCCTCGGCGGCCTTGTCCAGGGCGGACACCCAGGCCTTCATGGTGGGACGCTGTTCGGGGCCGTGGTGCAGGGCCTGCTTGGCGAAGTGGCCCAGCTCCGTGGAGAAGCCGGTGAGTGCGGTGATGTCCTCGGTGTGCTGGTCGCCGGCGAACAGCCGGACTGCCATCAGCGCGAACTTGTAGCGGTCGCTGGCGACGGTGGCCTTCGGCTCGCTGTCCGGGGCACCCCAGTGCGGGGTCTCCACCTGGGGCAGGACGTCGCGGCCGCGCAGCCGCATCGCGTCACAGTCGAGGAAGTAGCAGGAGGGCTTCCCGGCAAGGCTGAACATCACGTTGGCCGGGGACAGGTCACCGACCACCACCCTGCGCCGATGCAGCCGGTCCAGCACATGGGCCAAGTCCCTGAGCAACTCGGCGCGTTGCAGGTCGGACAGTGAGATCCCGACCCGTTGCAGGTAGTTCGCTGGGTTGAGCAGGAACTCGAACCCCGCCGGTACCCGGTTGCCCTGGTCGAAGGCGAGCCGGATGTAGTACTCGTCGGGGATCCGCCGCATGAGGAACCCCACCGGTCGACCGGCGCGTGCGACCACGGCCGCGGGCCATGAGCTGCGCTCGCACCACCACTCACCGATGTCGGTCGGCAGCTTCGGCACGAAGGCCACCATCTCCTCCAGGACGTCGGTGTCCACGTCCCGCGGCGACACGTACTCCTTGAAGACCACTGGCCAACGGCCGTTGATCAGACGGTCCTTGACCTCCCAGACCCTGCCCTGACCGCCCTTCCCGATCGGCGCGTCCCCGAGGACGAGCCGATCGTGGTCGATGTACTCCGGCATCGACGCCCCCTCACTCGCCGCCGTCGCCGGGCAGCAGGTGCCGTGGCCAGACGGCCAGCAGAGTGCGGTCGTCGTCGAAGGTCTCCCGGGAGAAGTCGAGCAGGTGGGCGATGCCGCGGATGGGCGGCGGGGTCCGCAGGTGGTGGGCGAAGAGCTGGGCCACCTCACCCGCGCCGTCACCCAGCGGATCACCGAACCCGTCGCTGCCCACCAACAGCACGCTGTCGGGCCGCAGGGAGACCCGGGTCGGCCGGAGTGCCGTCGGCACCCGGGGCAACGGCGTCACGGCGGAGGAGAGCACCTCTTCGCCGGTGGAGTCCTTGGTCCTCAGCAGCCGCTCGAAGCGCCCGCTGCACCTGTGCAGCACCCAGGCGCCGGAGTCGCCGACCTGCACCAGTGACACCTCGGGGACACCGTGCCGTCCGACGCCGACCGTGCCCGCCACCAGCGTGGTGGCGTACCGGCGTTCGGCCTCCTGGCTGTCCTCCGCGGTGACCGCCCGACCGCCGCCTGCGCCCCGGGCTACCAACTGCCAGGCCGCCGACCGGACGGTGCGGACCAGGTCCACCTCCGGCCCGTCGTCGAGCTGGGCCGTGATGTCGTCGATGGCCGCCCGGCAGACGAGCGTCGCACCGATATAGGCCTGTGACGCCGACGACACCCCGTCGGCGACGGCGAACACCACGGTCCCGGTGGGCTGGTGGTACGCGGCGGCCGCGTCATCCTCGCGGGGCCGACCGTCGTGGCGGTGGGCGTAGCCGCGTACCGACGCGAGGCGGACCGTCAACTGGTCGGTGGACCAGCCGTCGCAGAGGGTGTCGGGCCGGTAGGAGATGGTCCTGGGCGGCCGTGGCTCGAACCGCAGACACGGCGTGCCCACGACGAACGGCTCCCAGTCCGCGCCGGTCGCCGGAGCGTGCGGCGACTCCGCCACCGGCAGCGGCTCCACGGAGGGGTCCATGCTGCCCACGAAGTAGCTTTCCAGCCAGCCGTCCGCGGGCGAGGTGTGAGGGGTCGGCTCCATGTCAGATCTCGTCGACGACCATGCGGAAACCGGCGGGCGGCTCCACGATCAGTTCGGCCTGGCCGTTGGCCATGGCGGTGCCGGAGCTGATGACGCTCTGGGTGAGCGCGGTGCAGAACGAGGAGATGGCGTCGCCCACCCGGTCGCCGTCCGAGACGTATGCGAAGTTCGGGTTGGTGGCGATCATCTGGATGGTCCGCGCGTCGGCGTCGCCGATACCGCACGAGATGATGTTGGGTGCCGCCTTGGTGACGGACCGGTCGGTCAGCCGCCGGTGGGCGCCGACCCAGTCCTCGCCCTCGTTGGGCATGCCGTCGGTCATGAAGAACACCGCGGGCCGGTGCACCTTGTAGCCGTCCGCCTTCAACTGGTCCACGTCCCGCAGGATGCGGCTCAGCAGCTCTTCGAAGGCTGCCTGGTAGCTCGTCGTACCGCGGGCGACGAGCTGCGGGATCTCGCTCTGCTGGCGCAGATCGACCAGGGGCATGCGCTGCACCACGTCGTCGGCGAAGCCGAGCACCGAGAAGCGCACCTTGGCCGCCGCCATCGGCGCGGCCAGCAGCTTGAGGTGCAGATGCGCCAGACCGGCGTTGAGGGCGGCCATGTTGGCGTTCATGGAAGCCGACTCGTCCGCCATCACGTAGATCGGAAGAAGGGTTCCGCTGTTTCCGGACACTGAACTCATGGGTCCTTCGCTTCAACGGCCGCACGGCCCAGTCGGCGGCCAGGTGGACAGGAGCGGTCAGTGGTGCGCCGCGGCGGCGGACAGCAGCCCGGCCGGGCATTCCACGACGAGGTCGGGCCGACCGGAGCGCAACCCACGGCCGAGACCCAGCACGGTGTTGCGCAGTAGGAGGGCGAAGCCCGCGACCTGGTCGGCGACCGGGACGCCCGGCATCCCCTCGAACGCGAGCTCGGGCCGGTCGGCGATGCGCCGCGCCGCACCGGGCGCCGTGCCGCCCAGGCAGCAGGCGATCACGGTGGGCGCGTAGCGGTGACCGGCCAGCCGGTCCCGGGCACCGCCCCAGGCCGCCGCCTCGTCGCTCGGGCCGGTGGTGCTCAGGAACAGCGCGATCGGACGCTGGACCCGGTGGCCGGACGCCTTGAGCGCGTCCACGTCGGACGACAGCAGGTCCGCGAGCCCGTCGAAGGCGGCGCCGTATCGGGCGGGACCCGACGCGGCCGGGATGGCCGGGGAGGGGCTCTGGGCGGCAGCTGACAGCGGCCGCAGCACCTGAGACCGTTCGCTGAAGGCGAGCACGGACAGCCGGATGCCTTCGGCGACGGCCAGATCCGCGTTGAGCGCCGAAAGAAGGTCGCGCAGTGTGGCGTTGAGGCCGTCCACGAACGGCTGGGCGGCGGCCGAGGTGTCGATCAGCAGGTAGACCGGCAACTGCCGGGTGGCAGCGTCCGGGGCGCCGCCCGACGGGTTCTCGTGCTGTCCGGCCCGGCCGCCCCAGAGCACCGGCGCCGGGGACTGGGGCGCGGGCTGGGCCGGGGCCGCCTGGTCGGTGGACATGGCGAGTTGTCTCGGGCCGAGCGCGTCGAGCCCCGCGGGTATCGCGCGGCCCAGCCCCGGCAGGTCGGCCGAACGGATCAGGTCCTTCTCCACCAGGAAGCGGAACATCTGGTCCCACCGCTGCGCCTGGAGATCGCTCTGCGACGTGCGGTCCGCCTCCGTCCGTACCATCAACTCGGCTACCGTGGCTGTGTCTTCGGGGTGCATGATCAGATGCTGTTTGAGCACGCCCTCCAGGTCGACGCTCATGTTGCCCAACGCGGCCCTGCGTTGGGCCTCGCGGCCCAGTGCGCCTTCTTGCTGGACGTCCAGCACGGCCTGCTCCGAGCGGGCCGCCGCGACCTGCGCCTCGTGGATTCCGCGGGCGATGGTGGCTTGTCTACGGGCCGCGAGCAGGGTGGCGATGTGGTCGCGGGCGGCCTGGTCGGGCTCGATCACCACAGTGCAGTGGTAGATGGTGATGCCCTCAGGCAGTGAAGCGCCGCGCGCCAGCAGCCGGTTGAGGTGCTCCTCGGCAAGCGCCGCCTCCTCGATGCCGAACTTGCGGGCCTCCGCGCGGAGTTGCGGGACCAGGAGGCCGTAGACGACGGGCAGGGCGTCGGTCACGTTGCGCCGTACGATCTCCAGCGGGTCGTGGACGCGGAACCCGACGTCGAGCGTGGCGTCGAACCGATGCGAACCGTCGCTACAGGTAAGCGGGGAGCTGACCAGCCGCCCGGTGCGGCGGTGGTCGCCCACGCTGACCTCGTAGCGCGTCAGATACCTGCCGAGGATCTTGTCCCGCCAGGTGAGGTTGACGGAACCGGCGAGGTCCAGTTCGCCGTTGGCGGTCGCGTACACCACGGCGCAGTTGCGGTTGCGGGCCCGTACCGGTCCCCACTGGGTGCGTGGCACCGGCTCCACGCCGAGGATCAGCGGAAGCGTGGACGTCATGTTCAGGCTCCTTCTCGAAGCAGCATGTGGTGGACGGCCCCGGCGGTCGCCGTCAGCGGGGCGAGGTTGTCGCGGTCGACCCATTCCTGGGCACAGCGCCGGACGATGCGCCCGCACCGCACGTCGCCGTGGACCACTCCGGCCAGCAGGTCCAGCAGGACCGGCCGCAGCCCGGCGTCGCGTTCCGCGATCCCGGCCCAACCCCGCAGCACCTGCTGGGCCTCGCGGTTGAGGGAGTCGTCACCCAGCGCCTCCCGCCACAGGAGCACCAGTGGCTGCTGCACCGGTTCGGTGACCGTGGCCAGGTGGAGCAGGACCGGCCACCCCTCCGGGCCCTCCGTGGCGGTCTCCACGACCAGGGAGGTGGCGACGATCAGGAAGGCGAGCAGACAGGTCGGACGGGCGCGGTTGTCGTAGATCCCGTCCCACAGCGCGCTCAGCACTGTCGGCGCCAGCCGGTCGTCGCCCGCCACCAGATCGGCGAAGGCGTCGCCCACCGCCACCGAGACCTTGACGTGGTCCACGGTCGCCAGCCGCATGAGGGCTCGGACGCTCTCGTGCGGGTCCATGCCGCCGGGGCACAGGCCGTGGATCCGGGCGGCCGTCGCCTGTCCCAGTGGGCGGGAGCGGTCGGCGTACCAGGCGGCCGTTATGGCGCCGATCTGCGGGTGCAGCCGCTCGGTGCCTCCAGCGGCGAGCAGGACGTAGGCGACGGCGTCACGCAGCCGCGCGTCCTTCGCCAGCGACCAGCGCCGCAGTACGCGGTCCTGGAGGTATCCCCAGGACTTCGGCAGCAGCCCGCCGAGTGCCATGGCGGCGTAGATCCGCACCTGGCCGACGGGGCTTTTGACCAGGTCGCCGAACCAGTCGAGCAGTACGTGCTGGATCGCGTACTCGTGCCAGGCGTGCCGCAGCACGGATCTGGGGTACTCAGGGTCGAGGTACTCCAGGGTGTCGGCGTCCTCGTCGTGCGCGTCGGCAGTGGTGCGGTGGGCCCGCAGCCTGGTGAGGAGCTTGCGGCGGGGCCAGGCGAACGGGTCACGGTACGCCGCGTCCGGCTGACCTGACCCGGCGTCGGCGTCCAGTCGGGCGTGGAGCGCGCGGGCCGCCTCGGCGATGTACTCCTGCGGCAGGCCGTTGAGCACGGCGAGCGCGATCGCGAAGCAGCGCAGGGCGGGGTCGGCCAGGCCCTCGGCCCAGATCTCGAAGTCCTCCGCCTCCAGACGGTCGAGCCGGGCCCTGATCCGGTTCACCGACAACTCGCCGGACTGGTACTCGTCGCAGAGCGCGGAGGCCAGATCAGCGGCGGCCTTGCAGGAGGAGGTCCCCAGACAGGAGTCGATGAGGGCTTTGACCTCGGGGTGTTCGAGCAACTCCACACTCGCCGGACCGCCCAGCTTCCAGCCGAGGTAGCGGGAGACGACACCCAAGGTGGACTCCAGGGCGGGCAGGTCCACCACATGCGACAACAGCTCGCTGTCGGCGAGTTCGGTGGCCTCGACGGTGACCACCATGGTCGCCTTGGCGCCCAGCAGCGCGGTCTCCAGGCTCTGGAACAGTTCGCCGCGCAGGTTCGTGATGTCGTCCGGCTTGTCCAGCAGGAACCCGGTGCCAGGCTCGATATCCGCCTCACCGAAGCCGTTCTCCAGCCGCTCGATGAGCGAGCCGAAGTCGACGGAGCGTTCCAGGTGGTAGATGGGACCGTCGCCCATGCCGATCAGCAGCCGGACCGCGGCCGCGGTCTTGCCGTGGCCCGCGGCGCCGCGCAGCAGGATAAGGCGGCGCTGCCGCAGGCTCTCCCGGGTCTCGTCCCACTGCGGCGGTGGTTCGAACGCGAAGCGCACCCGCTCGACGAGGAGCGGCGATACCGGGCGCAGGCGTTCGCGGCGCCCGCCGAGGAGGAAGACGTACTTGTCGCCGCCGACGAAGTCGGCGCCGATGTTGGCGGACGCGTGCCGTAGATGGCCGTGGCGCTGGGTGCCCTGGCCGAGCTGGCCGGTCGCCTCGGACGCGTCGTCCCCCGAGCCGACCCGCTCGTCGTCCTCGCCGCCTTCGGGTTCCGGTGCGTCGGCGGACCCGGCGTCGCCCGCGTCGTCGTTGACCGCGCCGGGAGCGTCGGCGGTGGGCGGCGGTGCGTCGGGTGCCGGGGCGGCGCCTTCGCCCGGCGCCGGGGGTTGCGGGGTCGTCACGCTCTCACCGCAGTCCCGGGTAGGCGCCGTTGACGTGCACCGTCTTGTTCCCGGCGACCAGGTCGCCCTGCACGGTGTTGCCAGAGATGGTGATCGTCTTGGCGGAGGCCCCCGTCCCGGCGGAGGCGGGGGCCTGCGCGGCGGGCGTCTGCGGGCCAGCGGGGGCAGACGGGTGCGCCGGGGCCACCGGCGTCGGCTGGGCGGCGTCCAGCGGCGGCAGCCCGGGCGGGGCGCTGTAGCCGGGGACGGTCACCCAGGCCTCGATCGGCTGACCGTGCTTGGCCTCGAACCGCATCGGCAGGTACGCGGCGGGGTCGAGCGGACGGTATCCGTGCCGGATGACGTCCCGGTGGACGTCGGAGGACACGGCGAAGACCAGGTGGGCGAGGTGGGCTGCGGTCAGGACGTCCCGCAGCGGTTCGGCGTTCACCAGCCGGAACGCCGTGTTGATGGCATCGCCCGACCAACCGTGCTCGTCCCTGGACGCCAGCCCCTGGTGCAGCGCCACCCGGAGCCGGGTCGCGGCGGCCGTGCTGGTGAGCACCGCCCGCTCCCGAAGGCCGTCGTGCAGTTCGCGGATGAAGTCACCGGCGAGCGACACCGGCGAGACGGTGGACGGGACCAGGATCAGGATGCCGTCCCCTCGGTCCTCCATGACAACGCCCTTGTCGGTGAGGCCGGTTGCCGACAGAGCGTCCTCGACGACCTCGTACATCGCGCGGCGTACGGCCCGCTGCACGGGATTCTCGCGCGGGCTGAAGTTCTCCACGTCCAGCACCATGATCCAGTAGTGCAAGGCTTTAGCTCGCATCTGTCCTCCCGTTGACATGCGCCACGTTGGGCGTGCCTCGTTACTACGGCACGTCTAAAACGTCGTCCACGCCATTTGGCGCAAAGAGCGACCCCATGTGCCATGTCTCGGATCACCGCCCCAGCGGGCCGAGTTGGTGACCAGCCGGATCCCCCGGCGATGGCATCGGCACTGTGGCAGACAGGGCTGGGAACGGGGATTGTTTCGCGCCAACCCGTCAGTGCGTGGCGGTGCGCCGTAGGGCCGACCGCCCGGGCCCGCTGATACCACGGGCGCGGTGAGCGTCGCTGGCAGCGGCTGGCTGGCACCCAGGTCGGGAGGTGGCCAACTCGTCTGCCTTGCGGGCCACTTCGGCGTAGGCATCCAGGACACGGCGAGCGTCTCGCCGGGCAGTGGCCGGAAGTCGTCGGACCGCCGGGCCCAGTCCGCCTCGGCCATGGCGGTGAAGTCGGGCAGCGCCAACGAGCCCTCCACGATGAAGTTCACCAGTCCGCTCCATCGAGGAGACGTGCCTGATCAGAGTGGCCACATACAGCTCGATGGCGGTGGTCCGCTGCCCGGCCAGCTCGTCGGTGAGGTCGCGGGTGGTGAAGTGCAGGAAGTGCCGGTGCTTGGTCAGCATCTCCAGCAGGGTCGAAAAATACGTCCGCGCAGGTCAGATGGTCATGCGTACGTGCGGGGGAGGGGCGTGAAAGTTGGTCGTGGCGAAGGAGCTCGGGGGCGGTGCGTGAGCGCTTGGCCGCTGATCTGTTCGGCCGAATATGGCTCTTGAGGGCGTTCAGGGCGTGGAACCAGTCCCAACGCTGCGCTTGGCGAAGACCCCATCCTGCCCTGGTTGTGCATCATGCTGGTACTCGTGGAGGAGGCCGCCCAGACGTTCACGCCTTCTTATGTCAAGGTGGATAAATCGCCCCGGCAGATGGCCGGTTGGGGTGCCAGCGCCGCAGCAGGTCGCGGTGTCAACGCAGCACCGTGCCTGGCGAGACATCAGCGGTAGTTGACGAAGACGCACCCGGGGGAGGGGATATAGGAGGGCGTCCAGCAGTGCACGTTCCGGCCAGGTCAGCTTCGGTTTGCCGATCTGCCGCTGAAGTGCGGCGAGTTGGTGGCGCGGTGCCAGGCTCCCGGCTGCTTGTCGCGGTCGCTGATCGGGAGAGCTGCCTGCGCGGCACCGCGTTCTCATGCTGCGGCACCAGCAACTCAGCATTTCCGCCGCGCGTTGGCGTAGCAGCACCGCCGGGACTGACAGCAGCTTCCGCGTCACCTGATCCACCAGTGAGAAGACCCTCCGGACAGGGTTCCAGAAGTGCTCGCAGGTTCAGCCGGCGTTCTCGCTCCGGGCGTCGTACTCCTCGCGGGCGGCGAGGACCTCTGTCACGTGGCGCACCGACCACTCCGTAAGCGCTCTCAGGGGCTCCCGTAGTGTCTGGCCAAGCGGAGTCAGCTCGTACTCCACGCGGACCGGCACCTCCGGGTAGACGGTTCGCCGGACCAGTCCGTCGCGTTCGAGGGTGCGCAGTGTCTGGGTGAGCATCTTCTCGCTCACTCCCGTCAGCCTCTGCCGCAGTTGGGTGAACCGGCACGCACCGTGCTTGCCGAGCTCACCCAACACCAGAACCGCCCACTTGCTGCCGATCTGGTCCAGCAGGTCGCGCGACGGGCAGCCACGCTCGTACGGATCCCACGACGCTATGGGCTCGCTCACACCCTTGGTGGTCGCCATCCCGCTCACCTCATTACTTTCCTGCAGGTGGCTACCTTACAACGAGGTGGCTACTTACCAATAGAGAGCTACGAGGTCATCCTGGCTCAGTATCGCCGCGGGAGGTTCGCGGCGCGAAGAAAGGAGCGATCTCATGTCAATCGTTGTCACCGGAGCCTCCGGCCAGTTGGGAAGGCTCGCCGTCGAGGCACTGCTGGATCGCGGAGTGTCGGCCTCGGACATCGTCGCGACCGGCCGGGACATCGACAGGATCAAGGAGTTCGCCGACCGCGGTGTCGTGGTGCGCCGGGCCGACTTCGCGGACCCGGACGGTCTTACGGCGGCCTTCGAGGGAGCGGACAAGTTGCTGCTGGTATCGACCACGACTGTGGACGAGCGGGTCGCCAACCACCGCCGTGCCATCGATGCCGCAGTGGCGGCAGGTGCGTCGCTGGTGGCGTACACAAGCATGTCGCACGCGGACACGGCCACGACGATCCTCGCCTCCACTCATCGCGCCACCGAGGAATACCTGCGGGCGCGTGGAGTCCCCAGTGTGCTGCTGCGCAACAGCTGGTACCTGGAGAACTACATGGACCAGCTGCCGCTGGTGCTGCGAAACGAAGCCGTGGTCGGGGCCGCCGGCCAGGGGAGGATCAGCGCCGCTGCCCGTGCCGACTACGCCGAGGCCGCCGCGGTCGTGCTGACCACCGAAGGGCATGTCGGCGCGGTGTACGAACTGGGCGGCGACGAGGCGTTCACCCTGACCGGGCTCGCCACGGCGATCTCGGCCGTCGCCGGAAGGCAGATCAGCTACACCGATCTCCCCGCCGACGAGTTCGCCCGAGCGCTGACCGACGCCGGCCTGCCTGCCGACTTGGCTCACGTCCTCGCCGACGCCGATCTCGGCATGAGCCGCGACGAGTTGTTCACCGGCTCCGGCGACCTGAGCCGCCTCATCGGACGGCCCACCACCTCCCTGGCCGACGCGGTCGCCGCCGCGCTGCGCTGACACCGCTTCCCGGGCAGCCGACCCGACGACTGCATAACCGGCGGCATTCACCGCCGCTGCGGCTCCGCCACCGGCGCGGGTGAAGCGGGTGATCCCGGCTTGGTCCCGCCCCCCGGGAGGACTCGATGGCCTGCCGCCGGTATTCAACGTTCCTCGTGTCACTCCCCTCCATTCCATCCGGAAAGGTCCTTCACGATGTCCACCCGTACTACCGCGCGCGCCACATGGAGGCGCGCGCTCCTCACAGTCACCGCGACGTCCACCGCCCTGGCCGCCCTCACGCTTCCGGCCACCGCCGCACCCACCCATGACCGTGAGGGCGGCGATTACACGATCACGATCAACGGCAGCAACGCCTTTCCCGAAAGCGTCGCGGCCGACCACCGCTACGTCTACACCGGCAGCATCGCCGACGGCACCGTCTACCGCGGCCGCCCCGGGGCGAAGACGCTCGACCCCTTCCTGCCGGCCGGCCAGGACGGCCGCACCCAGGCCACCGGGATCAAGGTCACCGGCAATCGCCTGCTGGTCGCCGGCGCCTTCACCGGACGCTTCTTCGTCTACACCCACACCGGAAAGCTCGTTTCCTCCTACACCGTCCCCGACACGGGTGGACCGACCCTCGTCAACGACGAGGCCGTCACCCCCAACGGGGACGTCTACATCACCGACTCCTTCCGCGCCGTGGTCTACCGGATCCCTGCCGCCGAGGTGAACGCCCCCGCCACCGGCGCCCACCGGCCCCTTGAGGTGGCCTACCACCTGCCGGACTACGTGGCCGGCCAGTCCAACGGCAACGGCATTGTCACCACCCCCGACGGCAAGTCCCTGATCATCGGCTACTGGTACAGCGGCGCCCTCTACCGGCTCACCCTCGCCACCGGCGACATCCGCAAGATCGACGCACCGGCCCTGCCCAGTGCCGACGGCATCGCGCGGCGAGGAAACACCCTGTACGTCGCCCGTTCCGTGAACAACGAGATCACCACTGTGCGGCTCTCCGGCGACGACACCCGGGCCACCGTCGTCTCCGAACGTACCTACCCGGGGGCCGACACCACCACTGGCGTCGCCGTGAACGGCGACCGGCTACTGGTGACCAACTCCCAGATGGACACCTACCTGTACGGCACTCCGCTGACCAGCCCGGTCTTCACCCTGGAAAGCCTGCCACTGCGCTGACACCTTCGACCTGCCCTCGCGCGGAAGTCCAAAAAGTACGATCTCGAAAGGGATACCGGCCATGCCGGTCTATCAAATGCGTACGTATCATCCAGCGTCGGAATCGGCCGCAGCTGATTATCTCGTGCGATGGGCGGCCCATGTTTCGACTCTGGGTCAGTTTGATGTGGTAACCCATGGATTCTTTGCGGTTCCAGGGAACCCGAAGACGGTTGTAGCTCTTGTCAGCTTCCAGGACGGAGCTGATCCGGATGCAGTGATCCGCGACTACATAAAGTCCGCCGCGCGTGGGCCCAGCACGAATTCTCTTTCGGGGCCGGTGAGTTCAAGCTGCCGGCCTCGCCCGGCGCGGATCAGCAGCGGGCCACCGAGTCCCCCGTCAGGAGTGTGAGCTGCGCGGTGAGGGTGGCGCTTTGAGTCCGTGCATCCTCGGGCAGGAGCGGGCCGTGAGGCAGGGCGTGCCGGACGGTCGTGCGCGACGAACACCTTGACTTCAAGGGCGCTTCCTTGTGGGAGGGTTGGGCGTGGTGCCGTGCGCGGGAGTTGATGACCGTGACGTACGTACTTCTTGGCCTCGTCCGCCCTCCCGCTGGATCAGCTTCGTTCAGTGGGCGGAAGGACGACGTATGAACCCGCTGGCGAACGGTCTTGACGTACTGTGGGTCGCTGCGTACAGCACCCCGTTCTCGATGGCCGCTCCCGCGACACTGAAGGGGGTGCGCCCCCTGGTCGGCAGTCTTCAGGTCCTGGGCTTGAGAGTGCTTCCGGGGCGGAGCATGCCGGAATCGTCGAGATCGTTCAGTACTGCGGGCAGTCCGACGCGCAGCATCTTCCGCCGGACGTGGCCCAGGATTTGGGCCATGAGGAGTCCGCCGGTACCTGTGAAGCCCGTGTGGTCATAGGTGAAGCGTGTTCCTGCGGCATGCGGCTCTATCCGGTAGGTGACTTCGGTCGTCTCGCCGCCGCCATGGTCGGTCCACGAGTAGCGCAGCAGTCGGGGCTCGTCCGCCTCCAGCACGACGCAGTCGACGATGCCGCTCCAGCCGGGCTTCGGCCTGGCGATGAACTGGAACTCCGTGCCGACGGTGGGGGTGAAGCCTTCCGGTCGTGCGCCGGCGCCGGTAGCGGTCCACAGTGGGATGAGCGCAGCGTCGGTGACGGCGCGCCAGACCTTGGCAGGGGAATGCGGGTAGTCGCGGACGATGTGGATGGTGCGCATGGAGGCCTCCCAGAGCTGACGGGGTGTGGTGTCGGAACAGGCCCAACGCTTACAGTCGCTGAAAATTTACTGTAGCAGTAATTATTCTGTCACTGGACTACGCTGCCATCATGAGCACAGTGAACTGGACTGCATGGCGCCGACAGGCGGAGCCCAGGGCCGAGGGACTGCGGGAGCGGAAGAAGCGCCTGATGCGGCAACGCCTGTCCGACACCGCGACCGAGATGTTCCTGGAACGCGGCTTCGACGCCGTCCGTGTGTCAGAGATTGCTCAGGCGTGTGGTGTCTCGGAAAAGACGGTCTTCAACTACTTCCCCACCAAGGAATCGCTCATCCTGGACCTCGGGGAGTCCACAATGGCCGCCCTGCGCGCCGCCCTGGCCCGGCCGGACCGCGCTTCGGTCGAGGCCGTGCTGGGGATCCTCTCCGACGAGTTGAGCGCCATGACGTCCTGGATCGCCGCGCAGGAGGACTCTGTCCAGGCTGCTGCCATGATCCAGCGCTTTGGCGCACTGACGAGATCGACGCCGTCCCTGCGGGCCTATCACCGTGACATGACCGACCGGCTCGTCGTCGCCGCCTCCGAGGTGCTGGCCCAGCGCATTGGGATGGGCCCGGATGACCCGGAGCCGCAGATTGCGGCCACCGCCCTGCTCGGACTGTGGCCCATCCAGTTCCAGAGCCTGAGGAAATACCTGGATGGCAAGCGCACGCCCGCGCAGGTCCATACGGCGGTGACCGCCGACGTCCGCCGCGCAGCCGAGCTCATCTCCACCGGCCTGGCCTCATTCGCAGGCCTCAAGCCC
The DNA here is from genome assembly GCF_029269905.1 of Streptomyces silvisoli. Taxonomy (NCBI): domain Bacteria; kingdom Bacillati; phylum Actinomycetota; class Actinomycetes; order Kitasatosporales; family Streptomycetaceae; genus Streptomyces; species Streptomyces silvisoli. Next base: position 285,679 of record NZ_JARJBC010000008.1, on the reverse strand, counting down.
ACTTCTCGCCCTTGAGCGAGGGCGACGGGGGACTCAACTCGTTGACGTCCTCCGCTACCCAAGCTGCGCTCAGGCGGGGTTCTTCCCCAGCCTGCTGGAGGGTCGCCGCCGCATCGGCCGGGCTCCGTTCGCCGTCATCATGGAGGCGTATGTGCACGGCGTGTCCACCCGGGCGGTCGATGACCTGGTCAAGGCCCCGTCTGGCGCGACAGTTCGCTGCCCAAGATCGGCTGGCCCGCTTCCCCCGAGCGCCGACCCCAGCGGTCTCGCAGTGGCCGTTGCTTTCGACGCAGGTCCTCCCCAGGGAAGGGACAGACGTGAGGAAGTGGAAAAGCGGACGCCCCGATCACTGGGACGCAAGAACCGGATCAAGTCGGCGCGACGTCGTTGTCTTTCGTGAGGGCAGGGAAGTTGAGGCCGGTAGGAACCGGGGATAGGTGGCGGTCACCGTGTGGTTGTTCCTGGTAGTGGGGTTGCTGTCGATCGGGTACTCCTTCTTTCTGAACGCACGTCACCGCCGACTGCGGCGCGAGGGGGTGCCGGTCCAGGGCGTCGTGGTTCGCCATGTCAGACACTCCGGCGGGGAAGGGGGCAGCACGTACCACGCCGTGGTGAACTTCACCGATGCGGACGGCAATCCGCGCGAGTACCAAATCCCGGTCTCTGGAGTAAAGGGGCTGCCGGTCGGCGGCCAGGTTGCCCTGCTCTACCTGCCCGGTGCGCCGAATAAGGTCGGCGTTGCCCTCGCCTCCAAGCGCAGGCAGGAGATCGCCATCCCTGCGGTCGTAGGCTCCCTGTTTATCGCGACCGCGATCTTCTTCATGTCCGGCGTCGCCCATGGACACGGCTGACCCTGCGTGAATGTTCTGTACGTGCATCTCTCCACGGGATCGGATCGTGTACCCGCGTGATGGTGCAGGCGATCAGCTGGTGGTCACGTTGGGGAGTGCGGCGGCGCTTTCTGGATGCCCCGGGGTAGAGCTGGTCCGTGCTGCCCTCGGGCCACAGGCCCTCTCGTGTCACACTCTGTGGATCGCTCTGCCGGCCTCGATCAGGAGACCGTAGCTTTGACGACGCCTGCCCCCGGCAGATGCTCGAAGTCGTCGATGCTGCCTCGCGAGCGGTCAGCGACGGAGCTGCTGGCGTTGTTGTCACACAGTGACCGACACGCTGGAGGAGACCGCATTCCTCGTCGACCTTGTGTGGCGGCACGAGGCGCCGTTCGTGCTCACGGGCGCGATGCGCAATCCGACGACTCTCGCCGGCGCGGACGGTCCGGCGAACGTGCTTGCGGCAGCACGTGTCGCCGCGGCACCCTCAGCCCGTGAGCTCGGGGCGCTGGTCGTTTTCAACGACGAGGTACATGCCGCACGTTGGGTACACAAGGCCCACAGCACGAGTACTGCATCGTTCACCTCCCCTAACGTTGGTCCGATCGGTCACGTCATCGAAGGTCAGGTACGCATACTGGCCAGGCCGACCCGCGGCGAGCTGCTGTCGGTCCAGACCGATGTGGCGCGGCTCGATGCGGCACGTGTGGCCCTCTACTGCGTCACGCGCGACGATGATGGTGCGCTTCTCGACGGGTTGGCGGAGACACATGACGGTCTCGTCGTCGCCGGTTTTGGTGTCGGTCACGTGCCGTCCGCGCTCACGCCGAGGCTTGGTGCCTTGGGCCGAACGCATGCCGGTTGTGTTGACGTCGCGGACGGGCAGCGGCTCGGTGTTGCGGCACACCTACGGCGCGGTCGGCTCGGAGACGGATTTGCAGCGGCGCGGACTGATCAACGGCGTCCTGCTCGATCCCTACAAGGCCAGGGTGCTGCTTCGTCTGCTGGCCGCGACCGGGGCCAGGCGCGAAGACGTTGCTGCGACGTTCGATCAGCACGGGAGAGAACGTTCTTGCTGCCGACCTGGCTCCGAAGCACCCTGTCCAAAACAGACAGGGCATCTGCGTTGGGCATGCGAGGTTCCCTGCCTCCGCTCTTTCTGTGACGTGCTCTTCAAGACGATCCCGGAGTGGGTAGGTTCGATGGGCATGAAGCATGTTGCGGTGGTGGGCGTCGGGGCGGTGGGCGGCGTGGTGGCCGCGGGCCTTGCATCGACTGGGCGCACGAAGGTGACCGCGTGTGTGCGGTCTCCGCTTGGTGGGTTGCGGATCGACTGGCCTGAGGGGATGACCCAGGAGGCGTCAGTATTCGAGGAGTTCGATCCTGCCCAGGTGTCGGCGGTGGAGTGGGTGGTGCTGGCGACCAAGGCTCACCAGACGGCCGCGGTCGCGCCGTGGCTGGACCGGCTGTGTGGTGCGGGGACTCGTGTCGTGGTGTTGCAGAACGGCGTGGAACACCTTGAGCGCGTCGCGCCGTTGGCGGGCGCCGCTCGCGTGCTGCCGGCTGTGGTGGAGATCGGGGCCGAGTCGCTGCGGCGTGGGCACGTCCGGTTGTTCGACCGGCCGCGGATCACGGTTCCCGAGGACGACGACGGCGCGGAATTCGCGGCCCTGTGCCGGGGGAGCGGCATCACCGTCGCGCTCACCGGCGATTTCGTGACCGCGTCCTGGATGAAGCTGTGTCTGAACGTGGCCAACGGTGCGGTAACGGCATTGACGATGCGTCGGATGCCGGTCTTCGCCCAGCCGGGCATCGCCGAGTTGGGCCGCGCGTTGGTGGAAGAGGCGCGGCAGGTGGCAGTCGCGTCGGGGGCGTGCCTTTCCGAGGATCTGCCCGACCAGATCTTGGCTCGGCTGCGCGCGATGCCCGCCGAGTCTGGCAGCAGCGTGCTGTGGGACCGCCTAGCCGGCCGTGCGTTGGAATACGACGCCCGCAACGGGGCGGTGGTGCGTGCAGGGGCCCGCCTCGGCATCCCCACTCCGTACAACGAGACCGTTACCGCGCTGCTGGCAGCCGTCAGCGGACCGGACGATGTGACGTAGCGTCCTGTGCCCGTTCCGCACCCGCAGGGGACGCGGGAGAGGGGAACCGGCCACATAGGAGGGCGGCCGCGCCCTGCTCGGCGAGGTCCTCGGCATGCGCGGGCAGGGGCGTGCCCCCGCGCAGGTGGCGGCGGACCAGCGCCAGGGGGAGGTCGACCAGGGCGAGGGTGACCCGGTCGGCGGCCTCGGGTCCGCGCAGATCCAAGGCGGCGGCCAGGGCTGCGAGAGCGGCGTGGACGCGCTGGTTGCCGGCCTCGGCGCGACGGCGGTGCGGTTCGGGCCAGTGGGCGCGGTCGAAGGCGTCTGCGCCGTGGAGCAGCACGGCGACCTGCTCGGGGTGGGCGCGACTCCAGGCCACCACCTGACGAGCCGCCCCCCGCGCAGCCTGCGCGGGGTCATCGCCGACCGTCTCGCAAGCGGCGAGGTAGCTCGCCTGGAAGGTCTCCACCGTACGCAGCCATGTCTGTGCGAGCAGCTCGGTGCGTCCGGCGAACCGGTGGTACGCCGAGCCGCTTGGAGCGCCCACTTCCGCGGCGACCGCGGACATGGTCACCGCCGTCGGACCGGCTGCTGCGGCCTTGCGCACGGCGGCGTCGAGGAACTGGTCGGTGGTGAACCGGGCTGGCCTGGCCATGCAGTAGAGGATAATCTCTAAAATATTGGAGGATGTTCTCTGAAAGCCTTCAGGGGAGGACGCGATGGGCGTGTACAACGTGCACGAACGCCTGCTGGCGGCGACGCGGAGTGAAGTGGGGGCACTGATCGACACCCTCGCCGGCGACGGCGACGCGTTGTGGCCACATCACAGTTGGCCTGCGATGCGCTTGGACGGCCCCTTGGCCGTCGGAGCGGTCGGCGGGCACGGCCCCATCCGCTACACCGTGACCGCCTACGTCCCCGCCACCTGGGTGCGCTTCACCTTCAACGCACCGCGCGGTTTCGACGGCTTCCACGAATACACCGCCCTGGCCGTCGACGAGCACCACACCCTGCTGCGGCACACCCTGGCCATGCACGCCCGAGGCCCAGCCCGGCTCACTTGGCCCCTGCTGTGGAGGCCCCTGCACGACGCATGCCTGGAAGACAGCATGGACCGCGCCGAACGAACCTGGACGACACCGGCCCGCCCGACACGTTGGAGCCGATACGTCAGCCTCCTGCGTAGCCTGGTCCGCACCCCCACCCACGGAGCGCGGCCATGACCGCCGACACACCGCTCTACGACGACCCCGCCTTCTTCACCGCTTACCAGCGGATGCGTGCCGCGGGCAGCGGTCTCAACGAGGAACTGGAACAGCCCGCGCTCCGGCGGCTCCTGCCCGCGGTCGCCGACCTGGACGTGCTGGACCTGGGCTGCGGCGACGGCACCCAGGCACGGTGGTTGGCGACGGCTGCGGCCCGCTCGGTACTGGGCGTGGACCCCTCCGCACGGATGCTGGAACTGGCCAGGCGCCACAAGAACCCGCTCGTACGCTATGTGTGCGCCACCGCAGAGGAGTTGAGCCTGCCGGACGCGTCGCTCGACCTGGCGTCAGTAGCCTGGCCCTGCACTACGTCCCCGACCTGCCCGCCCTCATGACGCGGATTGCGGGCTGGCTACGGCCCGGCGGCCACCTCGTCTACTCCGTGGAACACCCCGTATGCACGGCACAACACCCGATGACCGGCTGGCCGAACGAACACGACCGCACCGCGTGGCCCATCACGGCTTACGGCTACGAATCGTCCCGCTCTCAACGCTGGTTCAACACCACGGTCACCAAGTACCACTACAAACTGTCCACCCACATCAGCGCGCTGACCGCAGCCGGGCTCACCCTCGTCGCCCTGGACGAACCCCAGCCCACCCACGCCGCCGTCACCCGCCAGCCAGACCTGACCCAACACCTCATCAGGCCCCCACTACTGGTCGTAGCCGCGCGCAAGCCAACGACCTGAGCTCCGAAAGATCATTAGAGCGAGGCCTGCTGCGTAAGTAAGTGCGACGCGCTGTTCGTCATCGCGATGATCAGTGTCGCCGACAGCGTCCTGCGGAACCCCGTCACCAGCGCCGGTTCCGCAAGCCTTCTGGTGCGCTGCCTGCCCACGCCCGGTTCACGGCCGCGAACGCGTCCTCTCAGTGCGGAATCAGCGCCCGTCTCACGCAGGGGTGGCCCGATTCGCTATGGGCGGGCCGCGCCATGCTCTCCGTGCTGAGCGTCACTTCCGGTGCTTCCCATCGCCCTCAGACATCGGCCCGTCAGGGTTGGGCGTGTCAGGCTGCCAGGGCTGCCCCGGCGATTGGGGTGGCCCTGAAAGCCGAGGACGCCGACCCCACTTCAGTTCTGCTGTTCTGCCGCACAGCGTTGCCTGCTTCGTGTACACGGACGTCGGTGAGAGGCCCGAACTTGATGAGTTCCGGGAGCTCGCTCATGTAGGCCGCGATCACGTCGCGCCCGTCCAGGGGGCGGACAGCACCCTCGGCCGCCCAGGGGAATTCGTCTACGGCGTCGGGAGCGTACATGCTCATCCACCCGTCGACGTCGCCGGCGGCAAGGGAGTCGATCGCGTCGGCGAGCGGGCCCAGAAGCTCACCGCCCTGGGCGAGGCCGTGGGGAGGCGCCGCTCGGACCCGGGACGGCCGTCGCGCGAGCGGATCGTCGCGGTCCTCGACGCGCTGCTCCCCTTCAAGCTGGACAATCGCCAACTCATCCGCGCGAGCAACAACCGCTGCTGCCGGTGGCGCGACCACCGGCAGGTGATCAACGGGACCATGCACCGGCCCAGCACGCGATTGCAGTGGCAGGAGTTTCCCCAACGCTTCGGCCCATGAAAGGCCCCTCCGCAAGCGGCACTTGCTCTGCTCGGTTGACGGCACCTGGGGAAATGTCATGTCGCTGTTGATGATCTGCAGGCGTCCTATCGGGCCGTACGTGGCCGGTTTCGTGCCCGCGGTTGTTTGCCTTGGTGGCTGTGAGGCTCAGACTGTGGGGGGTCGGGATCACGGTCAGGCGAACAAGGGGAACGGCCGGGATGAACAGGGCAAGAGGCACCGATTCCACTGCCGGGCAGTCGACGCCAGATACCACCCCCGTGGGCAGGACCCCGTTCGACAACCTCTATGACCAGCCCGACCCGCGAGCCTACTTCCGTGTGCTGGGCGCGTTGGACTACCAGACGCCCCACCATGCTCAGGGAGTCTTCCGGCGCATGGCCGCCAACCGCACCGCCCAGCTGGCGGGACGTGCGGAGGTGCTGGACATCTGCTGCTCCTACGGCATCAACGCGGCCCTGCTCAATCACGACCTGACGTGGGACGACCTGCACGCCCACTACACATCACCACGGGCCGACGCACTCACCACCGCCGAACTGATCGAATGGGACCGTGCCTACTACGCGGCCCGCCGACGCCGGGACGCGGTCCCCGTGACCGGACTCGACGTGGCCACGCCTGCCCTCGACTACGCGCTCGCGGTCGGCCTCCTGGACCATGCGTTCGCCGAGAACCTCGAAACCGCCCCGCCCTCACCAGCCCTGCGCCGCGCTGTGCGCGCCACACGCTTGATCACGGTCACTGGCGGGGCGAGTTTCCTGTCCCCTCGCACCTTCCAGCCGCTCCTGGCCGCTGTCGACGCCCCCGTGTGGATCGCCGCTTTCGTGTTGCGGACGGGCTCCTACCAGCCCATCGCGGCAAGCCTGCGGTCCCACGGACTGGTCACCGAGAAGGCCGCCGACTCCACCTTCGCCCAGCGCCGCTTCACCAGCCCGCAGGAGCAGCAGTACGCCGTTGATGCGGTGGCTGCCGCGGGTGAAGACCCGCAGGGGCGAGAGACCGAGGGTTACTTCCACACGGCCCTGTACGTGTCGCGGCCTCCGGAAGACACCGAGGCATTCCCGCTCGCAACACTGACGCAGGCACCGAGTTCAGCCCCTCGCCTGCCAAGGCATTGAAGGAGTCAGCGGGCCGGGCGGCCGGCTCGTGTGACGTCGGCGTTGGCGGCACTTCTGCCTTCGCCCGCACGGTTCCGCCGCTGCGCTCGGCGCCGCCGCATTCGGCGACATGGAGTCCTGGTTTGCCTGGACGGCTCAGCTGGTGGCTGGGGAGATCAGCCTTCGTGGCCGGAGCACCCTTCCCCGTCAGCCACTACTCTTTGCGGATGCCGCCCCGGGAGCACACCGCCCCTTTCTCCTCCGGACCGGAGACAGCGGGGCGGGGTGTCCCTGTGGGGCTCTACCCCGATACGGGCTGACCAGCGGACCCGGTACAGCGCGGCATTCAGTACTGCTCGGTTTCGACGAACCCGGTGTCTTCGTCGGCGCCGAAGGCGCCTGCGGCAGCGATGGGGTCGAATCCGGGCGGGCTGTCCTTAAGGGCCAGGCCCATGCTGGCCAGCTTTGCCTTGACCTCGTCGATCGACTTCGAGCCGAAGTTGCGGATGTCGAGCAGGTCCGCTTCGGAGCGGCCTACGAGCTCGCCGACGGAGTGGACGCCTTCGCGCTTGAGGCAGTTGTAGGAGCGGACGGTGAGTTCGAGTTCCTCGATGGGGAGGGCGAGGTCGGCGGCGAGGGCGGCGTCCGTGGGGGAGGGGCCGATGTCGATGCCTTCGGCGTCGACGTTGAGCTCGCAGGCGAGTCCGAAGAGTTCGACGAGGGTCTTGCCGGCCGACGCCATGGCGTCGCGGGGGTGCATGGCCTGTTTGGTCTCGACGTCGACGATGAGTTTGTCGAAGTCGGTGCGCTGCTCGACGCGGGTCGCCTCGACCTTGTAGGTGACCTTGAGCACGGGACTGTAGATGGAGTCAACCGGGATGCGGCCGATCTCCTGGCCCTGCTGCGTGTTCTGCACGGCGGAGACGTAGCCGCGGCCGCGTTCGACGGTCAGTTCGATCTGCAGGCTGCCCTTTGAGTTGAGGGTGGCCAGGACCAGGTCCGGGTTGTGGACCTCGATGCCGGCGGGCGGGGCGATGTCGGCGGCGGTGACCAGGCCGGGGCCCTGCTTGCGCAGGTACATCACGACCGGTTCGTCATGCTCGGAGGAGACGACCAGCTGTTTGATGTTGAGGATGAGGTCGGTGATGTCCTCCTTGACGCCGGGCACGGTGGTGAACTCGTGCAGCACGCCGTCGATCCGGATGCTGGTGACGGCAGCGGCGGGGATGGAGGACAGCAGGGTGCGGCGCAGGGAGTTGCCGAGGGTGTAGCCGAAGCCCGGCTCCAGCGGCTCGATGACGAACCGTGAGCGGTATTCCTCGACGACCTCTTCGGTCAGAGACGGGCGCTGAGCGATCAGCATGAGGTGGTGCCTCCAGTTTTCGGCGCCCGCTGGGTTACGCGGCATGGCAAGGATAGGGGCGGTGCGGCCTCGCAGCGGCCATCCTCACGGCAGGCGCCTGAAGATCCCTCCATTGCCGTTCGGCTGCCTGTCCATCGACGGCCAACCGAACGGAAAGCCGGATCAGGACCACGACCGCACTTCAAACGCCACGGCCTGCGGAAAGAGCATGTGACACAGCTGCACGTACCACTCCGCCACGCATCCCGCAGCGCTGGGTCGTGCCCCGCGCAAGGGGATGGCCGAGTCAGCGGCTCGAAGCTCGGATTTTCACGCGGGACAGGCTGGGCGTTGGTTCAGCTGGTCAGGCCGACGAGCACACGGCGTACCAGCGGCGCGAACTGGGATTGAGGCCGGGAGTCGGCGTTGGAGGCCGTCTGTCCGGCCAATGCCTGCGCCAGGAGCGGGTGGCGTCCTTCGGCGGCGGCCTTGATCAGGTAGGTGGCCTGAGCCTTCTGTCGCTCTGTGGGCGAGCGTTGCGTGTGCAGTTCGGCTCGGGCGAACTGGGTCACCAGCGCGTTCAGCAGGCCGATCGTCTCCAGTTTCGACCGCTCGGACAGTGGGGCGGGGGCCAGCGCGCGCAGGGCGCGCTCAAGGTAGTCGAGGCCGTTGGGCCCGAGTCGGAGCGGTTCGGTGGGGATGTCGAGCAGCCACGGGTGGCGCAGGTGAACCTCTTTGGACTGGACGGCGAGGGCCAGCAGGTCCTCGACGGGGTCGCCGGTGAGCGGGGCGGTGAGGTCGACTTCTGCGGCCACGGTGTCCGTCATGAGGTCCAACAGTTCGTCGCGGTCGGCGAGGTAGCGGTACAAGGACGCCGGTCCGGTGGCCAACTTGACGGCTACCTGTCGCATGGACACCGCCGCGAGTCCTTCGGCGTCGGCGAGTTCGATCGCGGCGGCGGTGATCTGGGCGCGACTGCGCTCGGGCGCGGGTCCACGGGCTCCGCGTTCGGGCCGCTCCCACACGGTCACCGGTTCCTGGGACACCGGTCCTCCCTTTCCTCGCCTCGTCTCATCCTCTATCCTAATAGCGCGAACACTGATCGCAGTATTAGGAGGCGTCATGAGTGTGTCCTCGTCACCGGCTTGGACCCCCGTCCGCTGGGCCGAGAACGGCAAGGTGCGGCTGGCCTACGACCAACTGGCCACGGGTGGCGACGGGGAACCCCTGCTGCTGGTCGTCGGACTGGGCGCCGCGCGCCAGTGGATTCCGGACGGCCTGTGTCACGTGCTCGCGGAGCACGGATTCGCCGTGGCCCGCTACGACCAGCGCGACGGCGGCCAGTCCACCCACCTGCCGCCCACTTCCACCCGCAGCCCCTTCGCCGCGTTGTTCGGCAAGCGCGGCGACGCCTACACCGCCGAGGACATGACCGATGACGCCATCGCCGTCATGGACGACCTCGGATGGAAATCGGCCCACCTGTTCGGGATGTCCCTGGGCGGAGCCATCGTCCAGCGCATCGCGATCCGCCACCCCGAACGCGTCCGAACCCTCACCTCGATGTCGGCCGTCCCGGGCGACGCCAAGGGCCTGGCCACCCTGCGGTATCTGCGCCCGGGGACGCTGGCGAAGCTGTCCCGGATGAGATTTCCGGCGACACCGCAGGGCACCGTCGAGGCCGGGGTCGCCCTCGCCCGACTGATCGCCTCGCCCGGCTACCCCTTCGACGAGCAGGCCGCGCGGGCGACCGCCGAGCGGATCGCCGACACTGGAATCCACGACGCGGAGGCGCAAAGCCGCCAGATCGGCGCCCAGTGGCATGGCCCGGCGATCAGCACTATCACCGCGCCCACCCTGGTGTTGCACGGGGACGGCGACCCGCTGATCAAGATGAACGCCGCCCGCGCGACAGCGGCCCGCATCCCCGGCGCCCGCCTGGTATCCCTGCCCGGCGTGGGCCACGACCTCCCCCAGCCCGTGTGGCACGAGATCGCCACGCAGATTCGCCAACTGGCAGACACGGCACACCAGTAGCCGCTGCGGCACTGACCCTGCGCGATGCCCGCGATAGCGTGATCGGCTCGCGCACGACCGGGATTGACGATGTTCCCCGGCGTCTGGCCGACCGCGGCAGGGGTGGGCGGCGGCCTGGGCACGGTGGTGGGGCTCTCTGACTCGGCAGGCCGACCTTGACGTCGAAGTCGGCCCGATCATTGCGGCCTACACGCCGTCGAAGTCATTCGGGCCGCCGTCGGTGCGTCGAGGCTGACCTGGCGCCCTACCCGGGCGAGGGAGGTCCACCGGTCTCAGGCGGACTGTCGCATCTCGATGGGCAGGTGGCGGGGTCCGCGGAGCATGGCGTTCTGCCGGTAGGGGGGCGGGTCCTGGACCAGGCGTGCCGTGCTGAGGCGGGGGATCAGCGCGCCGAGCGCGGCGTGGGCCTCGATGCGGGCGAGTGGTGCGCCGTAGCACAGGTGGATGCCGCTGCCGAAGCCTAGGTGCTCGTTGTCTTGGCGGGTGGGGTCGAACCGGTCGGGGTCGTGGAATCGCTTCGGGTCGCGGTTGCCTGAGGCCAGCGCGAGCACGACGGAGGTGCCCTTGGCAACGGTGGTGCCGGCGATGTCCATGTCGACGAGGGGGATGCGTTGCCGCATGTGGACGGGCGGCTCGTAGCGCAGCAGTTCCTCCACCGCCCGGGGTAGCAGGTCGGGTTCGCCGCGCAGCCGGTCGAGTTGGTCGGGATGGCGCAGCAGGGTGAGTACTCCGTTGGTGATCAGGTTGACCGTGGTCTCGTGACCGGCGATCAGCAGCAGCACGCCGGTTTCCGCGAGTTCCTCGGGGGTGAGCCGCAGGGCCGGGTCCGGTTCGTTGATGAAGGCCGAGAGCATGTCGCCGGTGGGATGGCCGCGGCGTTGCTCGGCGAGGTTCAACAGGTACATGCCCATGTCGATCCGCGCCTGGTCGCCCGCCCCGTCCTGCTCCGTGGTGTCCAGGTCGGGTCTGACATCGGCGGACGCGACCACCGCGTTCGACCATTCCCGGAACAGCGGCTCGTCCTCGCGGGGGACGCCGAGCAGTCGGCAGATGACCGTGACGGGCAGGGGGTAGGCGAAGTCGTCGACGATGTCGATCTGGGGGCGGTCCCGGAGCTCGTCGAGCAGTTCCTCGGTGAGTTCGGTGATCTGGCCGCGCATGGTGTCGATGCGGCCAGGGCTGTGTGGCGGACCGAACGGCCGCATGGCCAGGGTGCGCAGCCTGTGGTGCTCGGGATCGTCGAGCCGCAGGAACGGCGGCTTCCGTGCCTTCTGGCCCGGGCCGGGGAGGCTGCGGGGATCGGCACTGATCTGCGGGTTGTGGAGCAAAGCGGTGATCTCGTGGTAGGTGCCGACCAGGTAGCTGCCGTCTGCCTGCCGCACCACGGGACCGGCTTCGCGGAGTTCCGCGTACAGCGGGTAGGGATCGGCACGGTTGGCGTAGTCGGTGATGCGTTCCAGCAGTGTGTCGGCGGCCATGGGTTTCGGCTCCTCGTGCGGGGGCGGGACGTGGTTCATCCGGGCGGCTGAATCACCGTCAGTCGGCGGTCGGGTAGGTGACCGGTGAGCGCCACGGTGGGGCCGTGGGACAACCCCTTCGGATCCGGCACATCGGAGGGAACCGGGATTTCGGCCGCCATCGGGCGGTCCGCCGCGCCGGGCGCGGGTGGGAACGGTGCGGCGGTCTCGATCAGGTGTCGGTAGTACTCCAGCGACTTGGCCATGTCGACGGTGACCGCGGCGGTGACGCGGCCCCGGTAGCCGTAGACCATCGCCAGGCGGCGCTCTTCCAGGGAGCCCTGGGCGATGGCCACATGGTCGGAGAACGTGGGGACGCCCACCGACTTGATGTTGAGGCCGAACTGGGTCGACCAGAACGTCGGAAGGGCGAGGTGCGGGCGCCGCAGCGGCCCCCGGTTGACCATGTTGTGGGCCGCGACCTCGGCCTGCGCGACCGCGTTGCCCCAGTGCTCCAGGGAGAGCAGTTGGTAGTCGAACAGTGGGTGCGGGAAGCGGGAGACGTCGCCGGCCACGAAGACGTCGTCGGTCACGATCCCGTACATGTCGAAGGCCCGGCATCCGGCGTCGCAGGTGACGCCGCGCGGCCCCGCCGCCAGTCCCGCCTCGGCCAGCCACTCGACGTTGCGGACCGCCCCCAGCGCCACGACGCACACGTCCGCTTCCACGCGGCTGCCGTCGGACAGTTCCGCGCCGGTGAACCGGCCGCCGCTGTCTCCGCGCAGGGCTGTGACGGTCACGCCGCAGCGCAGGTCCACGCCGTGGTTGCGATGCATGGCGGCCGCGAGCTTCGACAGCGTGCCGCCGAGCGCGCCCACCAGGGGTGCGGGGCCGCGTTCGGCGAGCGTGACCTCGATGCTCCGTTCCCGGCAGGCCGAGGCGATCTCCGAGCCGGTGAAGCCTCCGCCGATGACCAGCACCCGCCGCGGCCCGGCGGCCAGCCGCTCGGCCAGGCCCGCGGCGTCATCGCGGGTGCGCAGGGTGAAAACCCCGTCCAGGGCGGCCTCGTCCGGGTTGGGCCAGGGCCGCGCCCGGGTCCCGGTGGCGATCAGCAGCCGGTCGAACGGCAGCGACTCGCCGTCGGACAGCATCACCCGTTTCCCGATGCCGTCCAAGCCGCTGGCGCGTACTCCCAGCCGCCACTCGGCGTCCGGGTTCCGGCGCATCGGCAGACCAGTGGTGTCGGCGGCCACCTGGCCGAGCAGCACCTGCTTGGACAGGGGCGGCCGGTCGTAGGGCGGATAGGGCTCGTCCCCGACCACGGTCAGTGAGCCGGTGAAGCCCTCCTCGCGCAGCGTCTCGGCTGCCCGCAGTCCGGCCAGCGACGCGCCGACGATGACGATGCGGCCGTTCCGAAGGTCACCGGTCATCGGGGCTCACCTCCTCGCCGAGGAGGATGGCTTGAACCGGGCACGCCGCCGTGGCTTCGCGTACTCGCTCCAGCTGATCGTCGGGGACGGCTGGGCTGTACAGCAATCCCTCTTCCCCATGGAGCTGGAACACCTTCGGCGCGAGGAACACGCACTGCGCATAGCCCTGGCAGCGCGTGAGGTCCACAACGATCCGCATCGCACCGCTCCCTCTGTCGCCTCATCCCCTGTTCCCTTCCAGGGTGGGGGACGATTCGGACACTCGCACGGCTACCGCGCCAGGGCCGGGCTGACGTGGCGAGCGCGCCGTGGCGCGTGAGTCAGCGGTCCGGTGCGCGCCCGAGCGCGGCGAGGGCGGTGTAATGGGGCATCGCTGAGATGACGGCCCCGCCACTGGCGGGGCCGCCATCTCTGTTCACGTGTCGGGCCCCGTCAGCGTGCGGCGTGGCGCAGCCCGGCGAGGAACGCGGCGCCGTTCGGTGTGCCGACGCCCGTCATCGTGTCGTAGCCCTTGGCGGTCACCTGCTGGGTGTAGGCGTGTTCCTGGGAGTCGAAGACATCGACACCCGTGCTGGCCTTCGCCGGGATGTAGGCGCCCCGGTCCTGCGGAGGCGTCGACGTGGCGACCGGCAGGATGTCGTGGAACGCACGCGTGCCGGCCAGACGGTAGATCAACGGGTTGACGAAGCCGAAAGCCGATTTCTGGCCCTGCTGAGCGTCGGCGATCAGACCGGCGATCAGCGGGCACGCCAGGCTGGTGCCGGCGTTCGGCGTGGTCTGGTACGGTCCCGGCTTCCCGCTGCTCGTCGGCTGGATGTACCCGGTCAGGATGCCGGTGTCGGGGTCTGCGTCAGCGGCGATGTCGGGCACCGCCCGGTTGGTGGCGATCCGCTTGCCGACGCGGACACGTGACATCGACGCCGGGACGACACCCTTCTGGTAGAAGGGCTGCCCGTAGACAAGGCTGGTGCCCCCACCGGCGCCGCTGACGCCCTGATCGCTCCACTTGCCGTTGTCCAGGGAACCGTAGTCGTCCGACCACCCAGTCTCGAACACCCGGTTGTTCGCCGCCCCGATGCCGAGACTGGTGCCGCCGACCGCCAGCGCGTACGGGTCGGAGTCGGTCACCGTAAGGCCGGGAGTGTCACCGGAGGCGAAGTACATGCCGACCCCCTCGGCGGCGGCCCGCACGTCGATCGCGTGCACCGTCTGCGCTGGCACCTCACCCAGGGGGATCTGCCACGAGTTGGACTCGATGGAGGCGCTGGGATGGCTGCCGTCGCCGGTCAGTACGGCAAGAGCGGCGTCGAGCAGCGCCTGATCCTCGTTGCATCCCCCTCCGACGACCATCAGCTGGTTGGCGCTGGGAGCCATCGCGTAGACGGCCTCGGAGTCCATCTCCGCTTCGTCGTCGACGGCGGGCGCTTCGCCATGGGCGGCGGTCGGCTGAGCCGCGCTGTGCGAGGGAGTGGCGCAGGAGGTTCCGGACTGTACTTCCCGGAACTGGGATGGTTTCGGCGCCGGCAGGTGGTTGCTCCTCGCGTAGTCCGTCAGCGTCTGGAACATCGCGGTCGGCGCCTCGTCCTCGGTCAAGGCGACGGTCTGGCCTCTTCCGGTGTCCGTCCACGTTGCCCCGTAGGCCGCGCGGATCTGGTCGGCGGAGTACCCGCAGACAGGTAGCGACGCCTTGGTCAGGCCCTGGTACGCCGGGTGGAGGGTCTGCACGTGCTGCGCCCAGTACTGCGAGCAAGTCGGTGTCTTCGCCGCCGCCTTACGTGGGCCCCGCGCCGACGGGGCCGCGCTCTGGGAGGCAGCGGGCGGTGCGCTGTCCATCCCGGTCACGCCCAGCACGTCGGGCGCGAGCGAGGCAGGCACCGACACGTCGCGGTCGTTGGACTGGAACACCGTGGCCTGGCCGTTCGCGCCGATGACCCGGTACCGGTTGATACGTACCCCGAACGCCGACTGCACGGTGGACACCGGTCCGGTCGCCGAGACGTAGTCACGGCCGCTGTCGGCGCGCACCTGGGTCAGGCCACGGGCGGTCAGCCACGCCGCGAGCGCCGTGGCGTGAGCGGCGGAGGGGCCGAACCTGGCGGTGTAGTCGTTCGGGCTCAGGTAGTGGTGGAACTCGGCGCTGCCCGGTGTGGCGACCGCGTCGGCGAACGTGGCGGCGCCCGCCAGGTCCGGCTTCAGCCACACCTGGATGGTCAACCGCTGCGACGCAGACACGGCACCGACACGGGACGCGGCGTGCACTGCGGGGGAAGCCGAGCCGGACACCGGGACGGTCGACGCCGCCCGTGCGGTGCCGGGCGCCCCAAGCACCGCACCAGCAGCCATCACCGCTACACAACTGGCCAGGACGCCGGTGGCCCTGCAAGCACTTCTCCTCGGGGAACCCACTCCATACCCGGATGAAAAGGTTCTTTCCATGCGTCTCCCCAACCCTGCGCGATCGCTCCAACACCGGCGGTTCCCGGCCCAGTTCCTCGTACGACGCAGCCCCGGGGCCGCGGGTTGCGGCGATCTGGTGTGCGCAACTCGGTGCGGAACTCCGGAACTGTCGAACAGCGCGGCGGTGAGCAACACGTAGGTCGGTATGACCCTCCAAGCGCGCGCAGCGCCAAGGGCCTGGCCGTGTGAGGCATCAAGAGGCATCAAGGCGTGACCGGGCTCACCGCAGCGCCCTCATGACCTCAACCCGAACAGAGAAGCCCACTAGTTCTGTTCGCGGACCAGGGCGACGTCGTTTTTGACGGCCGCCGTGGACCCGGCTTCAGCCGAACCCGCTGGACTCCGGGAAAGCCGGCCCCCGGTCCGCACCATCCCCAGCGCGATCCCCGCGATGACCAGTGCCGCCGCACATGCCGTCGTCGGCGTCACTCCCTCGCCCTGGAACACCCACGCCGCGGCGAGGCCGAAGACCGGGACCAGGAGGGAGAAGGGGGCCACCGTCGGGGAGTCGTACGTGCGCAGCAGGAAGCCCCAGACGCCGAAGCCGAAGAGAGTGGCGCCCCATGCCACGTAGAGGGCGGCGCCCGCGCCGCCCCAGGTGATGTCGCGCAGGGCCTGCACGTCGCGGTGCCAGCCTTCGAAGGGGATGGAGATCAGTGCCAGCGGGATCGGGGGAACGACGCTGACCCACACCATGAAGCGGAACATGTCCGGTGGACTCGCCTTGCGCATCGCGATGTTGGAGACGCCCCAGCAGGCCGCCGCCGCGACCACCAGCAGGAAGGCGCCCAACGGTCCGGCCGCGCCGGAGTCCGTACCGGCCACCGCGATCCCGGCCGTCGCCAGGACCATGCCTGCCACCTGGACCCTGCGCGGGCGCTCCCGCAGCAGCACCGCGGCGAACAGGACGGTGAAGATCGCTTGGCCCTGGAGCACCAACGAGGCGAGGCCGGAGGGCATTCCGGAGTCCATGCCGATGAAGAGCAGCCCGAACTTCATGATGCCCAACGCGACGCCGACCGCGATCACCCAGCGCCAGGCCACCCTCGGCCGTCCGACGAAGAAGACCGCGGGCAGCGCGGCCAGGGTGAAACGGACGGCGGAGAACAGCAGCGGTGGAAAGTCACGCAACCCCACGTCGATGACGACGAAGTTCACCCCCCACACGGCTGCCACCAAAACAGCGAGGGCAACATGGGCGGGCTTCATACACCGACCTTCCTGAGCACACGTCACATGCTTGAACCATGAAAGCAAGTGACGGCTGGCAGCGGCCAGCGAGGATTCGTTAAGGCCGGGGATTAGCATGGCTTCATGCTCGATCCCAGTCGGCTTGGCGTGCTCAAGGCCATAGCCGCGCACGGCTCGATGGCCCGTGCCGCAAGCGCCCTTGGCTACACCCCCTCCGCGGTCTCCCAGCAGATCGCCAAGCTGGAACGCGAGGTCCGTACCGAACTGCTCGACCGCAAGGGAAGCGGCGCGGAGTTGACTCCGGCCGCGTGGCTGCTGGTGGAGGCCGCCGACGAGATCGCCGCAGTTCTGGAGCGCGCCCAGGGGCGGGTTGAGGCGCTGCGCGGTGTACCGTCCGGCCGCCTGGTGCTGTCGGCGTTCCCCACCGCGTGCCGCGGGTTCGTCGCGGCAGCGGTGGGTGAGCTGACCCGGGCACACCCCGAACTCGACTGCCGACTCGTCGAGTTGGACCCGAACCGCGCCATCGCGCGGGTGACGAGGGGCGAGGCGGATGTGGCGGTGGTGCACGACTGGCACAACACCCCACTGGTGCTGCCGCCGTCGCTGTCCGTGTCGCCGGTCGGCGAGGACGTGGCGGACGTCGCCCTGCCCGTCGCGCATCCGCTGGTTGGGCGTGACGTGCTGACCCCCGAGGACCTCGCGGACGAGCGGTGGATCAGCCAGGGTCCGGAGGCGATGTGCCACGAGTGGCTGACCCGCACCTTCCGCCAGCACGGTATGCAGCCGGACATCGCGTACCAGGTCGAGGAGTACGAGTCCCAAGTCGCCCTGCTGGCCGCCGGGTTGGGCGTGGCGATGCTGCCGCGGCTGGGACGTGGCGTGCTGCCGCCGGGGGTTCGGGTGCTGGCCATGCGACCGACACCGTCCCGTCAGGTGTCCGCCGTGTGGCGTGCCCGTACCGACCAGCGCCCCGCCGTACGGGCGGTGCTGGACGCGCTGCGGCGGCACTGGAGCGCGGGGAGCCGGCCGGACGGGGAAACCCAGCCGTAACCGCTCTGCGGTTTCAGTGAAACAGTCCGATTTGGCCAGGGGGATATCGGCCAATCCAGGAGTGGGCGGTTGACACCGCTGCCCCTGCTACTGGACATTGAGGGCCACGCCATGGCGGTCAAAGGGGCAGGTAATTCCTGACGGGGGTTCACAAGCACATGCGGTGTCTTTCTCGCGTACGGCGCTGCGGAAATTTCCGCTGGTAGTTCCGTAGCCATCCGAAGAAACGCGTCCTCCTTTTCTTTCGCGGTAGTGCCCTGATCCGGTGGGTCAAAGAGGGCAGGTACCGCCGCATCGCGCAACGCCGCGCGGCGCGCATTTCCGCGGCGGACGCTTCAGCGTGCCCGTGAGCGGTTCGTACACCATCACACGTTGCCCGACAAGGAGTTCAGCATGTCCTCACTCGCGCCAGCGCGCAGCACAGCGGTGGATGTCGAAGAACTACGTGCGAGTGCGCTGCAGGAGTTACGCGCCGTACTCTCCGCCGAGAACTACGAGGGTGCCGTGCGCTGCGCCATGCGGCTGCACAACGCGCTGCCCGCCAGGCGCGGGCTCAACCGCAGCGTGGTGCTGGTGGCCTACGGCGGAGGCAAGGACAGCTCATACACCCTGACGTTCGTGCGGGCCATGCAGCTCATACTGTTCCGGATCCACGGCTCGACCTTCCGGATGCGGGTGGCCACCAACCGGCACGCCGGAATGCCGCGGGCGGTGATGGAGAACATCGACCGGGTGTACTCCGCGCTGCGGCTGGCTGAGGACCCCGACTGCGAGTTGCTGCTGATCGACGGCCAGCAGGTGCGCCCGTTCGATGTGGACTTTCCGCAGACCGCCGACGTGGTACGGCGCAACCGGGCCGACATCCTGATGACCGGCCACCGTACGGCTGCCGACGCCCGGCCGACCTTCTGCAACGCCTGCAACCTGAGCATGGTCAACTCCTTCGGCCTGGCTGCTGGTTACGACGGCGGTGTGGACCTGATCATCACCGGCGACTCGCAACGCGAACAGCGCGACTACTACCTGTGGGTGTCCCGGCTCGCCAAGCGGTTCGGGCTGCAACCGCCCCGGGACCAGCGCACCGGTTTCAAGGGCTTCCTGACCGCGCTGAACAACATCTCGCAGGCGTACTTCACCGACATCCACGGTCCCGGCGCCCCCGACACCGTCGCGGAGCACGCCATCACCAACGAGGTGCGCGAGGGGTTGCAGTTCTTCTCCATCTACGACGACACCGCCTACGCCTCCGGTGACCACTGGGAACTGCTCACCGACTACCTGCACTTCGACTTCGACGACATCGCGTTCAGCTTCACCGAGTCCGACTGCGGCAACCCCGCCCTCATGGCGCACCTGCGCGCCCTGAAGTGCGAGCGCCGCTACGGCCGCACGTACGCCGACGGGCTTGCGGAGTACGTGGACTTCGCGATCTCGCTGATGCACAAGAAGGAGTTCCCGCCGCAACTCGTGCAGCTGATGCGCGAGCGCTACGAGGGGGCGGCCGAACGGATGCGGGCCGCCATGGACGCGTACGCGATGGAGGCGTACGGGCTCGCCGAGGAGCAGTTGGTGGCCATGGTGTACGCGCCGTTCGCCGAGAAGGGCGCGAACCTCGACGCCTACCTGCGGGCCGAGCAGCCCGACCTGGACGCCGGTACGGTCCGCGAGCTGCTCGACGGCTCCGAGGGGGATCCGTCGCTGGTGGCCCGGCTGGAGCGGATCACCGGACTGTCGGTGGACCAGCTGCGGGTGCTGTACCGGGGTTCGCTGCGGATCGCCTCCACCACGGTGGACAACGGCGAGTTGATCGACTCGATCCTCGAGGGCGACCCGCACAAGGAGGTCATCCAGACCCGGCACTCCGCCGACGGCCCGCTGGTGCCCGAGCTGCTGTCCGGTCGGTGATCCGTGACGCATCAGGCAGACGACTTCGTACAACTCGGCGCGACCAGGGACGGGTTGGACCCGTACCTTGACTGCGCGCGACGCCGCGGTATGCGCGCGGTACTGGTGGAGACACCCGCCTATCTGCGTTGGCGGCGCATGCTCGGCCGGGCCTCCTTCGATCTGGAACTGCCCGTGGAGCAGCCACAGGAGCCGGCGGAGGTGGCGACGGCACTCGCCGGGGCGGGGGTGGCACCGCGGCTGGTGCTGTCGGGGTTCGAACGGTATGTGTACGCGGGCTTCGAACTGGCCCGTGTGGTGCGCGCGGCGCCATGGCCGTACGTGGGGGAGCGGTTCCGCCCGTTGGACAAGCACCAGCAGCGGGAGGCGTTGCGGCGGTCCGGGACGGAGGTGCACCAGCCGCGCTTCGCCCTCGTCGGTACCGACGAGGCCGCGGAGTTGGAGTATCCGCAGGTGGTCAAGCCGTCGGACGGTGGCGGCGGCCTCGGCGTGCTGCTGGTGGACGATCCACACCAGCGGCAGTGTGCCGTGGAACTCATCCAGGGGATGCGCAACTACGGCGGCGGGGAGTTCGTCTCGGTCATCGCCGAGGAGTTCGTCAAGGGGCCAGAGCTGTCCCTGCAGGGCGTCGCTCATGACGGGCGACCGCATCTGCTCAGCGTGTGCGAGAAGTTGACCACCCTCGAAGAGGTGCCGGGAGTGCCGGGCCTTTCCGGCTTCCGTGAGGTCGGCCATCTGGCCCGGCACGGCAGTACCGCCGACGGCGGGCTGCTGGAGCTGGCGGAGCGGTGTCTGCACGCGGCCGGTTACCAGGAGGGGCCGTTCCACGTCGACGTCATCCAGGGACAGGCGGGGCCGGTCTTCGTGGAGATGGGGTTCCGGCTCTCCGGAGGCGCTCTGGTGGCACTGGTGGAGAGGGCGACCGGGGCGCGCTGGGCCGAGGCGGTCTTCGCCGTGCACCTCGACCGGCGGCCACCCGCCGTGCCGCCCGCCCGGGAGCGGGCGGTGGGCCAGATCACCGCCGTCTCACAGGAGGAGCTGACCGCCGGTGCCGAGCTGGCACGGGCCGGTCATGACGTCGAGGTGGTGCGCGCGGCGCCGTTCCCGTCGGGCGACGCCCTGGAAGCGGCGGACCGCGAAGTCCTCGCCTCGGATCTGTCCCGGCACACCGGTTCCGTCGGGCGGGTCCTGGCCACCGCCGCCAACTGCTCCGAAGCGCAGGCCCTGTTGCGTCCGCTCGTCGCCACCCGACTGCGAGGTTGACCATGTGCCGACTGATCCTGGCCACCGGCCGCTTCGACGCCGGTGCCGTCCTCGACGCCGCGGTGGACATGAGCTGCGGTCGAACCGCCGACCACGACGGTCCCACCAACGTCCACCCCAACGGGTGGGGCGCGGTGTGGCGCCAGCCCGATGCCCCGAACGGGCTGGCCGTGCACCGGGACGTGCGTCCGCTGGGCGAGAGCTACGACGACTCACCGATCAGGGGCCTGGAGACACCGTTCCTCGCCATCCACGCGCGGCACGCCACCCTGGCCAGGAACCAGGGTCTGAAGTGCACCCATCCGCTGGAGCGCGGTGGCGAATTCCCCTGGTACTTCATGCACAACGGCTTCCTGCCGACCGTGTACCAGTTGCTCGGCCTGCCGGAGTCCGAGTTCGACTCGGGTGAGTACTTCGACTACATCGTGCCCAAGGACGCCCGGCGGCTGGACGAGGCGTCGACGCTGGAGCGACTGACCGCCCTTCCGCCGGGCGGGAGTTCGGGCAACGCCATCGCCGTCAACCCGGAGCACGCCTATGTCATCCACTGGACGACACCCGGCAACCAGGCACCCCGTTACTTCGGTATGTACACCCTGAGTACCCCGCGGTTCCGGGTGATCGCCTCAGAGGTGGTCCCGGCGCTCGCACCACCCGAACACTGGGAACCGCTCAAGCCCGACCACGTCGTGGAGATCCCACTCGCCCCGGTCACCGACCCCGTACTCTCGTGAAGGAGAACACCATCATGACGTCCTCCACAACGTGGACCCGTGTCGTCGTCGACGCGGCCGCAACCCGCCCGGACCCCGCGCTGCTGCGCCAGCTCGTAGCGGGTGAGACCGCCGTGGTCGTGCTGCGCGACCTGCTTCCGGCCGACGCGTTCGCCGTCAACCGTGAGCGGATCGGCAAGCTGCTCGCCAACGCCTCCACCACGGAGTACGTCAACGGCGCGCTGACCACCGTGGGCCCGTACCTGGCCAAGTACCTCGACCGGACCGACGACTACTTCGCGGACGCCGACGCCGCCAAGTCCATGCTGGACACAGTGGAGTTCGACCTGGACGGTCAGGTGCGCACCGCGCTGCGGGACGCCTTCGGGCTGGGCTCGGTCGAACCGGCCAGCGAACCCGACGGGCGGCTGTACTCGCCGTCGGTGGTACGCATCCACGCGGACGGGGTGCGCAACCCACTGCACAACGACAACATCATGCGCGACGCCAAGGGCACCGGGATCGCCCTGGCCGACCTGGCCTGCCAACTCAGCTGTGTGGTGTGCCTGCAGGAGTGCGACGAGGGCGGTGAGCTGCGGATCTACCAGAAGGAGTGGCAGCCCGCGGACGAGGCGCACAAGATCCCCGGCGGGCTCGGCTATGACGAGGCCGTGGTCGGCGGTGTGCCGTGCCATGAGTTCAAGCCGAGCGCCGGGGACGTCTACTTGATAAACCCCACCCGTTACCACTCGATCGAGCGGGTGCACGGCTCTGACCGGCTCACCATGGGATTCTTCATCGGCTTCGGCGACGACCGGCTCCAGGACGCGGTGGTGTGGGGATGACCGAGCAAGTCCCCGTCCAGCAGGAGACCCGTGTCTTCGACCGGCTGGTGGCGCTGCTGGACGAGCACGGCGCCGCGTACCAGGTGATCGAGCACGAGGCTGAGGGCCGTACGGACGTGGTCAGCACACTGCGCGGCAATCCGCTGTCGCAGGCCGCCAAGTGCGTGGTGATGCGGGTGAAGTTGACCAAGAAGAAGTCGCACTACGTGCTCGCGGTGGTGCCCGGTGACCGTCGGGTCGACCTCGGCCGGGTCCGGGAGTTGTGGTCGGCGCAGCACGTCTCCTTCGTGGAGCGGGAGACCGCTGAGCGGCTGTCGGGGTCGGTGAGCGGCTCCATCGTGCCGTTCTCGTTCGATCCGGCGCTGGAGCTGGTGGTCGACCCCGACCTGTTGGAGCATCCGCGGATGTTCTTCAACGCCGGCGAGTTGGATGTCTCGCTCTCCCTGGACACCCGGGACTATGCGCGGGCGGCGTCACCGCGGGTGGAGCGGATCGCCGAGGCCGCGGCCTGAGTCGGAGGGCACGCCGTCGTCGTACGGCGTGCCCTCCCACATCCGGCTGGCCGGTGGTTTGGCGCGGTCGTCCACCAGCAGCGTGAAGACATCCGGCCTGGCGTAGTGGCCGGTGACGTCGAAGTCGAAGCGGGCACGGGCGAGTTCGCCCAGATCGAGTTCCGCGGTGAGCACGCCCTCGGCGTCGCGCAGTGGCCCCGCCAGGACCTCGCCCAGCGGGGAGATGATGACGCTTCCCCCGTTGATCAGCACGGTGTCCGGGTCGTCGCCCTGGACTGGGTGGACGTCGTCCGGCAGCGCCGCTCTGCGCAGGTACTGGCAGGCGCTGAGCACGAAGCAGCGGCCCTCCAGCGCCACATGGGTCATGGTCGACTGCCAGACCGGACGGTCATCGACCGTGGGGGCGCACCACAGCTCAACCCCCTTTGAGTACATGGCGGTTCGGAACAGCGGCATGTAGTTCTCCCAGCAGATCGCGGCGCCCAGCCGGACCTCGCCGGTGTCGACGGCCGGCATGGTGGACCCGTCGCCGAAGCCCCAGATCAGCCGCTCCAGTCCGGTGGGCATCAGCTTGCGGTGCTTGCCGAGCAGGGCGCCGTCAGGGCCGAAGAACAGTGCCGTGCAGTACAGCGTTCCACCGCCGCGTTCCACCACTCCGACGACCAGGTGGACGCCCAACTCCCCGGCCAGCGCGCCCAACGCCTCGCTCTCCGGGCCGGGTACGTCGATCGCGGACTCGAAGTAGCGCCGGAACTGCTCACGCCCGGCCGCGGACCGCGCGCCGACGGTGACGCCGAAGTCCAGGCCCTTGGGGTAGCCGCCGAGAAACGCCTCCGGCAGTACGACGACACGGGCGCCGGTCGCCGCGGCCTGCCGGACGAGGGCCTGCGCCTTGGCCAGGGTCCGGGCGGTGTCGAACAGGCAGGATCCGGCCTGCACGACGGCGACGGTGAGCCGACTCATGACGGACACCACTCCCTCTCCCCAACTGACGGGCCGCGCCCAGCCTGCCACAACGGCCGGGCGCGCGGACCACTCCTCAAGGCCCCGCCCGCCCCGCACCCCCGCTCGGCCTCCTGTAGCCTCTGGCACACGTACGCCGACGGGGACGGCGTCACGGTGGCGCGGCGCTCAGCCGAGGGGTTGTTGGCCATCCGGGTCGCCGAGCGGCCATGGGGAAGTCCAGGTCTCCCGCCCTGCCAGTTCGCAACGGAGGTTCAGACCATGCCCCATCCTGTCTTGCCCCGGCGTCCGGAGGCCCGATGGATGCTCGTCGGCACCCTCCTGTCCGCGGTGGGCCGTGGTCTGACGCTGCCCTTCCTGTTCATCTACCTCACCGAAGTGCGCGGCCTGTCAGGCACGTTCGCCGGGTTGGTGATCGGGTGGTCCGGCGCGCTGAGTCTGGTCCTGTCGCCGGTCGGGGGCGCGTTGATCGACCGGTTCGGGGCGCGGCGGGTGGTCTTGCCCTGCCTGGTCGCCGAGGCGGTCGGCACGGGTTCGCTGGCGTTCGTCCACTCCGCCCCGGCGGCCTTCGCGGCGGCGTCGCTGATCGCCGTCGGCAACTCGGCGATCCTGTCCGGGCAGTCCGTCATGCTCGCCTCACTGACGGCGGAGGAGGAACGGCAGCGGACCTTCGGGCTGCAGTTCACCCTGCTCAACCTGGGCCTGGGCGTGGGTGGGTTGGTGGCGGGCGCGATGGTCAGCACATCCCAGCCGGTCACGTTCCAGATCCTCTACGTGCTGGACGCGGTGAGCTTCCTCGCGCCGGTGCTGGTACTGCTTGCGCTGCCGGGGGTCGGCAATCCGGTGGGCTCCGGCCGGGACAGCGAGGCGGCCGACGACGGCCGCTCCTCCGGCGGTTACCTCGCCCTCCTGCGTGATCGTCCGTTCCGGCGGCTGACGCTGTTCCTACTGGTGATCACCACCTGTGGCTACGCCCAGATCCAGGTGGGATTCTCCGCCTACTCGGTAGGCGTCCTGCATGTGGGGCCGCGCATCGTCGCATGGGCCCTGGCGGGGAACACGGTGGTCATAGTGGCCTCCCAGCTCCTGGTGATCCGTCTGCTCCACCGCCGGAGCCGATCGGCCGTACTCGCCGCGGTGGGCGCGACGTTCGCTATCGCCTGGCTGGCGCTCGGCGTGGGTGGCTTCGTCGCCGCCGACCACCGGATACTGGCCGCGCTCTCGGTGACAGCCTGCGCCGCGATCTTCGGTATCGGTGAGACCATGCTCTCGCCGGTGCTGCCGGTGGTCACCAACGCCCTGGCCACCGACGAACTGCGAGGCCGCTACAACTCCATCAGCTCCATGATCTTCGGTGTGAGCGGGGTGATCGGCCCCGTCACCGCGGGCCCCCTCCTTGGCTCCGGCGGCGGTACGGTCTGGGCAGGCCTGGTCGTGACCGGCTGTCTGGCAGCCTCGCTGCTGGCGTTGTCACTACGCAAGCTGCTCACCGCCGACCAGGACGGTCGAGGGACCGGCGACGACGCCTCCGCGGCGACCTCGGAAATGGCCCACCGCTGAGCTCCGGCACTACCGGAGCGCGCACCCTGGCGCGTCGGTGCCGCTACGCGACCACGCCGCCGACCGGTAGCCGTCGCCCCCGGCCGCCGAGTGCTTCAACAACCCGGCGGCGGGACGGGCGACAAGGAGTGGCAACTGAGCGCCGTCAGGCCGTCGTAGCGGAGACGTCACCCGCACCGGCAGTCCACAACACCGGGCAGAACTCCGGGTCGGCGTAGTCCGGCACGCCGGTGGCTGTCCTGCGGACCAAGGTGTCGTGCTTGTAGGGCTGTTGGCGGCCGTCCGAGTGCCGGTAGTCGCGGTACGCGTTCGCCCCGTCCTGCAGGTGGAACGAGATGGCCCGGCGAGGCCGGGGACTGCGGTTCGCCCCGCTACCGTGGTAGAGAAGGCAGTGATGGAAGGTCATATGGCCCTTGGGGATGTGGACCGGGACTTTCTCCACCGTCGCGCCATTGCGCTCGGCGTCACCCCGCAGCAGGTATTCGCGTCCCAGGTCCTCCGGGTCGCCCGTCGGACGGTTGGCGCCGTGCCGGTGCGTCCAGAGATGACTTCCGTTCACCATGCTGATCGTGCCGGACTCCTCGGTGCAGTCATGGAACGGGATGAAAGCCGTCAGCATGTTGTCCGAGGAGCAGGTCGGCCAGAAGTACTTGTCGAAATGCCAGGAGACGATGTTGGACGCCTCGTCGGCGATCGGCGGCTTGTAGATGAGGGTGGCCTGGAACACCCTCATCTCCGACGACTTCGAAAGACGGGCGGCGACAGCTCCTATGAGAGGCTTGCGGAGGATCTTCGCTATGGTCTCGTCCTGGTAGTGGATGTAGTCGTTGTTGCGCTGCACCTCGCCGTCGGCGGGCTTCCAGTCGGCCAGCCGGTCCGGCCGTACGGGCAGTGAGCGATCGCGGTGGCCCGCGTAATAGCGCTCACTGGCTTCGGTCAGGGCGTCGGTCTCGGCGTCGCTGAGAAGCTTCCTGGACAAATACCAGCCACGTTCCTGGTAGGTCCGCACGTCCTCTTCGGACGGGAGTAGTTCGATTTCTTCCGCTGTAAGCTCGTGAAGGTCGGTCATGCCTTGCTCCCATTGATCTGCGTTCATCGACTTAGGAATCCAGCAGCCAGTCGTCGGTGTTCAGCCCGCCGACCACGAACTGGCCGTACTCAGCGCCAAACGCCGCCGTGCCGGTGCGATTGCGCTCGCGAACCCTGGTCTCATCCGCGTCCAGCGGCCTGTCGACCCCCACGAACACGCTGTAGAGCGGACGGGGTTGGGCACCGCGCGCCAACTTGGCCTGAAAGGTGCCGAGTCCGAGGTGAATCGCACGGTCGGTGCGCCCGGTGCCTTGCGCGATGGGGTGGTAGAAGACCAGGTTGAAGTAGTCGGCCACGTTGGGCACCGAGTAGTCGAAGCCGGCGACCCGCGCGTAGAGCATGTCGCGCTGGCGGTAGCGCAGGGCGAAGCCGACGGGCCGTCCGGCGTCCTCGTCCAGCAGGAGCGTGCTGCATCCGCCGAGATAACGGCCCTGGCGGTCGTAGACGGTCGCGGCACGCTTCTCGTCGTAGTCATGCCCGTGCTTGTGCATCAACGCACTGTTCAGCGGGGCGATCTCCCCGACCACCTCGGGCAACCGCACTTCGCGGATGGTACGCCCGCTGTCCCGGAACGCCCTGGCCTCACGCCGGGCCCTCGGCCGCCGCCCGGACGGCAGCCACGCCAGATACTCGTCCAGGTCCCGCCACAGCCCGACCGGCAGCACGGTTTCCACATCGTGGTAGAGGAGTACCGCACCGGCGTCGGCATGGGCTCTGGCCACCTCCAGCGCCTCCTCGCGCGGAAGGTAGTAGTACGCCAGCACGCTCGCACCGGCCTCGGCGGCGAACCGGAACGCCTCCGCGGTCAAGGCGTCGACTGCCGACGCGCGCTCCGGCGGTGTGACCCCGTCACGTCCCGGCAACTGGCCGCGGAACTCCGACCAGCCCGCGGCAATGGCCAACGGCCGGGCGGCGAGGCGGGCATGCCGTTCGTCGTCGACCAATCCGGCCAGCATGTCGGCAGGGGTGTAGAGCAGGTGTGGCGGACGTGGGAAAGCGTACGTCTCAAGGCCCGCCACAGGCCTGCCGCTCCCATCACGTGCCAACAGGTGGTGACCGCTGGCCCCTTGCGGCAACTCCTCTTCGCGCACTCCCAGAAAGCCGCTGGTCGAGTAAATGGTGGCGCCTGTCGTCAGCGCGTCCCAGTCAGCCGCCGGTAGCCGACTGAAGGAGTCGTAGGAGGAAACGTGCATGGGCAACTCCTGTGGAGATAGCGGAGATCGATCGAGAAAGGCGGCGAAGGGCCGAGGAGCCGGGTCAACGCGTGATCCGTCCGACCAGCGACCGTACATCGTTGCCCCGGGCATGGAGGAGCAGGACTCCGCTGTGCGCCAACTGGTCGAACAGCTCTTGGTTCGCCTGCCGTTGGGACGCGCGGACCTTGAGCGCGTACCAGAGGATCGAACGGGGCCCGATCACACTCCACAGGGTCTCGCGTGTGCCGCCCCAAAGCCGCTCCCGGCGTATCCAGCGACGCAGCGTGCGCCGCAGCAGTCGGGACCAGGCCACGGCGAACGGCGGGTCGACCCAGACCAGGCAGTCCGCCCGATCGGCGAAGGCTGTGATCGCATCCGGATACTGGCCGTCGACGATCCACTGTTCCGCGTCCAGTTCCTTCCCCAGTCGGCCGACGAACTCCTCCGTGGGCACCGGAGTCCAGCCGGGCCCCCAGTAGAGCGCGTCCAAGGCGACCGGTCGCACACCGGCCGACTCTGCGAGGGCGTTGGCAAGTGTCGACTTGCCGCAGCCCGGACCCCCCACGATCCACACCTTGCGCGGGCGCGCTATGTCCCCTACGCCGGGCACAGGCATTCCCCTTCCAGCCACTTGGCCACTCCCTCATCGTCATGGTGCCGGGTCACCGCGTCGGCGAGCGCGAGGATCTGCGGACACGCGTTGGCCACCGCGACTCCGAGCCCCGCGGCCGCGAGCAGCCCCGCGTCGTTCGGTGCGTCACCGAACGCCACCACCTCACCCCATCCGATACCGGCGTCGTCGAGAATCCACTGGACCGCGCACACCTTGTCCGCCTCCGGCGCGGAGATCTCCAGCAGTCCCGGGCTGGACGACGTCCACACCACATCGCCCCTTCTGCCGAGCGCCTCCGGGGGAACGTCGGGGCCGCCGTGCACCATCACGCACAGGATGGCGGCCCCGTCTGGCAGCGTGGCGACACGTTCGGCCGTCGCCGCACCACTGGCCAGGACGTCCGGCCAACCGGGGCCGAGCAGTCGATCGTTCTCCCGATCGGCGGCCCACGTGTCCCAGCCGAGCCTCGCGATCGCGGCACGCGCCGTGGAGGGAGCCATCGCACGGGTACGCAGCACCCGGCCGCTGTCCAACTCGCTGACGACCGCGCCGTTGGACGACACCAGCGCGGCGTTCATGCCGGAGGCGGCGGACAGGAGTGTTCGAGCCGACCAGGCAGGACGGGCGGTCGCGAAGACGATCCGGGCGCCATCCGCCGCAGCTTCGCGCAGCACGGCAACAGCACGCTCACTCACCGTTCCGTCCGACCGCAGCAAGGTGTAGTCGAGATCGGTGACCACAACAGCTGGGCGGCTGCCCCCGCGTGCACGGGGACAGCCGCTGTGATGCGTGTCGGCCATAGACGTCACTTGGGCGTGGGCGCGCTGGGCAGCGGCATACGGTGGACGATGGCGGCCGCGTACCGGTGGTAGTGCCATTGCTCGTAGCCGAGATGGCTCTCCCCGCGGATACCGAGGTCGGCGTTCTCGAAGAGTTCCCAGCCCGGGCGGGTGACGATCTCCTGCATGCCCGCGGTGTCCGGGTAGTAACCGCACTGCCTCTCATCGTCGTTGAGTGCGATCAGGTACTCGCCGAAGAAGATTCCGCCTGGTGCGACCATGTTCATCGCATGGTGGACGAGTTCGCGGAGCGTGTGTTGACGGTTGGGCGGCATCGACCACAGGCCGCTGCCCATCACCAGTTGGAAGTCCGCCTCGGCGGGCAGGGTCATGTAGTCCTGCTCCACCACCTTGCACCGGTCCTCGAAGCCTTCGGCGGCGATGCGGTCGTACAGGCCCACGATGTCGTGGTGGCCGTCGACGAGGTCCAACTCGCCACCGTTGAGGAAGAGTTGGTCGGTCTCGACGCCGACGACCTCCCATCCGGCGCGGAGGAGGGGCAGGGCGAACTTGCCGTCGGAGATGCCCAGTACGCAGGCCCGCGGCCGGACCCGACGGGCGTACTCTCCCAGCGGGATGTACCGCGACAGCGCGGGGAAGTAGGAGTAGTAGTTTCCCCAGTAGCTCTTGTGATCGACGTCGAGCATCTGCCCTCCCTCGGGCCTGTTCTCCATGGCGTGATTCATGACACCACTCCGGTCAGGGCTTCGGCCGCGCTGTTTCGGACGCTGCCCCACCTCTTGGCCGCTGCCTCGTGGATGTACCAGATGTCGTCCTCCGTCAGCAGTTTGGAGACCACCTCGGGGTACGCCTCCTCGAAGTAGGTGAAGGGCGGCCGGTTGTCCTTACGCGAGTGGTAGTCCAGCCGGTCCTGCCCGTGTGCGGCGGTTATGGCGGTGCCCGGGTGGTAGGTGAGGATGTTGGGGCTTGCCATGATGAGTAGTTCGTCGTCTATCAGTCGGCCGATCTCCTCGATCGTCTCCTTGATCGTCTCCCGATCCTCGCCGTCCAGCCCGAAGAGCACCGAGCTGCCGACCCGGATGCCATGGCTCCTGATCGTGGTGAGCGCCTCGCGCACCTTGCTCACCCACGCCTCCGGGTTGCGGCGCAGCAGGTTCTTGCCCACGTTGTTCATCACGCGTTGGGCCATGCTCTCGATACCGATGTAGATGTACGTGCAGCCGCTGCGGCGCATCAGGTCCAGCCCGGCGCTGACCTCCGCGGCCTTCGCTCGGTTGAGGACGACGTCCACAGTGAGTTGCGCGCCCCACTCGAAGGGGACATCGGCGGGTTGCCCGGCACGCAGATCCAGCAGGGCATGGCAGAAATCAGTGATCGCCTTCCAGTTCCCGCCCCAGAAGACGGGGTCGTCGAAGAAGGCGGCCTCCGCACCCCAGTGGATCAGTTGCTGGATTCGGGCGGCGGCGTGCTGCGTCTCACTCACCGCGAAGCGGGTGGGCCGGTTGGAGACCTGGATGCTCTCCGAGCAGAAGGTGCATTTGAACGGGCAGGCGTCCAGGGTCATCATGTGCGCTGTTCGACTGCCGAGCACTGAGCTGTTGGCCTGGGTGAAGATGCCGAATCGGGCGCGGATGGAGAACGCCTCGTAGGGAGAGGGGAGTTCCGTCGAGGTGAGGCGGCGCCCCAGCACCGGCTGCACGAGCGTCTCGTCCGGGCATAGGGCCACCACGGTGCCCGATCCGGCCAGATCCTCGTCGGCGGACGCCAACAAATTCATGGCGTCGAGCACCTCTTCGGCCCGAGTGGGCCCGAAGCCGGGCGTCGCGACCAGTGAGACCGCCTGCAGCAGCAGGTCGAGCAGTGGTGCCCCGTCACCGGCGACCACGAAGTCGACAACCCGACGGGCACGGCCGTCACGGATGACCTCGACGGTGCTGCTCCACGACAGCTCGGCGGTCCCGAGGGTGCGGTTGTAGCGAATTGTTTCGTCAGCGTGTCTGCCGCCAATGACCACGACACAGTGGGGGACGTGGGCCTTGGCCAGCTCGGCCATCTCAAGTGCGTACCGGTGGGCCGCCGACACCGCGCTGAGCAGAACGACCTTGGGCTGGAGCGCCCGCAGTTCCGCGACCAGCCGGTCGCGTGCCACGTCGTCCCAGACGCGAGGATCGAAGATGTGGCCGTCCGTCGTCGGGTTCTCGGCGATCAGCGAGTCCCGCGGGCCGTTCGCCGCGCGGCGGTACTCATCGCCCGGATAGCGCCCCCAGTCCGGATAGACGTCGTCGGGTGAAGGCTGATCCGGTAATCCCGACTCCATCCGTGCGACCGACCGCCGTATGGTGAGCGTGAGAGCGGAGTAGAGGCACATCGGGTCACCCGGGTAGGCGATCTCCCCGCCTCTGCTCGTGGCAACCGGTACCAAGGCCGCCATGACCGGGTAGTGGTAAACAGGCTGTCCTGTGGCCGACTCGAACAGTTGCCGTCGTCGTGTGACGCGCTCCGTGAGACCCCGCTGTGCGCTCCGCCGGTCAGCGCAATGGGGCTCCAGGGGAGTGCGAACCGTCATCCTCACCTGCGGATCCCGTTCTTCGCGCACGATCAGATCGCAGCGATCAGGTCCGCGACCCGGTCACTCGATGCCGGGCTGGTCACGAGGGTCGTCGTGTCGCCGAGCTTTCGATAGGCATGAGTGGCCAGGCAGGCACGAGCCACGTCGGCGAAATCGGTGTTCGCCTTGCGCTGGGCGATGGCGTCGACCACGGAGACATCGCCCGCCTCTGCGGCTTGCCGCAGTCGGAGTTCGAAGTCGATGAGTTCGCGTGCGGTCTCCCGGGCACCGTCCGTGGTACCGGGGAACGCGGGCAGGCTGGCCGCCAGCGCGGGCTCCTCGACGATCTTGTTGGCCAGGCCGGCCTCGTTCTCGTAGAAGTGGAAGGTGCCCGACTGGTGGATGTAGGGACCGCAGGGCACGTTCAGCAGCGACGCCGCGTATTGCTGCATCCCCATGAAAAGGAACGCATCGTAAGGCAGCACGGTCAGCGCCTGCTGCGCCCGCATCACGGTGAGCCAGGTCAGTGCGCCGTCCCGGAGGAACAGGTGGACACCCACGGCACAGGGGTATTCGCGTGACTGGCGGAAGTTGTCCTCAGGTTCCAACACCAGGGCGAACGCACGGCGGTGCGCCGGGTCCCGCTCGATGCGGCCGACCACTTCCTCCAACTGGTTGCCGTTGGCGGTCAGCAGCCGGTGCCCGAAGGCACCGCTCAGAGTGTGCTGGTCGTCGGAGTACTCGTGCGCGCCGCGGCGGTAGTACGCCGGAGTGCCGACGTCGTTGCGGCCGTCGAGGGACCAGGCAAGCAGCCCGAAACAGTAGGAGAGGTTGATCGGTAGATGCGGGCTTACCGCCAGACAGGAGGTCGGATCCTGAATTCGGCTCTGGTAGGCGATCAGCTCCCGGTACGGTCGGTCGTTGCGGCCGAAGTCAGAGGCTTTGGAGAGCGGATCGCGCACCGAGGGAACCTCCCGCCCTTCGGTGAGAATGTCGCGCAGGCCGATCGTGTAAGCCTCGGCAAAGGATTGGCAGTTGGTCATCGTAACCTTCCATGACGCGTTGTGTGGACAGGGCGATTTCGCGGAGCTTCGCCGTTGCGCGGCCGCACGGCGAACCGGACAGGACGCCTTGGCTCCGACTCATCTGCTCGCTCGGACCTTCGGATCAGCCCAGTGCGTTGGGCAGGTTCGGAACGCAGACCATTCCCTGGAGATACCGAAAGGGAAAATGCTGACCGTTGGGGCGTGCGTCCTGGTTCGCGTCCTTGCCGAACGGAATGCCGTTACAGGCTCCACGCGAACCGTACGCCCGGCCAGCTCTGTTGTAGCCGCCGTAGTGGAAGCGCTGGTCGGCGGTGACCGGGGTCGGGGCGGTAGCGACCGCAGCGGTGGCGGTCCCTATCGATGCCATCGCCAAGGGGGCACCCATGGCCATTTCAGCCAAGGGTAAGTGATGCATCATCAACTCCTTTGCGCACCCTGCAAGTTTGACCTCGTTGCCCCGCACATGTTTCACGCCTGTTGCCGGTAGGCCAACCCCTTGTTGGCCCCCTATCCAACCCCTATTGCGGGCAGGCTCCACTTCGGTGTTGATTAAACGCAGGGCCGTCGGCCGACCGTCGGTCTTGGCGCGGTCGGTGACTGCTGAAGTGACCGTGGAGGGTGCCGGAAAGTACGTCCACGCTGGTCAAGCCGTATGTCGGTGCTCGTGGAGGGTGCCGCCGAGCCGGGTCGCGTCGGCGTGTGTCCAGTTGGGCGACCCCATCCGGATCGACGATCGCAGGGGTCGAGGGGAGTGCCGAGCCGCGTGGGGTGATCCTCGACGGAGCGGGTGGTGGCGAAGGAGCGTTCCATCCCACGGCGGAAGGCGAGGTAGACCTCGGCGCGCGGGAGCGGCGGAGACCGAGCGCCCGGCTGGGTCCGCGAGGCGCCGTTCGGCGTGGCGTGGCGGCGAGTGGTGGGACCGACGTCTTGACGCGAACCCACGGGGCGACCTCCCTTATCAGGGTTGCCGACCGTGGGTTCATCCTGAAGCGCCTGCAGTTTTCGCGAACGCGGCGCTCGGTGTGACGCCCGTGGGTTTCACGCGACTTGCGCGAGTTCCGCGATCCCGTCTCGGCCGAAGAGATGGAGCGGTTCGCGACCGATGTGGGGGATCGACGGCGCCCGGCTAGTGGAGTGCGGCGGCTGCGGTGTAAAGCGCGCGGATCAGGCGGTCGTTCTCGGGGGCGGCAGCGGCAGGGAAGGGGATCCGCCGACGGGTGTAGCCGTACGCCAGACCATTACGCGGATCGGCGAAGGCCTGCTGGCCGCCCGCGCCGCTGTGCCCGAACGCGCCCTGGCCCAGCACCGGGTAGTACTCGGACGTGGCGTGAAAGCCGATCGCGAACGCCTTCCGCGCACGCTGAACCACGTCGTAACCGATGGACTGGATCTGTCCGAACGCCGCGGCGGTGTTCGGCTTCAGCAGCGGCGCCGCGCCGTCCACCGAACTGATCGAGGCCGCGTACATCCGGGCCAGGCCGCGCGCCGAGGCCACACCGCCAAACGAGGCCGGGCCATTGGTCCGGACCACCTGGAAGTTCGGCAACTCCCACACCTGCGGGCCCTGCGGATGGTTCCGGTTGAAGGCGATACCGGGCAGGCTGTTGGCGGCGGTCGTGCCCGCCGCCAACGCGGCGAGCCGCTCGGGGGTCGCCAGCATCGGCTGCGCGCTGAGGAAACGGGATTCCTGGTCTTCCGGCAGCCCGAGATGGAAGTCCACCGCGAACGCGTCGCGTACGCGCTCGGCGAAGTGCCTCTGAATAGTGCGACCCGTGACGCGGCGCACCACCTCACCGCTCAGCGCCGCTATGACCAGCGCGTGGTAGCCGAACGCGCTACCCGGCCGCCAGTACGGGCGCTGCGCGCCCAGACGCTCCGCCACGATCCGGTCATCGGCGAGTTCCTCAAGGGTGAACCCACCATCCGCGCCGACCAGGCCGGCCTGGTGCGCCAGCAACTCGCGCAGGGTGATGTACCGCTTGCCTTCAACGGCGAACTCCGGCCAGTAGTGGCTGACCTTCTGCTCAAGGTCCAGCACGCCGTCCTGCACAAGCGCCGCGACGACCAGGTGCGCGGCACCCTTGCTCGCGGAGTACGCACCGAGCAGTGAATCACCGGTCATCTCCGGGCCGGTCCACAGGTCCACGACCAACTCGCCGTGCCGATACCCCACCACCTGCGCGGCATAGTCGCCGCCCTCGGCGGCCGCGACCGCGGCGAACTCGTCCCGTACCGACTCGAACCCCTCAGCCACAGTGCCCTGAACCGCGCTGCCTTCCGCCATCGCTACCTCCCAAGGCTGTCGTGATGTCCAGCTTGAACCGGATGCAGTGCGAGCCTAGCACCGTTTGTGACCAGTGGACACAAATATTTTTGGCCAGCGGTCACAAACCCCTGGTGGCCCTCGTTTTTTGAGGGGGTTCTCACCGCGAGCACCTGCCGCTGGTCGTCTTGTAAGGTCCTGACCATGGCTGATTCCACTCCAGCCCGGCAGCGTCCGGGGCGTCCCGCACAGATCAGCCGCGAGCGGATCGTGGACGCCGCCCTCTCCGTCGGCAACCTCGACACGCTGACCATGCGGGACCTGGCTGCCCGCCTGGGGGTCACCCACGGCGCCCTCTACCGCTGGGTCAAGAACCGCGACCAGGTGTTCGACCTCATCAGCGAGGTCATGATTGAGCGCATCCTTCCCCCCGGCGGCCCACGCGGCCGTAACTGGCGGCCCTGGCTGGCGGCCGTCGCCTGGGCGATGCACGACCAGTTCCTCGCCGTGCCCGGCTACGCCACCCGCACCTCACGACCGCACCGCCACACCTCCCATTCCTTCGGACGACTCAGGCAGGAGGTCATCACCGCCTTCGCGAACGCGGGAGTCCGGCCCGACCTGGCCGAGCAGAGCTGGTACATCTTCATCACCTCCGTCGTGAGCTGGCTCGCCGCCCAGGAAAACCCCCTCGAACTCGGCCACGGCGCCCCCCGCTTCGAGCTGTTCCTCGACACCCTCCTCCGAGGCCTACCAGCGCGAGAACCAGGCACCCAAAGATGACAACCACCCCGCCCTGTGGGTGCCGGGAAGGGCATCCACGCTGGTCAGGCTGCATCTCGGTACGGGAGCGTCATGAATTGGGCTGTGCCTGACTTTTGCTGGTGACGAGGCGTGACTGCCATGGCGACTTGGCATGCGGGATGTCAACGAGCTTGTGGGCGTGGTGATTTCGGGGGCGTCCCGGTCCGGCGCGCTGCGTAGTCGCCGGTGCGACTCGTCGAGAGCCCGCTCGCCTTCCTTCCGGACCACCCCCCATCGATGGGCACATCAGCTGGCAGGTCCCGCGCCGCGGCCACCGCGATGTCAGGGAACGCGGGGGATGGCGAAGCGCGGCGGCGGGGGAGCGGACGCACTCGCCCGCCAGCGGACCGCAGCAGCGACGCGCGAAACCCATCCACCATCGCGTCCCGCGTCGGCGCAGGTGGTCGTGGATGGCAGGCGAGGCGCGGTTGCGCTCCGAGTACGTTTCGAGCGCCCGACCTTCATCCCTCCCAGCCGGCCCGGATCCCGCCAATATGAAAGGTCGTGAATGTCCAGTTGGACGGTTCGGTCCAGATCCTCGATCGGCGTAGGCCATGCTCCGCGGAGGGAGACCTGGCCGAGGGCGCGGTGCGGGCGGTGCGTGTTGTAGGTAGCGGGGCCTGCTGGCGGCGACCCGCTTGCTTCGCGTGGTCATCCCGGCAGGTCCCTTCCGGCTGGCCGCTGGGGAGTTGCGTCAGATGGCTCGTTATTCGCGTGGGTGCGGTGTGCTGTCCGTTCCCCGCGCCCGCCGGTGCCCGGCGTGGGCCCGGCTGCCGTCCTCGGCCGTCTTGGGCATCGGCCCGCGGGGCGTGTCGGACCTGCCTGGCTGGGTGGAGTCGACCGGTTCGGTCCGACGTGCCGCACGGCCGCGAAGCGCCAGCAAGCGCCGCATGCACGGCTGCTCCACCCCGACGTACAGCAGGTACGAGGCCAGCAGTGCCACGGGAAGGGCCACCAGGACCGCTTGCAGTCCGCTCCACCCCTGGCTGGTCAAGGACACGTACGCCACCCCCAGCACCATGAGGTGGACGAGGTACACCGCGTAGGACATCTCGCCGAGGAACACCACGGGCCGCCAACGCAGCAGCGACGGTTTGCCCCGCAGATCCAGCTCGGCGGCCGCATGGACCAGAACGACCAGCGGAACCACGGTCGCGGCGGCGAACATGAAGGGCCGCGGAAGGCACGAACTGCTCACCACAATCGTGCTGATGACGCTCAGCGCGGCCAGCAGCACACCCGAGCGCGGGAGCCGCATCCCCAACCCGGGGACACGGGCCGCCAACATGCCGAGGACGAACTCGGGCAGTCTGCTGATCGGCAACATGTACAAGAACCAGTAGTCCATGAAGAACGATCTGTCGGGGTTGACGACAGTCTCGCAGAACACCGGTAGTGCCCAGACAACAGCGACCGCCGCCGCCGCGCCGACCACCAGGCCACGGCCGGACAGCCTCCGGACCCAGCGCAGCAGGACAGGGAAGAGCAGGTAGAAGAAGACCTCAGCGGCCAGCGTCCAGGAAACCGGGTTGCCCGCGGATACGAACCGCTGGCTGGGCACCCAAGTTTGGACGAGGAACAGACTGCACAGTTCCGCGGCGACGGCGGGGACACTCGCTGCCAACGCGCCTGTGCCTGCGAGCGCGGCCACCGCCAGGCACCAGGTGAGCACATGGTTGGGAAGAATCTTGGCGGCGCGCCGCCACCAGAACGCGGCGGTGGTGTCGCCCGGCCGCGCGGCGTGGGTCAGCACATAACCGCTGAGCATGAAGAACAGTGACACCGCGCTCCCGCCCACCCACACCTCGGGGCCGGGGGCGCGGGCGAGGCGGGGTTCGATCAGCAGCATGCTGTGCGTGTAGATCACGGCGCAGGAAGCCGCGAATCGAAGGCCGCTCAGGGACGGAAGGCGCGTGGCACCGGATGTCGCGCGCTTCGGCGGCGTAGCGGCCTTGGCAGGGGCGCAATCTCCGCCTGCCATGGTGGGAGGGCGGTCCGCCGGACCGGGAGTTTGGCACATGGCATGCCTCCTGCGGGAGAACATCCCGGCAGGACATCGCCACCACTCACGCATGGGATGCGCGGACCTGTCGCCGGGATCGGTGGGTATGACTGATCCGATTCCGTGCGGAGGTATGGGCGGCCCGTCAGCGCGGACGACCAGATTGCCCCGAATAGGGGCCTCGCCCCAGACAGATTCCCCGAATTCACCCGGACGGATCAATGTGGGTGCCTTATCGCGCCACGCGCTCCACGCCGGGGGCCCCTCCTCCGTCGTCGGGTGCCAGATCCGACGCGACTGCGAGAGTTTCGGGTCAGCGACGGGAGCGAGGTGACGCGGAGTCGGCCAAGAGGACGCACGTTCGCGAAATGATCGCGGAATGAGCGAGGTGCTTCGGGTGTGAGCGTTCGGCAAGTCAGTGGCGCAGCAGGTTGCCCTACCGGCGCGGCACGGTGCCTGGCGTTGCCTGCAGCCGCACCTGACGCAGGGTTTGCTGGGTGCGCTCCCGCCGACCCGTCGTCACGAACTCCCGCCGCATGACGGCAGGTCGGCCAGTGGCCCACGCGAACCCGCGCCCGGCTGGCAGGAATTGCGCACGGCAGCTGTAGATCGTGATCTGTGGCGTGCCGTCGCCGGTCAGTGGGATGGAGTGGTCGTGGGCATGGGTATGGCTGCCACCACCTGGCCACCGACGCAAAGATCACAATCTACGGATGCCGCGACTGATCGCAGCAGCTCGTGCCCGCCGATCAGGACTTCGCGCAAGTCGGCCAGGGTCTTGCCGGTCTCCTGGTAGTAGCCGCCGAGCTGCACGCCCACCATGGTCGCGAGGTCTAGCCAGGCGCCGTTGGCCCTGCGCAGCAGGGCGATGAGATCGCCGCGCACGCTTTTGGTGTCCGGCGCCGGATCTTCTCGCCTGGCGCCGACGTGGGCGATGGTCGCGTGCAGCAGCTCGTGCCGGTTCGCCCAAGGGCGGGCGATGACCGGACGGCTGGTGCTGGCCCGGCTTGCCACGGTTTCGAGAGTGAATCCGGCGTAGCCGTTCTCGCGCAGCACCGCCCATGTTGGGGGTTTCGGCTGGCCGGGTGCCGCTAGCCGGGCTTGTGCCGCTACTGAGGTTTTCGGTTCGGGGTGATGGTGATCTCGCTGGTGGGTGTATGCCGGTGTTATGCGGTATCCCGATGGAGGCGGTCTGACCGCGAAGCAGCGGGCTGTGCGGGAGCAAGTACGGTTCGAGGCCGCCGAGTTATTCGCGCAAGGGGTGACGCCGCCGCAGGTCGCGCGGCGATTACGGGTCTCCCGCAAGTCCGCGTATGCCTGGCATGCGCGTTGGCGGGAGGGCGGGGTGCAGGCTCTGCGGTCCAAGGGGCCGTCGGGGCGGCCTTCGCGTATGCGGCCGCACTGGCGGACCTGGCTGGCTGCCGAGCTGGAGAAGGGTCCGGCCGCGCACGGCTGGGTGGAGGACCAGCGATGGACCCTGGCCCGGGTGGCCACGATGATCGCGCGGCGCTTCCATGTCCGCTTCAGCACCGCGCAGACCTGGCGCATCCTGCACCAGATGGGCTTTACCGTGCAGGTACCTCAGCGCCGGGCCGCCGAACGCGACGAGGATGCGGTGGCCACCTGGCTCAAGGAGACCTGGCCGCGCGTGGAAAGACGGTGAGGGACCAGGATGCGTGGCTGTGCTTCGCTGACGAGTCGGGCCAGGTGCTCCGGCCGCCGAAGGCACGGACCTGGTCCCGGCGTGGTCACACGCCTCGCGTCTCCGTCCGGGGCTCGGGCTCGGGGCGTATCTCGCTCGTCGGCGTGGTGTGTCGCAGGCGCGGTCATCGCACCCGGCTCATCTTCCGGATGCTGGTGCACCATGGCCGTAAGGGCGAGCGGAAGGGTTTTCGGGAGAAGGACTTCGCCGTCTTGCTGGACGCGGTTCACCAGCAGCTCGGAGGCCCCATCGTGCTGGTGTGGGACAACTACACCCATCATGTCGATGCCGCGATGCGTGAGCTGATCGCCGCGCGCAGCTGGCTGACCGTCTTCCGCTTTCCCTCGTACACGCCCGACCTCAACCCGGCCGAGGGCGTGTGGAGCCATCTGAAGCACAGCCTGGGCAACCTGGCCCCGTGCAGCCTCGACGAACTCGCCGCGCTGGCCCGCACCCGCCTGAAACGGATGCAGTACCAGCCCGGCCTGCTTGACGGATTCATCGCAGAGACCGGACTCACCCCAGCCCCGCCATGACGTCACCCCGAACCGAAAACCTCAGTAGTCCCGCTTGCGTGGGTGGCCGTGCGCGGATGGACCGTCGGGGAGAGGTTCCGGTCCCCGCCAGCGTTCCGGTGTCCGGCACGCCGACCGCGTCGTAGTCGCGCTCCAGGAACAGCGCAATGCTGCGTCCGCCAACGCCTGGCGGGTCGCGGCCTTCTGGCGCTCAGCGCCCCCTCTCGATCACATCACTACACTAGTACATCCGATCCCTAAGTTTATCGATTGCACTTTTTAATCGACTCCACTTATGGTGTGGGCATCCGGCCGCCCAGCCGAGGTCGACCGGAGGATGATCCGCCGGGCGGCGACGGCTGCCGCCTGCCATCACCCGAGCACCGCGTTCCTCACCAATCCGCCACACCTCACGGCACGTTCCCACCCCGACGACCGCGCAGCGAGGCCGCTGGACGACAGCGTGCACCGGCACCACCGCGGCGGACGACCACTCCCTACAGAAGAGGGATTCCACCCGTGACCACCACACCCCGCATCGCGATCATCGGCGGCGGACCCGCCGGACTGATGTGCGCCCGCATCCTGCAACAGCACGGCATCGAGCCAACCGTCTACGACGCCGACGCCGCCGTAGACTCCCGAGACCCGGGAGGCACACTGGACCTGCACGTCGACGCCGGCCAGATCGCCCTGGAGGACGCCGGCCTGATGGACGCCTTCATGGCGCTGGCCCGCATCGAAGGCCAGGCAAAGACCCGCCGGGACCACCACGGCACCGTCCTGGCCGAATACATCCCGGCCGAGGGCGACACGGCAGCCCCCGAGATCGACCGCGGCCAACTGCGCACCATGCTCTTCGAACACCTCAAGCCCGACACCGTCCGCTGGGCACACAAACTGCTCCAGGCCATCCCGGCCGGTGACGGGACACACCACCTGGACTTCGCCAACGGCACCCGCGTGCAAGCCGACTTGGTCATCGGGGCCGACGGAGCGTGGTCGAAGGTCCGTCCCCTGCTCACCGACGCGGTGCCGCAGTACCTCGGGGTCTGCTTCCTCGACGTCCGCTTCGACGATGTCGACACCCGCCACCCCGAGATCGCCGCGCTCGTCGGTGACGGCCACATGTTCACCAACGACAACGACGGCCGCGCGATAATCGTCCAGCGCAACAGCAACAACATGGTCCGCGGCTACATCGCCTTCCGCGCCGAAGCCGAATGGCACACCGAAGCCGGCCTGGACCTCGCCGACCGTGACACCGTCCGCGCCTTTCTCCTGCGGGAGTTCGGCGGCTGGTCACCGACCATGCGTCCGCTGCTCACCGACAACGACAGTGACTACGTACCCCGCTCCTTCTGGGCCCTGCCCGCCCCCCTGACCTGGAGCCACCTCCCCGGTGTCACCCTCATTGGCGACGCCGCCCACCTGATGGCGCCCTTCGGCGGACACGGCACCAACCTGGCCCTCCTCGACGCCGCCGAACTCGCGCAGGCCATCGCCAAGGAGGACGCCGTCGACAAGGCCATCACACGCTACGAAGCAACGATGTTCCCCCGGTCCGGCGAACTCGCCACCGGTTCCAACAACGCACTCCGCGGGTTCTTCGCCACCACGTCCCCAGACGCCCCGCACCTTCCCCCGGACCACGCCCAGGAGCACAGGAACTACATGGCCAGGGCGGCCGAATACCGCCGCCGTCAAGCCCGAGCCGATCAGCGGGTCACTGAGGCCGGGGGGAATGACGTGCGGAGGGTGAAGGCGTAGGGGGTGGGGCCGTGGGTGCGCAGTTGGAGGAGGCGGGACTCCGCCTCGGCCACCGTCGGGCGGTGGCCCGACGGGACCCACCACAGGGCCGTTACCGCCTCCTGCGGGCGCTCGAACCACTCCCTGCGGCGAGCCAGCATCTCTCGGTGCCGACCCTGGTACATGTACGCCGCCAGGGCGTCCA
The DNA here is from genome assembly GCF_029269905.1 of Streptomyces silvisoli. Taxonomy (NCBI): domain Bacteria; kingdom Bacillati; phylum Actinomycetota; class Actinomycetes; order Kitasatosporales; family Streptomycetaceae; genus Streptomyces; species Streptomyces silvisoli. Next base: position 243,578 of record NZ_JARJBC010000008.1, on the reverse strand, counting down.
CGTCACGCCACACCGACATGTTGACGATCAGCCACTCGTCCCCGAACACCGGCACGTCCGTCGCGTTGCCCGAGTCTGCCTGCAGCCGCCAGACGAAACCGTCGGCGGCGTCCGCGTCGGCGTTCACGGGGTCGAGCGCGTCGATGAAGTCCTTCAACTGCGGTGAGTCCAGTGGGGCCTTGAGGCGGGCGATGTTGACCTGGGCGAGTTCGTACGCGGCTGCGGCTTCAGTCATGACCGAACGGTAGGTCGGCTGTCCCGGCGCTCGACAGGGCCGTCTCACGACGTGGAACACGAGGCCTCTCGGGTCCTCTCGAACCGTCAACGGCGCTTGTCGCAGCGACTTGTGACGATGAGGAGTGTTGGTACGGTGCACTTCGCGCTCACCGTGGCGAGGCGTCGGTGGTGTCCGGGTTGATGTGGCCTAAGGGGCGGGGACGCCGACGAGATGGCGGAGTGCGGTCGTGTTGACCGGGCGACGCCCTGGTCGTCATGGTCGGCCAGGCCCCCCTGCCGGCACAGGAGCCCGCCACCCCGCTCGATACCGATGAGCGGGAGTTCCTCGGGCCAGCCCCCGTCGGCGTGCTCGCGCCCGCCAGGTCCCTCCACCTCACATACGCCTGCGCCTCGGCGCTGTTCGCCGTCTCCTTCGCCCGCGAGGCGCTACGCGCGGGAGCGGCGCCCGTCGCCATCGTCGCGGGCGCCACGGCCTCGAACCACTACGGGTACGCCAGCATGGACGTGGTACGGGCCGTCGGCCGCACGGCCGCACGGCCCTTCGACACAGCACGGGCGGGCATCTCGCTCGGCGAGGGCGGCGGGGCCGTGGTGCTCGAGTCCGCTTCCTGGCGCCCGGCGAGGTCCTCGAGACCTGGATCGAGGGCATCGGCGTGCTGCGCACCCCGTCCGTCGCCCCCTGAGACGCCCGATCCGAGAAGAAGCCGATGCTCATAGGGAGCCGACAGTGCAACTGATCAAGCATGCTCACGGCTGCGTCTCGCTGATCAAGGACGGCGGGCGGATCGTCATCGACCCGGGGGCGGCCACCCCGGACTCGGCCTCGGCGGTGGCCGAAGCTGAAGCCGTCCTGATCATCCACGAGCACATCGATCATTTTGACGAGGACCTGCTCGCCCAGGCCCTTGACGCCCGCCCCGAGCTGCGGGTCTACGGGCCCGCGAGCGTGGTCGGGCGCTGGTCGGCCCGGCGCGGCCAGGTCACCGCGGTCACGGCAGGCGGGTATGGCAGGGGCGACCGGGGCCCAGGTCCCCATCCGGCGGGGGAGGGATCAGTGGGGTCGGGCGTGATGAGGGCCCTCTCCTTCTGCACCAGGGCATCGGCCCGCGCCGACACCCTGAACCCCGTCACGAAATGCGCACGTCAGGACGTTAAGCTCCCAGCTCGAAGATTTTCCGATATCCGAATGAAGGAGCGCAGGCATGGCCGAGACCGGAGCCAACGTCTACTTCGACGTGACCGTGAACGACGAGCCGCTGGGCCGGATCGTGTTCAAGCTGTACGACGACGTCGTGCCGAAGACCGCCCGGAACTTCCGCGAGCTGGCCACGGGCGAGAACGGCTACGGCTACCAGGGCTCGACGTTCCACCGCGTCATCCCGGACTTCATGCTCCAGGGCGGTGACTTCACCAACCACAACGGCACCGGTGGCAAGAGCATCTACGGCGAGAAGTTCGAGGACGAGAACTTCGAGCTGAAGCACGACCGTCCGGGCCTGCTCAGCATGGCCAACGCGGGCCGCAACACCAACGGCTCGCAGTTCTTCATCACGACCATCGTCACCGACTGGCTGGACGGCAAGCACGTCGTCTTCGGCGAGGTCGTCGAGGGCATGGACATCGTCAAGAAGATCGAGTCCCTCGGCTCCCGCAACGGCGCCACCAGCGCCAAGATCGCCATCAAGGAGTCGGGCACGCTGTAAGGGATCCAGCCAGGTCACCTCACGACCGCGAAAGGTGACTCGAACTCACTCGTTCACCTGGTGAACGTTGGACGGCCCGACATGGCGTCTGCCATGTCGGGCCGTCAGACGTTCAGGCGCTCACTGCATCCGTTGGATGTGCGCATGGCGATCGTCTGCGACAACCACTCGCCGCACCTGACGACGAAGCGGTGCCAGCGGGTCGGAACCCGGGCCGCTGCGGACAACGTCGAGCTCGCCTACACCCCGACCAACAGCTCCTGGCTCAACCGGATCGAGGCCCAGTTCACCGCCCTGCGCTACTTCGTTGCCTGATGCGGCACGCTTAGCGCACGGCTCCGGCCGCGCGTACTTCGGCGAGCGCTTGCCGTGCCAGCGGGCCGAAGCCCTCGCTGTTGTTGGTGTCGATCCACTGATCGTAGGCGATCTCCCAGTGACAGGTGGTCGTCGACCACAGGCTGCTCAGTGTCGTGCCGCTAGCATCTCGGCCAGCATCGCCACGCTGCCCGCGGTGACGGTGATCACACCTAGCAGCGTGGCGATCAGACGCATCTTCTGCGATCGGAATCGCAGGGCGTCGAGATGGTGCTGCTGGCGGTAGCACGAGGCGATGTGGTCCATGAGGTGGAGCCTGTCCGCGATGTAGTGGCGGATGACGTCTTGTCGTTGCGAGGCGGTCAGCCATGGCATCCGGTCGGCGAATCGCTCGGCGAAGTGCTGGGCCTGGCTGATCTCGGCCTGCCGGGACAGGTACGACTCGATCTCGGTGATGTCCAGACCGTGATGCGGGTCGCTTTCAGACGGCCGCCTGTTGGTCCTGCTGGCTTCGGTGCTCACCTGTCGGTTCCTTCTTGACCGTCGCCGGGTTCACTTCCGGGCTGCTGTTCTCCGCTGATGGGGGCGGGTTCGAGGCCAGGAGCCAGTTCGCGTTCGGGGATCTCGGGGTGGTGCAGATCGAAGGCCGGAGATTCGGAGCGGATGCGAGGTAGCGTCAGGAAGTTGTGCCGCGGCGGCGGGCAGGCGGTCGCCCACTCCAGCGAACGCCCGAAACCCCACGGGTCGTCAACCTGGATCGGCTTGCCGTACTTGGCGGTCTTCCAGATGTTGTACAGGAACGGAAGCGTGGATCCGCCGAGGATGAAGGAGCCGATGGAGGACACCGTGTTGAGCGTGGTGAAGCCGTCGGCCGCCAGGTAGTCGGCGTAGCGCCGTGGCATGCCGTCGACGCCCAGCCAGTGCTGGACGAGGAAGGTGGTGTGGAAGCCGATGAACAAGGTCCAGAAGTGGAACTTGCCCAAGCGTTCGTCGAGCATTTTCCCGGTGAACTTGGGCCACCAGAAGTAGAATCCGGCGAACATCGCGAAGACCACGGTGCCGAACACCACGTAGTGGAAGTGCGCCACGACGAAGTACGAGTCGGAGACGTGGAAGTCCAGCGGCGGCGCGGCCAGGATGACACCGGTCAGACCACCGAAGAGGAACGTCACAAGGAAGCCGGCCGACCACAGCATCGGTGTCTCGAAGCTCAGTGACCCCTTCCACATCGTGCCGATCCAGTTGAAGAACTTCACACCGGTCGGCACCGCGATCAGGAACGTCATGAAGGAGAAGAACGGCAGCAGCACACCACCGGTGACGTACATGTGGTGCGCCCACACCGTGATGGACAGACCGGCGATGGTGATGGTCGCGGCCACCAGGCCGATGTAGCCGAAGACCGGCTTACGGGCGAAGACCGGAATGATCTCGGTGACGATGCCGAAGAACGGCAACGCGATGATGTAGACCTCGGGATGTCCGAACCACCAGAACAGGTGCTGCCACAGCAGTGCACCACCGTTGCCAGGCTCGAAGACATGCGCTCCGAACTTGCGGTCCGCCTCCAGCACGAGCAGCGCGGCGGCCAGCACGGGGAAGGCCAGCATGACCAGCACCGCGGTCAGCAGCACGTTCCAGCAGAAGATCGGCATCCGGAACATCGTCATGCCCGGAGCGCGCATGCAGATGATCGTGGCGATGAAGTTGACCGCACCGAGGATCGTGCCGAAGCCGGATAGGGCCAGACCCATGATCCACATGTCTCCGCCGACCCCCGGCGAGTGGACCGCGTCGGTGAGCGGCGAGTAGGCGAACCAGCCGAAGTCCGCCGCGCCCTGCGGAGTGAGGAAGCCACCGACCGCGATCAGCGAGCCGAACAGGTACAGCCAGTAGGCGAACATGTTCAGTCGCGGGAACGCCACGTCGGGCGCACCGATCTGCAGCGGCATGATCCAGTTGGTGAAGCCCGCGAACAGCGGCGTCGCGAACATCAGCAGCATGATCGTGCCGTGCATCGTGAACGCCTGGTTGAACTGCTCGGTCGTCATGATCTGCAGTCCGGGGCGGGCCAGCTCGGCGCGCATCAGCAGCGCCATGATGCCGCCGACGATGAAGAAGCCGAACGATGTCGCCAGGTACAGGGTGCCGATCGTCTTGTGGTCGGTGGTGGTCAGCCACTTCACGATCTCGTTGCCCGGCTGCTTTCGCCGTACCGGCGGCAGCTCGGTGGCCCCGCCGACGGCGCCACCCTGGGGTTCGTTGAGGATACTCACCGCGCTGCTCCTGGGACGCCATCAGATGCTCGAATCACCTGGCTCACCATTCCATCGGGTGCCATTCGGGCAGGGTGACCAGACCGCGTGAGGTCTGGAATTGAGCCATTCGGCCCATCCGTGCGTGTCTGGTCGCGGGGCTTGGGGGAAGCGGGGAGGCTCTCCACCGGGTCGGTCTCCGCCACCGCGGTGGCGACAGCGGGGAGTTGCGGGTGGACGGGCGCGCCGACGGACCGGGCTCGTCAGTCCCAGGACCAACCGCGCACCCGGGCGATGTCCATCTGGGCCCATGAGCTGGGGGCGGGGGACCGGCCGTTCAGCGCGGACTCGTTCTGGATGTCCCAGTCCGCGGGCGTGTCGGGAACCGCGGTGCGGGACTCGCCGACCAATCTGCCGTCGAGGTAGAACCGCAGGTCGCCGGGAGTCCACTCGATCCGCGAAGTGTGCCACTGACCCCAGGTCGCGTGGATGCCGAAGCCGTCCTGTTCGCCGTCGGCCGCGTTCATGTGGTGGGCGTACGCGTAGATTCCGCCCGTCCACTCTCCCTCGGGGAAGTCGACCTCGCAGTTGGGGCACCTGTCGTTGTCGGTCGGCGAGAGCAGGTGCGCGCTCTTGTACCCCGCGGCGATGTGGGAGACCCGCCACCTCTCCTCGTACGCGCCGTACCGCAGTCCCATGAGCCGTTTCGGCACGATGGTCGCCGAGTGAACCGGACCGGTGGCTCCGCGCCACATGCGGATGTGGAGTTGGCCGCCTGATATCCAGAGCGTGGTGGCCGGGTCGTAGTATCCGCCGACCGCGTAGTGGCGTTGTGTCGCGGTGTCCGGCCAGCCTGCCGGATACGCCCACCACTTGGTGGCCACGGCCGTCGGCAGGCCGCCGCAGTACGCCGCCGGGGTGTCGACGTGGTGCTTGCAGTCCGAGAAGGCACCTTCGGGCACCGGTGTGTTGAACGTGTCAGTGAAGGCAAGATGCCAGTGCGGGCGCCCGGTCGGCTGTGGTGTGGGCCGACTCGATCGGCGTGCCGGCAGTGGCCCCGCGTGTCCGGGGCCGGCGCAGGCGCCGAGCAGGGCGGCGGCGATGAGGCTGATCACAGCGGCACGACATCTCACGCTGCCCCCTCCAGTGCGCACGGCTTCCTGGCGAGGCTAGTACCCCTGAAATCGCAAGGCCATCGGTCCGCCCAACTGTTCGGGGGGCGTGGCCGTGTGGCCTGCCGGTGGGCGTCGCCGTGGAGGACGCGTGGGCAGAGCGGACGATGGCAGTGAGGCTCTTGCCCATCACATCGCGCCGGACTTGCGACGGACAGCCCTCTGCGCCACTGCCGCTCATCGGCAGGAGCCGAAGCAGCGCGAAGGCGTTGGCCGCGGCGAGGTGGACCAGGCGAAGTAGCACGAGAGAATCATGGTGGGGCTGAAGGCCTGTCCGGTGAAGTCGGCGGAGGAGCGCGGGCACGGGAGGAAGCCGGTGATCAGGCCCTGACCTGGGCGGATGAATTACCGTACAGGCGCAGGGGGGTGACGGGCGGTCACCCCGATTGCCACTGGGGCGGCTAGGGGTTGGCTCGAAGAGGACCGTCGCCCACAATTTTTCGGGAGAAGTCGACCAATTCGATCGACGGCTACCGGTCCCTCGCGTCGAGGATCTGAAAAGGCTTTCCTGCCAGGGTTGTGAGACCGGAGGCTGTGGCCGTCCGCGCCGTGCTCGCGTCAGGGCGTGCTCAAGCAAATGAAGATTGGTGGCAGGTGTTAGCGAATATGCAATCGGATTCGATTGCTGTGTTCGGTGCAGGGGTCATGGGCCGCAGCATCACCGCACTGGCGCTGGGCCGCGGGGTGGACGTCGTACTGGTTGACGTCTCTGACGATGTACTGCAGGACGCCCGGGCGGAAATCACGCAGCAAACGCGACACGGGCAACTCATGGGCGCCTTCCCGGCCGGACGGACCCCCGGAACGTTGACGACAACGCTGTCGAGCGGGGACGCGGCGGATGCCGCCTTGGTGGTCGAGGCGATTACCGAGGACGCCTCGCTCAAGGCGCAGGTCATGGCGGAGATCTCCGGCACGGTTCGCGCCGGCGTCCCGCTGATCACCAACACGTCCGGTATCCCCATCGCCGAACTCGCGAAGTCGGTGCAACGACCCGCGGAACTGGCCGGGGTGCACTTCATGAATCCGGCCTACCTCATCGAGATGGTCGAGGTGATCCGCGGCCCGCAGACCGGCGACGACGCCATGGCCGCCACCCTTTCCTTTCTCGAGCGGCTGGGGAGGAAAGCAGTCGTCGTTCGCGACGCGCCGGGATTCGTCACCAGCAGGCTGCTGCATCCTATGATCAACGAAGCGGCCAGAATCGTGGCCGAGGGCACCGCGAGCGTCGAATCCGTGGACCGGCTGATGCACGGATGCCTCGGTCATCCGACCGGTCCGCTGCGCACCGCCGATCTGATCGGACTCGACAACCTCGCGGACGCTCTTCGGATTCTCGCCGAGCGGACCGGAAATTCCACCTTCGAGCCCTGCGAACTCCTCATGGAGAAGGTGCGCCGCGGTGATCTGGGGCGCAAGACGGGGCGCGGTTTCTATGACTACGGAGAGGTGCTTTCGTGAGCCAGGACCTGGTAACCACCGCTGAGGAGATCGGGCAGGCGATCACGGCGTTCGTCTCGAAGCGGGTCGGCGCGGACGTCCCCGCCGACCAGGACCTCTTCGAGTCCGGGCTGGTGTCCTCGCTGTTCGCCATGGAGCTCGTCGTCCACCTGGAGCAGGCGTTCTCCGTGCAGATCCTGGGGGACGACCTCAAGCGGGACAACTTCCGTTCCGTCCAGGCCATGACCGCTCTCGTGCTGCGACTGAACGGTGCCGAGCAGGCCGCCGATGCCTGAACCGCTCGCAGACGCCCGTGAGTTCGTCGACGATCTGATCGGTGACCGGGCCGCCGAGTGGGACCGGGCCGGTCTGATTCCCGACGACGCGCTGCGCACACTGGCGTCCCGCGGCCTGCTGTGCGCGGAGGTGCCGCAGGCCTCTGGCGGACTCGGGGTGAGCAGCGCGGCGAACGGTGAGTTCACCGCGTACGTCGGCAGCCGGTGCAGCTCGCTGCGGAGCGTGATGACCTCTCAGGGCATGGCCGCGTGGACGACCCAGCGCCTGGGCAATCCGCAGCAGCACGCGGAGTACCTGCCGAAACTGGCCGGTGGCCAACTTGCCGCCGTCGCGTTCAGCGAGCCGGAGGCGGGCAGCGATCTGTCGGCGATGACCACCACCATCGAACCCGACGGTGACGCCGTCGTCGTCCGCGGACAGAAGGTCTGGACGACCGCGGCCCAATACGCCGACATGATCCTCGTCGTCGGGCGCTACGGTTCCGGGGCAGCCGCTGTCGTGGTGCCGGCGTCGGCTCCGGGCGTCACCGTGACCAGGGTCCCGCGGCCGTCCGGCTGTCGGGCGGCGGGCCACGCGGACGTAGGACTCGACGACGTGCGGCTGCCGGCCAGCGCGGTACTCGGCGGCGGGCAGCCGTTGATGCTCCTGGTGACGACCGCGCTTGCGTACGGGCGGATCTCGGTCGCCTGGGGCTGCGTGGGCATCCTCCGGGCCTGCCTCGACGCCGCCCGTCAACACGCCCGGTCGCGGCGGCAGTTCGGCAAACCGCTCGCCCAACACCAGCTCGTAGGCCGCCACTTGGCGAACCTGCTGACCGGTGAGCAGATCGCCACCCGGATGTGCGAACACGCCAGCCGGTGCTGGGACAGCGGCTCTCCCGACATGGTCGTCGCCTCCGTCCTCGCCAAGCAGGTGAGCGCCGTCCAGGCCGCGCAGGGCGCAGCCGCGGCCGTGCAGGTCCTGGGTTCGGCGGCCGCGCACGAGGGCCACGCGGTCGAGCGCGCTTACCGCGACGCGAAACTCATGGAGCTCATCGAGGGCAGTACGGAGATCTGCCAGCTGATCCTTTCCGACCACGCGGTGTCCATCACGGCGAGATGAGACGGCGACATGAGCCAAGGAGAATCGGTGGCTGAACCGACCGCGATCGTGAAGTGCCTGGTCTGGGACCTCGACAACACCCTCTGGCAGGGCACCCTGCTGGAGGACGGCGACGTGAAGCTCGCCGACTCCGTCAGCGAGCTCATCACCGAGCTGGACAGCCGCGGCATCCTCCAGTCGGTCGCCAGCAAGAACGACCACGACCAGGCATGGAAGCAACTGGAGGCGCTGGGCGTCGCCGAGTACTTCGTCCTGCCGCGCATCGGCTGGGGCCCGAAGTCGGACTCGGTGCGGGAGATCGCCGACGAGCTCAACTTCGCGCTCGACACCATCGCCTTCGTCGACGACCAGCCGGCGGAGCGGGCAGAAGTCGAGTTCCATCTGCCGCAGGTCCGCTGCTACGACGCCGAGCGGTTGCCAGAGCTCGCCGCACTGCCGGAGTTCAGCCCGGCGACGGTGACGGTGGACTCGCGCCGCCGTCGGCAGATGTACCAGGCCGGATTCCTGCGGAAGTCGGCCGAGGCGGAGTTCCAGGGGCCGAGCGACGACTTCCTGCGTTCCCTGGAACTGGAGATGCGCATCGGACGCGCCACCGAGGATGAGTTGTCCCGCGTGGAGGAACTGACGCTGCGCACCAGCCAGATGAACGCCACGGGAGTGCACTACTCCATCTCCGATCTGCGCACCCTGCTGGCCGATCCATACCACGAGGTCCTGGTGACCACACTCACCGACCGGTTCGGGCCGCACGGCGCGGTCGGCCTCCAACTGCTGGCGAAGCACGCGGGCGTCTGGAATCTGAAGCTGCTGGCCACGTCGTGCCGCGTGGTGTCGTTCGGCGCCGGTTCGGTGATCCTCGGCTGGCTCGGCGACCAGGCCGCCCACGCGGGCGTCCACCTGGTGGCCGACTTCCGGCGCACCGAGCGCAACCGGATGATGGAGATCGCCTACCGCCTCGCCGGCTTCACCGACGAGTCCTGCGACTGCCGGGCCGGGCTGCCCGCGCCCGCTCAACAAGACATCCAGCGGCTGCATCTGCTTCCGGCGCCCTGCGCCCCGCCGCCCACGATGAAGCTGCACACCGTCAGCCTTCAGGGCGCCTGAGCGCGGGCACGCCCTCGACCGGTCCGATCAGAGAAGATGGATGACGCATGGCGAACCAGCTAGGCCTCCCGGCCGGGCTCTCGGAGTACATCCGGAAGTCCTCCCTGCGCGAGGACGAGGTCCTGCGGCAGCTGCGCGAGACGACGTCGGAACTCCCCGCGGGCAGCGCGTTGCAGGTGATGCCCGAGGAGGGGCAGTTGCTGACACTGCTGGCCGGTCTCACCCCGGCCCGCAGGATCCTCGAGATCGGTACGTACACCGGGTACAGCACCCTGTGCCTGGCCCGCGCGCTCGCGCCCGGCGGACGGCTGGTCACCTGCGACATCACCGAGCGCTGGCCGCAGATCGGCGCCGAGTACTGGACCAAGGCGGGCGTCGACGGGCAGATCGACCTGCGCGTCGGTGACGCGACGGACACCCTCAAGTCCCTCGTCGCGGACGAGGGCCCCGGCACGTTCGACTTCGTCTTCATCGATGCCGACAAGCAGCGCTACCCGGGCTACTACGAGTCGGCGCTGACCCTCGTCGGCGACCACGGCCTGATCGTGGTCGACAACACCCTGTTCTTCGGCAAGGTCGCGGACCCCGATGCCCAGGACCCGGACACCACCGCGATCCGCGCGTTCAACACGCTGGTACGCGACGACCCGCGGGTGGAGATGTCCCTGGTCCCCATGGCGGACGGCATCACGCTGATCCGGAAGAAGCGGCGAACGCGGGAGTGAACAGCCCGGCCGGGGTCGGCCCGGGGGCTGCCGGGCCTCCTCCTCCGCCCACCGCGAGGGCCGCGCTCAGCCGACCACCCTCGGCACGTACGCGGCGTGGGCCCCGTCGGAGTAGCGGCGCAGTTCGACGCCGTACACCTCGGCGGGGTAGAGCTGCTGGCCGAGGAATTCGATTACCCGGTTGAATTCCGGCGGAAATTGACTGGCCACGATGGCCATACGGAGTCTGCCGACGGCAAGATTTGCTTCGAGGCTGCGCAGAAACGAGCTCTTGTCGATCGGGCAATCTATTCGCAGTAGCAAATCCTCTTCGGTGCTGCTGTACAGATGTGCCGTGTAGTCGAGTGACCGCTGAAGTATGTGCAGCGGCCAGTGCCGCGCCCCGCTGCCCGCGTAGTCGAGTGTTTTGCCGAGGGCATCGTTCGCATTCCACGAGTCGTGCGGCTCCACCACTTCGACGATGGTCGGCACGCCTTTGGCGTCGGCGAACAGATGGGTGGCGCTGAAGGAGTAGCCGTCCGTGTCCGGCATGACGTCCGCGGGATTCCTGCGGATCAGCAGCAGCCGCGAGCCGGCGTCGTGCGCGTTCGCGGCCGTGGACAGCAGGTCCGGGTAGCGGACGAGGACCTCGCGCAGAGGCGGTTCGGGGTGGGCCGCCGTCGGTGTCAGCAGGGAGAGCCCCGCCCCGTTCTGCAGCACGATGCGCCGGTTCCACGCCTCGGTACCCCGCGTCGGCGGACGCGACCCCTGCGGGCGCGCATGCCTTCCCGACTTCATCTGCCCCGGGTCCGCGGGCAGCACCGCCGGGCGTTCCAGCCAGGGGTCGATCGGGGCGACGGAGGAATTCAGGATGAAGGCCAGCGTCTTGTACGTCCCGGCGAGGGCCAGCAGTTCGAGGAACTGCTCCTCGTCGTAGCGCTCGGCGAGTCGCTTCCAGGTGCTGTCCGAGATCGCGGACCTGGTGTGGAGCTCGTCGACGGCCACCAGGAGGGCGGCCTCGAAGGGCGTCCACTCGGAGGTGTCCTCCGAGGCGACCCGGGCGATCTCCGTCTCACTCAGCCCGACGAAGAGTCCCGCGGCGTGGTGGTGGGCCCAGATGTACGGGGCCTGGGAGCGCCATGCCGTGCGCAGGATGACGAGTTCGCGCTCGCGCGCCGGGAGGACCTCGCCGGCCACGTGCGCCATCAGCGGCTGCATCGCGGACAGCAGCGTCGGGTGGTTGGCGATGGTCCGCATGACGTTCGGTGCGGGCCTGTCCGCGAGGAGCCCGTTCAGCGACTCCTTCGCCGTCCGGGCATAGGCCTGGCCGGCAGGTGTGACGGCGAATTCGTCCACGTCCTGCGGATCGATCCTGGGCCGCATTCCCTCCCCCTTGGGCTCGCTCGTGTGTGTCGGCTTCTCGGGGGCGGGCGACTCGGCCGCGGAAGCCCTGTCGGGCCGACGGTGTTCCAACAATAATGCCACGGAAGAGTTTTGCCGGGCGTGGGGTATTCGGATTTTTCATGGCGCTGAGTAGCGGTGGAGGCACCGTGTGCACTTGCAAAGGTCGAGGTGTCGGGCGAGCGTGCCAAAGATAAAACGAAAGTTATTGGTATTGCCCTGGTATCCCTGTAGTATCACGCATTGTTGATCACGACTCGAACGGCAGTCCTGTGCCGCTGGATTCTTGGAGAACGGCCCGTGGCGGCACGTGCTCTCTCCCCGCCGAGCCCGCCGTGCCTGCCGAGCTGCTGAGACGAAGAGTTGGGGGAGCGGTGCCGTGAGCCGATCCGAGTCCATGTCCGCTGAGCGCCTCCGCGCGAGGGACAACGCCATCGCGGTGGTGGGAGTGGCCTGCCGGTTGCCGTCCGCAGAGGATCCCGAGCGGTTCTGGCGGCTACTGGCGGGCGGGGTGAGCGCGGTGGCGCAGGTGCCGCCGGGTCGCTGGAGTGACGAGGCAGCGGTCTCCGGCAGGACCGGCCGGGGTGCCTTCCTGGGCGAAGTCGACCGTTTCGACGCCGAGTTCTTCGGGATCTCTCCGCGTGAGGCACGGTCGATGGACCCGCAGCAGCGTATCGCGCTGGAACTGGGCTGGGAGGTCCTGGAGGACGCGGGCGTCCTGCCGGCCGCGGTACGGGGCAGCGACACCGGGGTGTTCGTCGGCGTGACCGCGGACGACTACAGCGCACTGGACCGGCGCAGGGGACCGGCGGCCGTCGGGCACCACACCCTCACCGGGCTGAACCGCAGCGTGATCGCGAACCGAATCTCCTACTTCCTGGGATTCCGGGGGCCCAGCCTGGTGGTGGACACCGGGCAGTCATCCTCGCTCGTGGCGGTGCACCTGGCGTGCGAGAGCCTGCGGCGCGGGGAGTCGGCGACGGCGCTGGCCGGCGGCGTCCACCTCAACCTGGTACAGGACAGCGCGGTCGCGGCGGACCAGCTCGGTGCCCTGTCCCCGGACGGCCGCTGCTTCACCTTCGACGAACGCGCCAACGGGTACGTGCGCGGCGAGGGCGCGGGAATGGTGCTGCTCAAGCCGCTGGCCAGGGCACTGGCTGACGGCGATGAGATCTACTGCGTCATCGAGGGGAGCGCGGTCAACAACGACGGCCCGGCCGAAGGGCTGACGACACCCGATCCACGCGGGCAGCGGGCGGTGTTGCGGGCGGCGTGCCGACGTGCGGGCGTGGACCCCGCCGAGGTGCAGTACGTGGAGCTGCACGGGACCGGTACCCGGGTGGGCGACCCGGTGGAGGCGGAGGCGCTCGGTGCCGTCTACGGGGCGGGCCGTCGCGGGGACAGCCCGCTGCTGGTCGGTTCGGCGAAGACCAACGTGGGGCATCTGGAGGGCGCCGCGGGCATCACCGGCCTGCTGAAGGTCGTGCTGTCGCTGCGGAAGGGCGAGCTGCCGGCGAGCCTGAACTTCGAACGGCCCAACTCGCGGATCCGCTTCGACGAGTGGCGCCTGGACGTGGTGACGACGACCCGTCCCTGGCCCTACCGCGACGGCCGGGCACTCGCCGGGGTGTCCTCGTTCGGCATGGGCGGCACCAACTGCCACCTGATCGTGTCCGCCGCCGACCCGGCGGCCGGGAACGCGCCGGCGGCCCCGGGCGCCGACGACGCCACCGGCACCGTGCCGTGGCCGCTGTCGGGGCGGACTCGGGACGCCCTGCGCGCGCAGGCCGCCGAACTGGCCTGCCATGTGGAGGAGAACCAGCACCTCGATCCGGTGGACGTGGGTTTCTCCCTGGCGACCACCCGGACTGCTTTCGACCAGCGTGCTGTCGTCCTCGCGCCGGACCGGACGGGTGCACTGGGCGCGCTGGCGGCGCTGGCCGACGGTGAGTCCGCGCCCGGCGTCGTGCGGGGAGCCGCCGACGTCGAGGGCAGGACGGTGTTCATCTTCCCCGGCCAGGGTTCGCAGTGGGCCGGCATGGGTGTCCGGTTGATGGCGGAGTCCCCGGTGTTCGCCGAGCGGCTGGCCGAGTGCGCTGCCGCGCTGGCGCCCCATGTGGACTGGTCGCTGCTGGAGGTGTTGCGGCAGGCCGAGGGAGCGCCGTCGCTGGAGCGGGTGGACGTGGTCCAACCCGTCTCCTGGGCGGTGATGGTGTCCCTCGCGGCGCTGTGGCAGGCGCACGGGGTGGTCCCGGACGCGGTGGTGGGGCACTCGCAGGGAGAGATCGCGGCGGCGTGCGTGTCCGGTGCGCTGTCACTTCACGACGCGGCGCGGGTCGTGGCGCTGCGCAGCCGGATCATCGCCCGCCGACTGGCGGGGGAGGGCGGCATGCTGTCGGTGCCGTTGCCGCAGGCCGAGGTCGAGGCACGACTGGGCCGCTGGGACGGCCGGATCTCGGTCGCGGCGGTCAACGGGCCCGCCTCGGTTGTGGTCTCCGGTGAACCGGAGCCGCTGGACGCGTTGTTCGAGGAACTCGCGGGCGCCGGCGTACGGGTACGCCGCATCGCGGTGGACTACGCCTCGCACTCGGCACAGGTCGAGCGGGTGCGTGAGGAGTTGACGGCCGCGCTGGAGGGTGTCGGCCCACGCCGTACACAGGTGCCGTTCTTCTCCACGGTGACCGGCGCGTGGCTGGACACCACCGGTATGGACGCCGGGTACTGGTACCGCAACCTGCGGCAGACCGTCGGTTTCGAACCGGCGGTGCGGGCGTTGCTGGGACAGGACTACCGGTTCTTCGTCGAGGTCAGCTCCCACCCCGTACTGACCGGCGGAGTCCAGGAGATCATCGACGCTGCCGACGCCCGGGCGGTGGCCGTCGGCACGCTGCGCCGGGACCTGGGCGGGAGGGACCGGTTCCTGACCTGTCTGGCGGAGTTGTACGTCCGCGGTGTGCCGGTCGACTGGTCGCGGTCGTTCGCCGGGACCGGCGCCCGACGGGTGGCACTGCCGACGTACGCGTTCCAGCGGGAGCGTTACTGGCTCCCCGAGCCGGCCGGTGGTGCCGCGGGAGCGGCCGTCGCTCCGGTGGCGGGGGCCGGGCAGGCCGTCGTTGTGGAGCCGGTTCGCCCGGGATCCGACGCCGCGTGGACGCGCGCCGGTCTGGCGCGACTGGTGCGTACCGAGGCAGCGGTGGTGCTCGGCCACTCCTCCGCGGACCGGATGAACCCGGCGCACTCCTTCCGGGAGCTGGGCTTCGACTCGGCCATGGCGGTGGAGCTGGTGACCCGTCTGAAGTCCGCGACCGGGCTGCGGATGGCCAACACCGTGCTGTTCGACCACTCCACGCCTGAACGGCTCGCGGATCATCTGGCCGCCCAGTCCGCCGGCTCGGCAACCGGCGCCGTGTCGCCGGAGCCTGGCGCCGTCGAGGCGGACGAACCGGTCGTGATCGTGGGTATGGCCTGCCGCTTCCCGGGCGGGGTGACCTCGCCGGAGGAGCTGTGGGACCTGGTCTCCGGCGAGACGGACGCCATCTCCGAGATGCCCACGGGCCGTGGGTGGGCACCGGACTTGCTGGCGACCGGCAGGCCGGGCGGATTCCTGTACGACGCGGACCGTTTCGACGCGGCGTTGTTCGGCATCTCGCCGCGTGAGGCGCAGGCGATGGACCCGCAGCAGCGGCTGGCGCTGGAGGTGAGCTGGGAGGCGGTGGAGCGGGCCGAGATCGCCCCGTCGTCACTGCACGGCAGCCGGACCGGGGTGTTCGTGGGGGCGATGGCCCAGGACTACGGTCCGCGGCTGAAGGACAGCTCCGGTGACGCGGAGGGGTATCTGCTGACCGGCACCTCGCCGAGCGTCCTTTCCGGCCGGATCGCCTACGCCCTGGGGCTGCGGGGTCCGGCGCTGACCGTGGACACGGCCTGCTCATCATCGCTGGTGGCGCTGCATCTCGCGGCGCAGGCGCTGCGGGCCGGCGAGTGCTCCCTGGCGCTGGCCGGTGGTGTCACCGTGATGTCCGAGCCGGGGATCTTCGTGGAGTTCGCCCGGCAGGGCGGTCTGTCGCCCGACGGCCGCTGCAAGGCGTACGCGGAGGCCGCGGACGGCACCGGATGGTCCGAGGGCGTGGGCATCCTGGTGCTGCAACGGCTCTCGGACGCGATCCGGGACGGCCACCACGTGCTGGCGGTCCTGCGCGGTTCCGCGGTCAACTCCGACGGGGCGTCGAACGGCTTGACCGCGCCGAGTGGGGTCTCGCAGCGGCAGGTGATAAGCCAGGCCCTGGGCGGTGCGGGCCTGGTGCCCTCGGACGTGGACGCGGTGGAGGGGCACGGCACCGGTACCCGGCTGGGTGACCCGATCGAGGCCCAGGCGCTGCTGGCCACCTATGGGCAGGACCGGGACCGTCCGCTGCTGCTGGGGTCGCTGAAGTCCAACATCGGGCACACCCAGGCCGCCTCCGGTGTCGCGGGCGTCATCAAGATGATCCTGGCGATGCGGCACGGTGTGCTGCCTCGGACGCTGCACGTGGACGCGCCGTCGTCGCAGGTGGACTGGTCGGCCGGTGCCGTGGAACTGCTCACCGAAACCGTTCCGTGGCCGCGGGTCGAGCGGCCCCGCCGGGCGGGTGTGTCGTCGTTCGGGATCAGCGGCACGAACGCGCACGTGATCATCGAGCAGCCGCCGCAGGACCGGCCCGCTCGTCCCGCCGTGCCCGCACCGGCCGCGCTCCCGGCGCAGGCCGGGCCCGCGGTGGTGCCGTGGCCGGTGTCGGCACGTACCGAGGCGGCGCTTGAGGCCGGGCTGGAGCGGCTGGCCGCTTTCGTGGCCGAGACCGGCGCGGCGGCGCCGGACGTCGGCTACTCGCTGGCGACGACACGCTCCGAGCTGGAGCACCGGGCGGTCTTGCTGGCGACGACGGGCACGGACGGCACCGTGCGCGGTGCCGGGCAGGCCGCGCGGGTGGCCGAGGGCACAGTGGTCGGCGACTCCGGCCCCGTGGCGCTGCTGTTCGCGGGCCAGGGCGCGCAGCGGCTGGGCATGGGCCGCGACCTGTACGCCCGGTTCCCTGTGTTCGCGGCGGCGTGGGACGAGGTCCGCACGCTGCTGGACGAGCAGTTGGAGCGGCCGCTGCGCGAAGTGGTGTTCGGCGACGACATGGAGCTGCTGAACCGTACCGAGTACGCCCAGCCCGCCCTGTTCGCCCTGGAGGTGGCCCTTTTCCGGCTGGTGGAGTCCTGGGGGGCGGTGCCCGATGTGCTGGTCGGGCACTCGGTAGGGGAGATCGCGGCGGCACACGTGGCCGGGGTGCTGTCCCTGCCGGACGCGTGCACGCTCGTCGCCGCCCGCGGACGGCTGATGCAGGCGCTGCCGGAAGGCGGCGCCATGGTCGCGCTGCGGGCCACCGAGGCCGAGGTGGCGCCGCTGGTCGCTGCTTCCGGGGGCCGGTTGGGGCTGGCCGCGGTCAACAGCCCGCAGGCGGTGGTGGTCTCCGGAGAGACCGCCGCGGTCGAGGCGATCGCGGACCGGTTCGCGGCCGACGGGCGTAAGGCGACGCGGTTGCGGGTCAGCCACGCGTTCCATTCCCCGCTGATGACGCCGATGCTGGACGACTTCCGCACCGTCGTCGAGGGCCTGGCCCTGGGCGAGCCTCGTATCCCGATCGTCTCGACCGTCACCGGGCAGGAGATCGGCGCGGAGCGGATCTGCACCCCCGGCTACTGGGTTGAGCATGTCGGGCTGACCGTGCGGTTCGCCGACGCCGTCGCCGCGGCGGACGCGGCCGGAGCCCGTACCTTCGTGGAACTGGGACCGGACGCGACCCTGTCCGCGCTGGCCCAGGACACCCTGGTCGACGTGGGGGACGTCGAGGCGGTGTCGCTGCTGGGCCGGGACCGTGGGGAGGAGTCCACGGCGGTGACGGCGGCTGCCCGGCTGTACGTGCGCGGCGTGCCGGTGCGGTGGGCCGAGTTGTTCGCAGGGACCGGGGCGCGCCGCATCGCGCTGCCGACGTACGCCTTCCAGCGCGACCGGTACTGGATCGCCTCCACAGGCACGGGCTCGGCGGCCGGGGTGCTCTCGGCGGGACTGGACCGTGCGGATCACCCGCTGCTCGGCGCAGTCGTGGAACTACCCGAGAGCGGCGGCCTGTTGTGCACCGGGCGGCTGTCGGCCATGGAGCAGCCGTGGCTGGCCGACCATGCGGTGTTCCCTGGCGCCGCCCTCGTGGAACTGGCGGTACGGGCGGGCGACGAGGTCGGCTGCGGCGTGGTCGAGCAGCTCACGCTGGCCGCCCCACTGGTGCTGTCCGGGGCGGGCGAGGACGCCGTGCGGATCCAGGTGGCGATCGGCGGCCCCGGCGACGATGGCCGGCGCACGCTGGGCGTTCGCGCGCGGCCCGCCGACACCCCCGAGGCGCCCTGGACAGTACACGCCACCGGCGTCCTCGCCCCCGGCGAGCCGGGGGCCGAACTCGAAGACGGGCGGGTGTGGCCGCCGCAGGGCGCCATACCGGTCGACCTGAACGCCTTCCACGAGTCCCGGCCCGAATCCGTACGTGGGTCGGCGGGGCAGGCCGTTCGGACGGCCTGGCGGGCCGGTGAGGAGGTGCTGGCCGAGGTCAGGCTCCCCGAGCACCTCGCCGACGATGCCGGCTCCTTCGGCCTGCATCCCGCGCTCCTGGACGCGGTGCTGCCCCTGGTGTCGCTGACCGGCCTCGACGACGTGCCGGGCGGACTGTCGCCAGCGGCCTGGTCCGGGGTATGCCTGCACGCCGTGGGCGCGTCGGTGCTGCGGGTGCGGCTGCGCAGGACAGGCGAGGACACGGTCACCCTGACTGCGGCGGACGCCGCGGGCGACCCGGTGCTCTCCGTACGCTCGTTGACGCTGCGCCCGCCGGGCGTCGAAACCCAGCGGCCCGTGGCCGGTCAGTCGCTGCTGCGCCTGGACTGGCTGCCCGCCCCGGCGCTCGCCACCGCCCCGGCGCTCGCCACCGCCCCGGTGCCGGAGACCGGCGGGCACGACCCTGCCGCGGCCGGGGAAGTGGCGCTGGTCCCGGTCGTCACGCCTGCTGGTGTGCCGGTGCCGGAGGCGGTCCGTACCGCCACCACCTCTGTCCTCGACGTACTGCGGCAGCACCTGATGGGCGAGGATGGCGGCGGGAGCGCTGTCGGGCGGCCTTCCCGGCTGGTGTTCGTGACCCGCGGGGCGGTGGCCACCGAGCCCGGAACGGTGCCGGATGTGGTGGCCGCCGCGGTGTGGGGGCTGGTGCGTTCGGCCCAGCAGGAGAGCCCCGGCAGTTTCGTGCTGCTTGATGTGGACCCCGCGGACGGCGGGGATCCGGTATCGGCCGCCGCGGGGGTGCGACGCGCTGTGCTGGGCTGCGACGAGCCCCAGCTGGCGCTGCGCAATGGCGAGTTGCTGGTACCTCGCCTGGCCCCCGCCGACGTTCCGGGCTCGCCAGCGGCGGTCCCGTCGGCACCGGACCTGTCAGCCCCGGACCCGGCAGTGCCGGGAGCGGTGTGGGGCGGCGAGGGAACCGTGCTGGTCACCGGTGGTCTGGGCGGCCTGGGCGCGCTGGTCGCCCGGCACCTGGTCAGCGAGCACGGGGTCCGTCACCTGCTGCTGGCCGGACGCCGGGGCGCCGATACCGAGGGCGCCGGCGAGCTGGTGGCCGAGCTGACCGCCCAGGGCGCGCGGGTGACCGTCGCCGCCTGCGACGTCTCCGACCGCGCAGCCCTGGCCGCCCTGCTGACGGACATCCCGGCCGAGCACCCGCTGACCGGCGTCGTCCACGCCGCCGGTGTGCTCGACGACGGACTCATCCAGGCGCTGACCCCGGATCGGCTGGAGACGGTCTTCCGCCCGAAGCTGGACGGCGCGTGGCATCTGCACGAACTGACCCGCGATCGCGACCTGACGGCGTTCGTGGTGTTCTCCTCGGTCTTCGGCGTCCTGGGCAACGCGGGACAGGCCGCCTACACCGCGGCGAACGCGTTCCTGGACGCGCTGGCACAGCGACGTGCCGCGGAAGGCCTCGCGGGCTTGTCCATCGGGTGGGGGCCGTGGCCGCAGGACGCCGGCATGTCCGCCGGGCTGAGCGCCGCGGAGATGGACAGGATCGCCCGGGCCGGGTTGCCGGTGTCCTCCGTCGAGCAGGGACTGGCCTGGTTCGACGCCGCGAGCGCGGCGCGCGGGGCGTCGGTAGTGGCGACCCGGGTCGACCGCGCAGCTCTGCGGGCGCGCGACACGGTCCCCGCCGTCTTCCGGGGCCTGGTCCCCGCCGCACCCGCCCGTCGGACCGCCGCCGCCACCACCCGGGCCTCCGACCTCCTGGCCGGGCTGACGGGCGACCAGGCCCGTACCCGTCTGCTGGAGTTGCTGCGCGAGCAGGTGGTCGCGGTGCTGGGGCTGGCGGGCCCGGCGGCCGTCGGGGCCGGGCGGTCGTTCAAGGACCTGGGCTTCGACTCCCTGACCGCCAACCAGTTGCGGAACGCCCTACGGAAACGCACGGGCCTGCGCCTGCCCTCGACCCTGGTCTACGATCACCCGACCCCCGAAGCACTGGCCGACCACCTGTGGGCCAAGCTGGAAGGTGGGACCGGCGAGCAGCACCAGGGCGCCGTGTCGGCCCCGGCCACGACGCGCGGCCCGGCGACGGGGACGCCCGACGCCGAACCGATCGCGATCATCGGAATGAGCTGCCGGTTCCCCGGCCGGGTGCGTTCGCCCGAGGAGCTGTGGGAGCTGCTGGCCGCGGGCACGGACGCTGTCTCCCCGCTGCCCGCCGACCGCGGCTGGGACCCGGATGTCCACCATCCCGACCCGGAGCGGGCCGGCAAGACCTCCGCGGCGGCGGGGGGCTTCCTCGACGGGGCTGCCGAGTTCGACGCGGGATTCTTCGGGATCTCCCCGCGTGAGGCGGCTGCGATGGACCCGCAGCAGCGGATGCTGCTGGAACTCGCCTGGGAGGCGTTCGAACGCGCCGGGCTCGACCCGGCGTCCCTCCGGGGAAGCACGACCGGCACGTTCGTCTCCGCGCTCTCCCAGACCTACGGCGCGGGAGCATCGGAGGACGCCGACGGATACCAGCTCACCGGGACGATCCCCAGTGTGCTGTCGGGCCGTCTGGCCTATGTGTTCGACTTGGCGGGGCCGTCGGTGACGGTGGACACGGCTTGTTCCTCCTCGCTGGTCGCGCTCCACCTCGCATGCCAGTCGCTGCGATCGGGGGAGTGCAGCCTGGCTCTGACCGGCGGTGCGACGGTCCTGGCCGGCCCGGACGTGCTGGTCTCGTTGAGCCGGCACCGGGTCATGGCGCCGGACGGCCGGTGCAAGGCGTTCGCCGAGTCGGCGGACGGCATGGGCATCGCCGAAGGCGCCGGCCTGCTGGTGCTGGAGCGGCTCTCGGACGCCCTGCGGCACGGCCACCGGGTGCTGGCCGTCGTCCGGGGGTCGGCGGTGAACTCCGACGGTGCCTCCAACGGGCTGACCGCGCCCAGCGGTCCGGCGCAGCAGCGGGTGATCCGGCAGGCCCTGGCCAACAGCGGGCTCGCCGCGTCCGAAGTCGACGCCGTCGAAGCACACGGGACCGGCACCGCGTTGGGCGATCCGATCGAGGCGCACGCACTGCTGGCCACCTACGGCCAGGACCGGGGCGGCAACCCGCCGCTGCTGGTCGGCTCGGTCAAATCCAACATCGGGCACACCCAGACTGCCGCCGGTGTCGCGGGTGTCATCAAGATGGTGATGGCGCTGCGGCACGGCTGGCTGCCCAAGACGCTGCACGTCACCGAGCCGTCCTCGCGCATCGACTGGAACGCGGGCGCGCTCCGCCTGCTGACCGAGGCCGCGCCATGGCCCCTTCTCGGCCGACCACGGCGGTGCGCGGTCTCGGCATTCGGCATGAGCGGCACCAACGCGCACGCCGTCCTGGAACAGGCCCCCACGCCCGCCGACCAGCCGGTGAGCGGGACCAACGCGCTGGCCGGACTCGTCCCGGCGCCCGCCGACCAGCCCCTGCCGGGCCCGGCATCGGGCGGCCCGGTGGCCTGGCCGCTGTCGGGCAAGTCCGCCGCCGCGCTACGCGCCCAGGCCCACAAACTCCTCACCCACCTGGAGAACCACCCCAAGCTGCGGCCCGTCGACGTCGGGTACTCGCTGACGACGACCCGTACCGCGTTCGAGCACCGGGCGGTGCTGGTCGGCGACGATCGCACGGCGCTGCGCGAGAGCCTGACCGCCCTGGCCCAGGGCACCGCACATCCCGGTGTGCTGCGGGGCACCGCGCCCGCACGTGGCCCGGTGGTCTTCGTCTTCCCCGGCCAGGACGCGGCCTGGCCCGGGATGGCGGCCGAACTCCTGGACGCCTCGCCGGTCTTCGCCGCCCGCGTCGACGAGTGCCAGGCGGCCCTTGCCCCGTACATCGACTGGTCGCTCACCGGCGTGATGCGCAGTGCGGAGGGTGCACCTCCGCTTGAGGGTCGGCCCGATGTGCAGCAGCCCGTGCTCTGGGCGGTCATGGTCTCTCTCGCCGCTGTGTGGCGTTCGCTGGGGGTCGAGCCGGCTGCGGTGGTCGGTCATTCCCAGGGTGAGGTCGCTGCCGCCTGCGTCAGCGGCGGTTTGTCCCTGGAGGACGGTGCCCGTGTGGTGGCGCTGCGCAGCCGCCTGATCCGTGAACGGTTGTCCGGGAGCGGCGCGATGATGTCGGTGATGGCCCCGCGCGAGCAGGTCCAGGCGGTGCTGGACGAGGTCTCCGGTGCGGTGTCGATCGCGGCGGTCAACGGCCCGAGGATCGTGACGGTCTCCGGCGACCCGGCCGCTCTGAACGAGGTCGAGCGCGGCCTGTCCGCTGCCGGTCTCATGCGCTGGCGGCTTCCCGGGGTGGACTTCGCCGCCCACTCCGCGCACATCGACCAGATCGAGCCCGAACTGCTGAAGCTGCTGGCCGACGTAACGCCCCGCGCGTCGCAGGTGCCGTTCTACTCCACGGTGACTGGAGGCCGCCTGGACACCGAGGAGCTGGACGCCCGCTACTGGTGCCGCAACCTGCGCCAGACGGTGTCGTTCGCCGAGACGATGACGGGCCTGGTGCGCGAGGGGCACGGCGTCATGATCGAGGTCAGCCCGCATCCGGTGCTCGCGGTCGGCACAAGCGAGATCATCGAGAAGGCCGGCAGCCCCGCGGTCACCCTCGGCACCCTGCGCCGGGACGACGGCGGATGGGACCGCGTCCTGCGCTCGATGGGGGAGGCCCACGCCCACGGCGTGGCCGTCGACTGGCCCACGGTGCTGACCGGTGGCCGCGTGGTGGACCTGCCGACCTACGCCTTCCAGCACGAGTCCTACTGGACCGCTCCGCCCACCCCTGCGCCTCGCACGCCCGGCTCCGCCGACGGGCCGCTGTGGGAGGCGGTGGAGCAGCAGGACGCCGCTGCCCTCGCCACGCTCATCGGTCTTGAGGCCGAACACAAGGCCGCCCTCGACACGGTACTGCCCGCGCTGTCGGCCTGGCGCGAGCGGCAGGACCAGCACGCCCTGGTCAGCACCTGCCGCTACCGGACGGCCTGGACGCCCCTGCGCGTTCCCACCAACCCGTCCCTGACCGGCACCTGGCTGGTCGTCAGCACCAGCAGGGCCGACGACGGGGACGTACTGGACGCCCTGACCGCACACGGCGCCCGGTTCCGCCGCGTGGTCCTCGACAGGACCTGCACCGACCCCGAGACGCTCACGGCACGACTCGGCGACCTCGACCACGCGGCCGGAGTGCTCTCGCTCCTCGCCACGGCCGAAGAAGCCGACGCCGACCGGCCCGCACTGCCCACCGGCCTGGCCCTGACCGTCTCCCTGACCCAGGCCCTGATGGCCTCCGGCACCCGGGTGCCGCTGTGGACGGTGACCCGCGGCGCGGTCTCCACCGGCCCGGCCGACCCGGTACGCAACCCTCGTCAGGCCATGACCGTCGGCCTCGCACGGACCGCCACCCTGGAAGCACCCTCGCTGCGCGGCGGACTGGCCGACCTCCCCGAGCGGCTCGACGCCGAGACGGCCGGCCGGTTCGCCTCGCTGCTCTCGCAGGGGCCGGGGGAGGAGCAGGCGGCGGTGCGCCTGTCGGGCGTCCTCGTCCGGCGCCTGGTGAAGGCACCCGCACGAGCCGACTCGCCCGCCACCTGGACACCCCGCGGCACGATCTTGATCACCGGCGGCACCGGAGCCCTGGGCAGCAGGGCCGCCCGCTGGCTCGCCCGGCAGGGTGCCGAACACCTGGTACTGCTCAGCCGCCGCGGCCCCGCCGCACCCGGCGCTGCCGAACTCGTGGCGGAGCTGAACGCCCAGGGGACGATCGCCGAGGCGGTGCCCTGCGACCTGACTGACAAGGACGCCGTGGCCGCCGTACTCGACGAGCTCTCAGCAAACGGCACCCCGGTCCGCTCGGTGGTCCACATGGCCGGTACCCGCGCCCTCGGCTCCCTCGCCACGGCCGGTCTCGACCATGTCGCCGACGCGGTGCACACCAAGGTGACCGGTGCCGCGCACCTCGACGAACTCCTCGACGACAGCGAACTGGACGCCTTCGTCCTGCCCGCGTCGGTGGCCGGAATCTGGGGGGTGGGCGACCACGCCGCACAGGCGGCGGCCGGCGCGTACCTGGAGGCGCTGGCGGCACAGCGCCGCGCCCGCGGCGCCTGCGCGACGTCGATCTTCTTCGGCCCCTGGGACGAAGCCCGCAGGCAACTGAGCGAATCCGACAGCGAGCAACTCCTCCGCACCGGGGTGTCCTTCCTCGACGGCGACCTGGCCGTGGCCGCCCTCGCCCAAGGAGTCCACGAGCAGGAGAGCGCGCTGGCGGTCGCCGACATCGACTGGAAGCGCTACCTCCCCGTCGTCACCACAGCTGGCCCCAACCCCTTCTTCAGCGAACTGCCCGAGGCACAGAACCTGACCCAGCCCGCACCCACCCCCGGCGACGGCGAGTTCACCACGCGGCTGCGGAGCCTGCCGCCTACCGAGCAGCGGCGACTGCTCCTGGACCTGATACGCAGCGAGGCCGCGGCAGCGCTCGGCCACGCATCCGGCGACGCTGTCGCAGAGCACGCGGTGTTCCGCGCCAACGGCATGGATTCCCTCGCGGCGGTCGACCTGCGCAACCGGCTCGCCACGGCGACCGGCACAGCCCTGCCCAGCACCGTCGTACTCACCCACCCCACCCCGGCCGACCTGGCCGACCACCTCCTGGACCACCTCGCCACCCCACCGATGCCCGACCGCGGCACCGTCGGCGTGCCCCCGACGGACCTGGTCGCCCGGCTCCACCGCGAGGCCGTACGGACCAGCCGCCTGGACGACGCCGACACCCTGCTGTCCGATCTCGCCGCCCTCAGGCCCAAGAGCACCGAGCCCCTCCCGCCCGCCGTCGACCGGCTCACCGCCGGCACCTCGGGCCCCCGCTTGATCTGTGTGGCCCCGATCGTGCCCCTGACCGGACCGGACACCTACTTCGCACTCGCCCGAGCCCTCCCAGAACACTGGGCCATCTCCTGCCTGACGCCTCCCGGCTTCGGCACGGACGAGGCGTTGCCCGCCACCCGGGAAGCACTAGTGGCAGGACTGGCACAGGCCGTGGAGGCCGAAACCAGCAGCGACAGCACTGCCGGGACCGGTGGCGAGGCCGCCGAGCCGGTGGTCCTCCTGGGCACCTCATCCGGCGGCATCCTCGCCCACGAAACCGCCCGCTACCTCGCCGACCACGGCACCCCCGTGCGGGCCGTCGTCCTCCTGGACACCTACGACCTGCAAACCCCCACCGCCCGCGCGCTCCTTCCCCATCTGTGGCACGGCCTGTACGAGCGCGAGCACCTCACCGGCGGCTACACCGCCACCACCCTGTCCGCCTACGCGTGGACCGAACAACTCATCCGCACCTGGACCCCCGACCCCGCCCCCTTCCCGACTCTGCTCCTCCAGGCCTCGGAGCCCCTCCCGGTCTCGCCCGGGACGGACACGGGACCGCACCCCTGGCAGACCACACTTCCCCACATCACCACCACCCTCACCACGCCGGGCAACCACTTCACCCTCATCAACCAGCACGCCCCCGCCGCCGCCGACCACATCACCGCCTGGCTCAGCGAACGGGGGTGCGCCCGCTGAATCGACTTGGCACCACGGCCGTACCTGCTGGGCCTCCGCCGTGCCCCGGCGGAGTGCCATCGTGACCGAACGGCGTTACATGCCAGGGCCGTTGAGGCCTTGAGGAGCGGACGATGCCGACCCAGCAGCATGAACAGCCCGGGACCACAGCGACCGATGCGGGCAGGCTCGGTGCGGGTGAAACCGACCGGACGACACACGGCCCAGCAGGGCCTGCACCAACCCGGCTGCGGTCGGTCCTGGTCGGGGCGGCCCGCCGGATGGTGGCCCGAGATCCGTCAGGGGCGCAGGAGTTGTTGGAACGTGCGCAGAGCGCGGCCGCACATCCCGGGCCCGCACCTGGACGGCTACTCCGCCTTCGGCGGCTCCGGACCGGCCATCGACGTCATTGGGTGGTGCGACGGTGTTCTTCGGTGGCGCGGTCGTGATGGGACTCGTCGGCTGAGTCATGGACGCACGGACGCCGCTTCCGCCGAAAGTTCTACGCGCTGCGGCGGACGGCTGGCCCAACTCGGCGGCCGCATCCGGGCCTTCACCCGGGACCGGTGCCCGGGGCGGGCGCGGTGAGGATGCCGTTGAGGAGGACCTGGAAGGTCCAGGTGCGGCGTTCGTGCGGGGTACCGGTGAACAGGTCGTCGAACGTCGCTGCCAGATGCGGGTAGCGCTCGGGTGGGGCCGCGCGCAGGGCCTCCGTGAAGGCCGTCCATTCCTCCTGCGCTTCCGGTGCTTGGCGGCGGCTTCCGTGCTCGGCGGCAGCCGCGGTGGCGAACTGCAGGAGAAGGTCGACGGCCCAGCCTGCGCGTTCGCCTGCGATGCCACCGGACTTGAGGATCGCCAGCAGCCCTTCGAGCAGGGCGAGGTAGTGCTCTCCCCGCGGGCGCGCTACAAGGGCGGAGCGGGCCAGGCTCGGATGCTCGTACAGGACCTGGATGTAGGACGTGAGGACGTCGATGAGACGCTCGCGCCAGGGCCCGTCATCCGGCACGGAGCTGAGGTCGACTTCGCCGAGCAACTCGTCGAGGACCGCGGCGTGCAGTTCGGCCGTGTTGCGGAAGTACACGTACAGCGAGGCCGGCCCGGTGTCGAGTTCTTGGGCCAGGCGGCGCATCGTCACCCGCTCCAGTCCTTCGCTCTTCATGAGCGCGACCGATGTCGCGACGATCCCGGCGCGGCTCAGGGCGGGCTTGGCCGGGCGCTCCCGGCGGCTCTTCGGGGCCGTGCGTGCTGTCATGCGAACAGCCTAACGAACATGTTCGCGGACTCCAAGCCGTTCAACGGCACGCCAGGCTGGCGCTGAAGGCGTTTCGCTGCCCTGGGGTGGTCCTGTTCGCGACGGAGCGTAAGCGTGTCTGGCCTCTGTACGGGAAATGCTGGCCGGATGTCCTCTGCGGCCAACCGTTAACGAACTTGTTCGTAGCGAACATGTTCGTTACGCTGCTCGTGTCAGCGCCCACCTTGAAGGTCGGCGCCCCCAGGCGCGTGGCGGCCGAATGAGGTCGGACGGGTCCCGGGGCGGCGGGCCTCGGGGCACTTCGACCATTAGGAGCGATTCATGTCCACGTTCATTACGAATGTTCGGATCTTCGACGGCGAACACGTTCGTTCGGAGCGGAGCGTCGCGATCGAGGGAACCGAGATCGTTTCCATCGGCCAGGAGCCCCCCGCAGGGGCGGAGGTTGTCGACGGCCGGGGCGGCACGCTGCTGCCGGGTCTGATCGACGGACACGTCCACACCTCGCTGGACGGACTGAGGCTCGCGCGGGTCTTCGGCGTGACCACGGAACTGGAGATGCAGGGCTACTGGACGCCGCAGCAACGCAAGGAGATCGACGAGGACGACGACCTCGCCGACGTGCGCTCGGCCCTGCTGGCTCTGATGGCGAAGGACGGCCATCCCCACGAGCTGATCGCCGAGTTGGCCGAGCACCGGCCTGGCGGGGGCGGCTGGACACCGCCGTCGGTCTCGACCCCGGCTGAGGCGGTGGCCCACGTCCGGGCGATGACCGGCCAGGGCGCCGACTACATCAAGGTCATGATCGAAGAGGGCACCGTGATGGGGCACCCCGGGCTGCCCATGATCAGCACGGCGGCGCTCAAGGCCGGTGTGGCGGAGGCGCACCTATTGGGCAAGAAGGTGATCGCGCACGCCATGACGCTGGCCGCCACCGAGCAGGCCATCGAGGTCGGAGTGGACGGCCTGGCGCACCTGTTCATCGATCGACCGCACACCGAGGAGATCGTCTCGGCGATCGCCGACGCCGGAATCTTCGTCACCCCGTGCCTGGTGGTCAGCTCCTCCCTCATGGGAGGCACCGGCCAGGCGCTGGCCGACGACCCGCGGGTAGGCCCCAAGCTGCCGCCTGAGTGGCTTGCCACACTGCGCGGCACGTTCAACAAGTACCCGGACGGCACTCTGGACCAGGTGCTGGCGAGCGTGGCCGCCCTGCACGGCGCAGGCGTCGACATCATCGCCGGCACCGACGCCTCCATCCCCGTCCCCGCCCACGGCGGGGTGGTGCACGGCGCGAGCCTGCACCACGAAATGCGCCTCCTGGTCAAGGCCGGGCTGACGCCCGTGGAGGCGCTGCGCGCCGCCACCTCCGTTCCGGCTCGGCGCTTCGGCCTGGACGACCGCGGTCGGATCGCCGCCGGGGCGCGGGCCGATCTCGTCCTGGTGGACGGCGACCCGACGACCCGCGTCGAGGACGGTCTGTCCGTTCGGGCGGTCTGGCGCCGTGGCGCCGTCTCCACCGACTAGCCGTATCGCCCGCTCGACGCCGGGCGGCCCGTGCCCGATCCGAAAGGAGTGGTCCACCATGACCGCACCCAAGTCCGCACCGCCCGACGGGGTTTCGCAGCCCGTTGTCCCCAAGAACATCCGCTGGGTGCTGCTCGGCATCATGCTGGCCCTGCTGCTGTCCCAGCTCGACGGCCTGATCGTCGGCACCGCGATGCCCACGATCGTGAACGACATCGGCGGTGTGGACAGCCTGTCGTGGGTCGTGACGGCCTACACCCTCACCACCGCCTGCTCCACGCCGATCTGGGGCAAGTTGGGGGACCTGTACAACCGCAAGGGCATGTTCTTGGCCTCCATCGTGGTCTTCCTGGGCGCGTCCGCGCTGTGCGGGACGGCCTCGACGATGAACGAGCTGATCATCTTCCGGGCTCTGCAGGGCGTGGGCGCGGGCGGCCTTGGTGCGGGTGCCTTCGCGCTGATCGGCGCCCTGCTGCCGCCCCGGGAACGTGGCCGCTACCAGGGCATGGTCGCCATCGTCATGGCGGTCGGCAGCATCGGCGGTCCGCTGGCAGGCGGGGTCATCACCGGCCACCTCGGCTGGCGTTGGGCCTTCTACATCAACCTGCCCGTCGGGCTGATCTGCATCGTGTGGTGCCAACTGCTGCTGCACGTCCCGCACGCCCGACGCGGCAAGGTCGTGATCGACTGGCTGGGCATCACCTTGATGACGGCCATGGTCAGCACCATCGTGATGGCGGCCACCTGGGCGGGCGACACGTATGCCTGGGGCTCGTGGCAGATACTCACGCTCGCCGCGGCCACCGTGGCGCTGCTCGTGGCCTTCATCGCCTCCCAGCGGCGTTCCACCGAACCGCTGCTGCCGCTTCGGATCTTCACCGGCAGCCGCAACTTCCCACTGGCGGCGGTGCTGCTCGTCGTCTCGGGTGTGGCCATGTTCGGCGGCACGCTCTACCTGCCGCTGTACCAGCAGACCGTGCAGGGCGCCTCCGCCACCAACTCCGGCCTGCTGTTGCTGCCGATGATGATCGGCACCGTCATCGCCTCCAACATCGCCGGCAAGGTCATGACCAGGACCGGCCGCTACAAGATCTTCCCCATCATCGGCGCGGTCTCCCTCACGATCGGCATGGGCCTGCTGTCCTCGATGGACACCCACACCTCCCGAACCGCCACCAGCGCCTTCATGGTCCTGGTCGGCATCGGCACCGGGTTCGCCCTGCAGATGGCCAACACCATCGCGCAGAACAGCGTCGAGCTCCGCGACATGGGCGCCGCCTCGGCCGCCACCAACCTGTTCCGCACGCTCGGCGGCTCCCTGGGCGTCGCGGTGTTCGGCGCCCTGTTCACCCGGGCCGTCCAGGGCCACGCCCCGGCCAACGGCGCACCCGGCGGGGGCGCACACGCGGGCGGCTCGGCACTGGCACACCTGCCGCGTGCGGCCGAGGACGCCTACCTGCGGGCGGTCGTGCACGGCACCCACCAGATCTTCCTGGTGGCCTCGATCGTGGCGGCCGCCGGCCTCGCCGCCGCGGTCTTCATGAAGGAAGTGCCGCTGCGCGGCAAGCCCGCGGACGTACGTACCGCACCCGAGCCGAAGGAGCAAACGGCAGCGAAGTAGCGCTGGCTCCCCGGCAAGCGCTCGCAGGCCGCCCCAGCACGGACCGCCATGACACCTCAAGGAGAAAACCGTGACCAGCAGTTGTGACGAGACGGTGGACGCGTTCCTCAACCGGGTGCGAGAGGCCTGGAACGCCGGTGACGCACAGGCGTACGCCGCCCAGTTCTCCGAGGACGCTTCCTACATCGCGTTCATCGGCGAAGCGATCCTCGGCAGGCCGGAGATCGAGCGGACGCACCACGAAGTCTTCACCGTGTGGCAGAAGGGCACCCGCATGATCGTGAAGCCGATCGACGTGCGGACCGTGGACGTCGACACGAGCGTGGTGACGACGATCGGCGGGGTCGGCACCCAACCCGCGCTCGGCTACGACAAGTTCCAAACGTACGTGCTGCGCCGCCGGGAGGGACGTTGGCTGTGCGTCGCCTTCCAGAACACGGCGATGAGCGAGGGGGCGAAGCGCGCGTACAACGACTGACGGATGCCACGGGTCGATGCGAGGTGGGGATCGATTCCCACGGTGCGCTGGATCTCTCGCGCCAGTTCGGGATGGAGTCTCGGGCGAGGCGTCGGCTTACGAGGTCGATCATCGCGAGGTGGATGCTGGAAGTCGCCGTGGCCGGCCGCGCTACCGTCCGGCGACCGGGTTGCGCAAGGCACCGATGCCTTCGATGGCGACCGTCACCTCGTCGCCGTCGGCCAGGGACGCGCTTCCCCCAGGGGTGCCGGTCAGCAGCACGTCGCCGGGGAGAAGCGTCATCAGGTGGCTGACCTCGGAGACCAGCACGGCGGTGGCACGGGTGAGCTCTGCGGTGCTGCCGTGCTGCCGCAGCTCTCCGTTGACGTGCGTGGTGATGACGGCCGCCGCCGGGTCGACGTCGGTGGTGATCCAGGGGCCGAGCGGGCAGAAGGTGTCCATGCCCTTGGCCTTCGTCCACTGCCCTCCTTCGGTCCCGATGTCCCAGGCGGTGACGTCGTTGGCACAGGTGTAGCCGAAGACGTGGGCCTCGGCCTGGTCGGGGTCCACCGCGCGGCAGACGCTGCCGATCACCACGGCCAGTTCGCCCTCGTACCGGACGTCCTTCGAACCGGAGGGCAGCAGGATCGGCTCCCCGGGTCCGGTGACGGCGGTGGGGGGCTTGAGATGGAGCACCAGGGTGTCGGCGGCGTCTGCGCGGCTCCCGTAGTTGCGGCCGATGACCACGACCTTGCCGGGGGCCACCGGCGCCAGCAGCCGTGCCCCGTCCAACGGCACACTCACCCCGGTGAATTGCGGCGACGGGCCGGGCGGGAAGCACTCGTCCGTCAGGATCCGGACCGAGCGCTCCTTCGGGTCGACCGCGCCGTAGCGCGGGCCGTGCTCTGTCATCACGCGTGCGAGATGCATCGTGCTGTCCTCCTGGTCACCTTGACTGCGGTTGTTGTGCGCGTCGCCGGACTGCCGGTTCAGTCGGCCGACGGCTGCTCGGGTTCCGCGGGCGGCACGTCGGCCAGGTGCGGAACGAGCAGGTCGGCGGGACGCAGCCCATGCCCCGGGCCGGGTGGCGGTGGGGCCAGATGGTGATCGCGGTCCACGGTGTAGCGCGGCTCGGTGAGCGGGGTGGGGAACCACTCGTCCTGGCGCCCGCACTCCACCGCGACGACGTCGGCCAGCCGTGCCGCCAGCGTCCGCCCGGTCGACCACAGCGGACCGACCTCGCCGACCTGAACCCCCACCTGCACCCGCAACCCCTCCCCGTGCGCGAGGGACGCCAGGCGCAACGAGGGGAGCAGACCGCCGCACTTGGAGATCCGGACGTTGATCAGCGATGCCGCACCTGTGGTGACCGCCCAGGCGAGGTCCACCGCGTCCACCGCGGATTCGTCGAGCATCACCGGCATGCCGCCGTCCTGGATGCGGCTCAGGGTCGTCCAGTCCCTGGGCGTGGTCGGCTCCTCCAGCCAGTCCACCGCGGCCGACTCCCGCAGCAGGCGGGCGCCTTCCTCGGCGGCCTGCGGCGACCAGCCGCCGTTGACGTCGACGGAGAGCCGGACGGCGGGCCCCAGCAGCCGCCGCGCCTCCCGGGCGCGCTCCGCCGTCTCCTCGGGGGACGGCAGCGCCTTGAGCTTCACATGGCGCAGCCGGGAGCGCGCCGCGGCCGGCAGCATCCCCAACTGCTCGGCCGGGGTACGGCTGGTGTCCACCACCTCGCTGACGACGCGACGCGCCGGGGCGGCTGTCAGCACCGGTGCGGCCCAGCGGCAGGCGTCCAGGACGTCGGACATCGACCGCCCGTGCAGTCGGCACAGGGCGTCCAGCAGTGCGGTCTCCAACGCCGCCGCGGCGGCCGGGGCCGGGCGCGAACCGCCCAGCAGCCGGGGCAGGTCCAGGGAGGCCAACGCGTCGACCGCGCCGCTGAAGTCGTCGGCGGGCAGCAGTGGGCCGAGCACGGCCGGGTTCACGCGCCGCAGACAGCGCGCCGCGCTCTGAAGGGTCTCCCCGGTCACATAGGGCCGGGGCGCGCCCTCCCCCCAGCCCTCCGTGCCGTGCAGTCGTACGGTGACCAGCACCGACCGGGTAGCGGAGTGGCTGTGGCTGGCGTGCGCGAAGATCCGTCTCATGGGCACCGTCGCGGTGTGGACGGCGAGCACCTCCAGCGCGGCGGTCACAGACAGCCCTCCCGTCCGGCCGCCCCCGGCACCGCCACGCCGGCCAGCCAGTCCCAGAACCGGTCCCGCACCGCGGAGAACTCCAGGTAGTGGTGGTCGGCGGCGAACCGCACCTCCACGGCCTGCGGGCACAACCGGGACAGCACCTCGGCCACCGTGTCCAGGTCGATGATGGCGTCCCGCTCCGGCCGCGCGTAGTACACCGGGACCTGCGGTCCGTCCCAGCGCCACGGGCCCGACTCGCGGTAAAGCAGCTCCAGTTCGACCATGGCGGCGCGGAAACCATCCGTCGTCTGACGCAGCATCAGGTGGTCGTTGGCCATGAAGGAGAGGTAGCCGTGGTCCGCGGTGTAGTCCTCGTCCTTCAGCGTGACCGGGGACCGGCGAAGGCCGGTCCGCTCGCGGATCCGGTCCATGCCGTCGCGTCCGTGCCGACGGTACTGCTGCCCCAGCGCGGGCGCGCACAGCACCACGGCGTCGGGTGCGATGCGACCGGTGGAAAGCAGCGCGCCCAGGACACTGCCGCCGAAGCTCTGGCCGACCGCGGTGACCGGCACGCCCTGCGGGCAGCGGTCCCGCACCGCGTCGAAGTGGGCCGCGTAATCGTCCAGCACCGCCTCCGCCGACGGCAGATGACCGCGCTGGCCGCCGCTGGTTCCGGAGCCGCGCCGGTCGGCGGCGTACACCGCGCAGCCGCGGGCGGCCAGTTCGGGACCGCTCTCGAACAGCCAACCGGCGTGGCTTTGCAGGCCGTGCACGTAGAAGACGGCTCCGCGCGGCTCCTCGGGCTCCCATTGGTGCACGGTCAGCGGGACACCGTCCGCGGCGGTGGTCGTGCGGACGCGGTGAAAGGTCGGGGAGGCAGGTTGGGTGATCACAGCGATGGGTCACCTTTCGGCGGGGTCGTGTTCGTCGCCCGGTGGACGGGTCACTCGGGCAGGGCGAGTCCGAGTTCCTCGATCAACTCCAGCAGGGCGCCGTCGCGTTGGAGCCAGTGGTGCTTGATCTGCATGGCCGCCGCGCCGCGGCGCCGTTGCGCCTCCGCGATGGCGAGGAAACTCCCGGGTGCGAGCGGCAGTACGCGCAGCGGGCGCAGGCGCTCGGTGCGGCGCTTCTCCGCGTACTCCGGGTTGCACCGCTGGAGAGCCGCTTCGGCCGCGGCTGCGAACCCCTTGCGCTCGCACCGGCCCAATCCCGCCGTCCATTCGACCGCCAGCACGTAGCCGGGCGGCGTGCCCCAGCACGGGACGCAGGTGAACACCGGCAGGTTCCCCCAGGCACGGTCGTGGGCCTCCCGAACGGCCTGGTAGACGTGGGCCTCGGTGAGCTTCTCGCCGGTGAAGGAGCTGCCGAAGCCGACCCGGCCGACGAACTCCAGCCGCGGCAGCGCGCCCACCGTACCCAGCGCGGTGTAGACGTCCCCCACGTCGTACCGGTACAGCCCGTTGGCCTGGCTCATCACCAGGCGGTAGGAGCGGCCGGTCTCCAGTTCCTGGGGGGACAGGGTCTGCGTCCACGGCGCCAGTGGCTCTCCGCCGTCGCCTTCGTCGTACGGAACGAACTCGAAGAGGCCCTGGTCGGCGGCGAGCGGACCGGCCGAAGGGTGGCCGTCCACCGGGATGGTGACGATCCCCTCGGTGCCGGTGGTGCTGAACGGCAGCTTGGGGATGCCGGGCGTGACCTTCTCCAGCCAGTCCCGGTACAGCCCGGCCGAGGCGGAGTTCCAGCAGACCACCAGGGACAGCCCGGGCCACAGGTCGGACAGGCGCAGGCCCTCCGGCCGTCGCCGCAGCCTGCGTTCCAGCGTGCGGGCCAGCCACGGGTCGGGCAGTGTCCCCGGCACCGATCGGCCGCAGACAGTGCCCTTGGCGACGTCGTCCACCAACTCGGCTCCGCGCCGCTCCAGTTGCTCCGCCAGGCCCACGATCTTGGAGGGGTTGAGCGTCACCACCATCCGGACGTCCGACCCGGCCAGCAGGCACAGCTTGCGGTAGAGGCTGTCGGCGTACTCCTCCTCGTCGTCCCCGCGCAGCCAGGGCGCGTCATACCACGGTGGCACCCAGTCCTCGGCGCCGACCGCGGCCGGGCGCCGGGAGATGCTGTAGACGGGGAAGCCGCCCCTGCTGCGGGAGACCGGTGTGCGCTCCCAGGACAGGTCCAGCACGCGGTCGGCGGCGTGGTGGGCCTCCCCGATCCGCTCGAAGTACAGGCCCCACTGGGCGTACAGGCCACGGCCCCGGTACCGGTCCCGCCAGTGCCGGGTGGTCGGGATGTACTTGGGGCGCCCGCTCGACCCGGAGGTGGTGAGGAAGGCGTACGGCGCGCTGCGGGTGAGGATGTCCGCCTCCCCGGCCAACTGCCGCTCGACGTAAGGCCGTAACGCCTCGTAGCCCCGGATGGGCACGGCCCGCCGCCACTGTGCGGCGGTGGTGACCTTCGCCAGTTCGTGGTCCCGCCCGAAAGCGGTGCCGCGGGCCTGGTCCAGGAGGTCGCGCAGTACGCCTTCGGCGACCGGGCGGGGGTCACGGCACAACTCCCGCTGCCGAGCCAGGGCGCTCAGGGTCCGGGCCACGAAGTTCTCGCCAACCGCGTCGCGGGTGGGCGCGGGCAGACTGCTGGGAAAGGCCATCCGTATCCCCCTTCGTCGTTCACCGCGGCCACGGCGGACGGCTCCCGGCAGCGGTGCGGTTCATGTGGTCGTGTGCGGTTCCGCTCGGTCATCGGGTCAGGCGACCCGCCGGACCGTGCCGGTGTCCCGCCCGGTCGTGGCGAAGGCGAGGGCGGCGGTCAGGAAGCGGACGACGGCCTCGTCGGTCATCCACGCCATGTGCGGGGTGGCCAGCACCCGTGGGTCGGTGCGCAGCGGGTCATCCGGCGGCAGCGGCTCGACCTCCGCCACGTCGAGGGCGACGCCGCCGACCAGGCCGGCGGCCAGCCGACGGCGCAGCTCCGCCATGTCCAGCAGGCCCGCGCGGGCCGTGTTGACCAGCAGCGTTCCGGAGCCGAGCAAGGCGAGTCGGCGGGCGTCGATCAACTGCCGGGTGCCCGGGCCCTGACGCAGATGGAGACTGACCGCGTCCACGCCGCCGAGCAGGGTGTCCAGGGGCAGGCGCCGGACCCCGGCGGCCCGCGCGGTCTCCTCGTCCAGTGATGGCGACCAGGCCGCGACCCGCATCCCGATGCCCTGCGCCAGCCGGGCCGTCCGGGCACCGATGCGTCCCCAGCCCACGATGCCCAGCGTCTTCCCCGTCAGCTCCCGCCCCGCGGCCGGGATGTCACCGGCGGCGCCGACGGCGCTGGGGATCCGGTGGGCCAGCATCAGCAGGAGAGTGATGGCGAACTCGGCCACCGAGTCCGCCGCCAGCCCGGGAGTGTCGTACACCTCGATCCCCGCTCGCTGAAGGACGGAGATGTCGGGACCGCCGTGCGGCCCAGCCACGACGACCCTCCTCGGCCGCTCGGCCAGCAGCGCCTCGGCGGCAAGCGGTGGCGCATGGAAGAAATGGAGCACCGTATCCGCGCCGCGGATGCGTTCTTCGAGGAGTTCGGGCGTCGGGCACGGGTCGGTGAAGACCTTTACCGAGGCGCCGCCGGGGCAACTACGGACGAGTTCCGATAACCGCGGATACCCCCGGCACTCGGGCATGACAACGCGTTCCCCCATGGCGTTTCCCCCTAGATACGCATCCGCTCCGCTTCGTTCCGCGGCCGTTCCGTCGCGGCACGCGGCCGTGGCGGCCTTTTACCGCACCGCGAGCCGGACCCGACAGGTCCACCACCATGTCTTCTGCTCGGTGATACGGCGCTCGGCGACCTCGCGCAGTCGGGTCAGGCCCAGTTCGTCCTCGCTGACGCCTTCCTCAAGGAGTGCGACGACTCCACCCTGGCTCGCGGCGACGGCGACGAAACGCTCCGCGGAGCCCGATTCCCTCATGTGCAGGCACACTTCGTTCACGTGCCGGAAAAGGCCGCTGTGACGCAGCCGCTCAAGGTGCTCGCTCTTGGGCGCGAAAGCGGGACGTAGGCCGCGCTCGGCCTCCAGCGCGTTGTGGGTCGCCTCGAACTCCCGGTAGGCGGCGTCCACTTCGGGATCGACGGCCGGCGGCCAGTCGAAGTCGAAGGCGGCGAGGACCGCTCCGGGCCGCATGATGCGGGCGATCTCCGGGAAGGCCCGCGCGGCGTCGAACCAGTGCAGCGCATGGCTGACCGTCACGATGTCGGCGCACTCGCCGGGCAGCCCAGTGTCCTCCGCGGAGCCTGCGACGACGCGCACCCCACGTCTGGCGGCTATCGCCCGCATCTCGGCGGACGGCTCCACACCGGTCACCTCGGGCCAGATGGTGCACGACAGACCGGTGCCGCAGCCGATGTCGACGACGGACGGCTCCGCGACCCCGGCCCACTGCCGGAGCATGTCCGCGAGCTCCTGCGGCGGACGCGGACGAACACGGTCGTATTGCTCCGCGAAACCACTGAAGCGGTCTGCGGAATCAGGCATTACCTGCGTCATGAAAGGGATGCTAGCACCGGATAATCGAGTTAATCCAGAGTGGCGAAGGACACAGGAAAGCGGAATGTTCTGAATCGCGGAAAAGTCGGATTCGGGGCGGAGTTGCTGAAGTGACCTGGAGCGACTGAACGTGAGTAGTTGAATTACTGGTAGCCGAGAATGTCGCCGCGGCCAAAAGTGTACCGGGCGTCCGGATTAGCGTGTACCTCTCCCCGGAAACGGGCTCGGAATGAATTCTGTTCCGATTTCCGCTGGCGTCCGTCATGAGTGGTGGAAGGAAAGGGCAGCCGGGACGGCACCACGAAGGACCGGCGGAACAGGGCGACAGGCCGGGCGAACCGGAATGCTCACCGCTTCGGACGGGCGCCTCACCATGGGCGAGTCCGCCGGTCAGCAGAGCGTCATGGCGCACCCCGCTCGGCGGTCGGTTCGCCGGCACCGTTCCGCGCCTGAGCCGCGTACTCCCAGGCCGTCGGGGCGAGCGGGGACGGTCGGCGGGCGAGGAGCAGCAGGGCGTCGTGGTCCCGGGTGTGAGGCGCCGCCTGGTAGACGACCAGTCGCTGGCCGTCGCTGCGAGCCACGTCGAACGCCTCGTAGGTCAGTGTCATGGAGCCTGCCACCGGATGGTGGTACACCTTGCGTCCGTTGGTACGGGTGCGTACGTCGTACCGCCGCCACAGATCCGCGAACTCCGGGCTGTGCTCGGAGAGTTCGCTCACCAGCTCCTGAAGCTCCGGCGCACCGGGATGCAGCACGATCGCCGTGCGCAGGTGCGCGACCACGCCACGGGCGACGTCGTCCCAGTTCCCGTACAGCTGCCGGGCGGCCGGATGCAGGAAGGCGTAACGGGCGGTGTTGCGACGCCGCTCCGGCCACTCCTCGATGCCCGGGAACAGACACAGCGCCGGGTCGTTGGCGGCGAGCAGGTCGCTGGAACGGCTCAGGACGCAGGCCGGGTAGGGCAGCACGACGTCGAGCATGCGGCGCACCTCGTCCCGCACCGTGCGTGACGCCCGGCGCTGATGCGCCTGTCCGGCCACCTCGTGCGGCCGGGAGCGGGAGAGTTCGGTCAGGTGCCGGTGCTCGTCCTCACTGAGCTTCAGCACCTGCGCGATGGCCGCCAGTACCGCCCCGCTCGGCCGCTGCTGCTTTCCCTGTTCCAGGCGCCGGTAGTACTCGATGCTGACCCCCGCGAGGATGGCGACCTCCTCGCGGCGCAGTCCGGCGGTACGTCGGATCCCGGCGGACGACGGTAGGCCGACCTCTTCCGGCGTGATCCGGCTGCGCCGGGTCCGCAGGAACTCCCCCAGTTCGGTTCTGCTGCCCACCCGTGCAGTATGCATCGACACGGGCCGCGGTTGGGGGGCCTTGTCAGGGCCCCCCAACGGGGGTCTCCCCGGGCAGGGGCGCGGGCGGCAAGCTGAGGGCGCGCCGCGAACCCTGCGGCGGCTACCGGATCCGCGCGGGCCGCGCGGCAAACCACGGGGGAGCGACGGGAAGTGACGCACGGACGGGGGCGCGGACGCCCGCTACACAACGGTGAGGGGGCAGTCTCCGTCGAGGTTCGTGACGGTGCGGGACTGGCGGAACGCGACGTGCGGCGTCGCCGCCTGGTGCTCGCCGTCTGCTGCACCAGCGTCTTCATCGGCAACCTCAACAACACCGTGCTGAACGTGGCGCTCCCCGCGATGCAACGCGATCTGCACAGCTCGCTGTCGGGCCTCCAGTGGACCACCGACGCCTATCTGATCGTGCTGGCCGCGCTGTTGATGCTGGCAGGCTCGGCCGGTGACCGGCTCGGTCGCCGCCGCGTCTTCCAGACCGGGCTCGCCGTGTTCACCCTCGGCTCCCTGCTGTGCGGACTGGCACCGGGCCTGGGCTGGCTGACCGCCTTCCGCGTCCTCCAGGCGATCGGTGCCTCGATGCTCAACCCCGTGGCGATGTCCATCATCACCAA
Source organism: Streptomyces silvisoli (assembly GCF_029269905.1). Lineage (NCBI taxonomy): Bacteria > Bacillati > Actinomycetota > Actinomycetes > Kitasatosporales > Streptomycetaceae > Streptomyces > Streptomyces silvisoli. The sequence goes on along the minus strand of NZ_JARJBC010000008.1, from coordinate 204,202 downwards.
CGTCTTCACCGAACCGCGGGACCGTGCCCGCGCCATCGGCGTGTGGGGCGCGGTGATGGGGGTCGCGATGGCCGCCGGGCCGCTGGTAGGGGGCGTACTGGTGCAGACCGCGGGTTGGCGCTCGATCTTCTGGCTCAACCTGCCCATCGGACTGGCGGCCCTGGTGTGCGCCGCCCGCTTCGTCCCCGAGTCCCGTGCCGCCGCCCCGCGCCGGATGGACCCGATCGGACAACTCCTGGTCATCATCCTGATGGCCACCTTGACCTACGCCATCATCGAGGTGCCCGCCACCGGTTGGAGCGCTCCGGCGACCCTTGGCTGCGCCGTCGCGGCCGGAGCCGCGCTCATCGCCCTGATCCCCTACGAGCGGCGGCGCCCCGAACCCCTGGTCGACCTGCGGGTGTTCCGTAGCGCCGCGTTCAGCGGAGCGAGTGCCATGGCGGTCTGCTCGTTCTTCGTCCTCGGCGGATTCCTCTTCCTCAACACGCTCTACCTCCAGAACGTACGAGGGCTGAGCGCGCTGGCCGCCGGGGCGTACCTGCTGCCCATGGCGGGCATGAACATCCTCACCTCGCCCATCTCCGGCCGGCTGACCGCGGCGTACGGGCCGCGCCTTCCGCTGCTGCTCGCCGGCGCCGCCACCACCGGCGGCGGCCTGCTGCTCGCCGCCGCCGACGCGGAGACCCGCAACGTTCTGCTCTTCCCCGCCTACTGCCTGATCGGGATCGGCGTGGGCCTGGCCAACACCCCGGTCACCAATGCCGCCATGGCCGGCATGCCCCAGGAACAGGCCGGGGTGGCCGCCGCCGTCGTCTCCACCTGCCGGCAGTTCGGCCAGGCTCTCGGCGTCGCCGTTCTCGGCGCCGTCCTCGCCGCCGGCCTTCACCACGGCACCTACGCGGGCTTCGTCGCGGCCGCACGTCCTGCCTTCTGGCTCGTCACCGCCTGCGGCGCCGCCATCCTCGTCCTCACCCTCCTCACGACCACCCGCCCCGTCGACCGCGTGGCGGCGTCGCCGCGGCAGCAGGCCGCCTACGCCGCCGGGACCGAGACGGGCTCCTGAACAAGGGGCCCACCCTTGCCGTCGGCCGCTCCGCCCCCGAGGGAGCGGCCGACGGCCACCTCCCGCATCCCAAGTCCTTTTCTCGGTCGCATATCGGCAGCAGCCGCAGCGCGGCGAAGTGTTCGTCATCGTCAGGGGGCTGCTCCCCGTGCACACGCGCATGACCCCGCCGTCGGATCGCGTGGTCCGCACCCTGCGAGCGTGGTTGTCGCGGAACACAGGCACTTCGGGCGAGCGGCGGCCGAACTGCACCCGGCCCAGCCGTCGTTGAGTCGGCAGGTCCAGCGGCTTGAGCAACTGCTTGGCGCACAGCTCATGGAGCGTGGCCCGCATGGCACCAAACTGACAGCTGCCGGGCGGATGGGCGCGTCCTCGCCAACGGCGAGGCACGCGGCCCATGCGGCCGGGTTCGGCAGCGCCGGACACGCGGCACTCCCTGGTTCAGGCGTGAGGCCCGGCGAAGTCCCAGACCATGGACAGGAGTTGGGTGGGCGACTCGATCTGCGGCAGGTGACCGGTGTTGTGCAGCAGCTCGAAGCCGGCGTGGGGGATGGCGGCGGCGAAGGCGCGTCCGTAGTCGGCGTCGACAACCTGGTCGCTCTCGCCCCACACGACGAGGGTCGGTCGCGTGACCTTGGCCAGCCGCTCGCGTAGGGAGGGGTCGCCCGCGGCGTGCGGGCCCTGGTAGATCGCGAGGGCGGTCCGGTTGGCGGCCATCACCGCGCGGGCGGCCTCGGGGAGGGTGGCGGGGTCTATGGCGAACTTCGCGGGGTCGTGGAAGGAGAGCTTGGACAACTCGGCGGGGGTCAGGGGGAAGATGTCGGCGATGGGATGGCCGGGAACGGTGATGCCGACGGCGTTGACGAGGACGTGGCCACTGATCCGGTCGGAGCTGAGCAGCGCCAGTTCGGCGGCGATCCAGCCGCCGATGGAGTTGCCGACGATGGTGACGTCGTGCAGGTCGAGTTCGTCGAGCAGCCGTGCGTAGGCCTGGGCGAGGGTGGGGATGTCGGTGAGCCAGTCGGGCCGGGCGGTGCCGCCGAAGCCGGGGTGGACGGGAGTTATCACCCGCGCGGGCCGCTGCTCGGCGAGGAGTTGGCCGAAAGGCGCGATCGTCTGCGGGCCGCCGCCGCCGCCGTGCAGCAGGAGGAACGAGCGGCCCTGCCCCTGGTCGTCGACGGTGATCGCGAGATCGCCCTCGGCGAGGGCGAGGGTGTGGACGGTGCTGGTCATCGGGTTCTCCTCGTTGGTGTGGGGCGTTACGCGAAGTCGGTGGCGGGGACGGTGGCGTATTGGCCCATCGCCTCGATGGTCGCCTGCGCGGTCAGCTCCTGGCCGCTGGCGATCATGTCCCGCAGGTCGCGGAAGTAGTTCACGTACAGGTCGGGCGTGAAGGTGTTGAGCATCACGGCCGGCTCGTCGCCGAGGTTGGCGAAGGTGTGCGGGGCGCCGGGCGGGATCATCGCGAGCGTTCCGGCCGGGGCTACATGGGTTGTCTGCCCGATGGTGAAGTGCACCGTTCCGGCCACGACGTAGAAGCCCTCGTCGTGTTGGGCGTGGCGGTGCTGGGGCGGCCCTTCGGTGTGCGGGGCGATGGTGATCTCGCCGATTCCGAGACGGTGCCCGGTGGTGCTGCCGTCTTCGAGGATGCGCATCTGTGTCGGCCCCAGGTGGATCGTCTCGCCATCGTCCGGGCCGACCACGGAAACCTCGTTCATCGCCGAGCTCCTTCGTGAGAGTTGACTTTCATGAAGGTAGGGCACTCATTCTCGTTGTGCAAGTGTGCTCTCATAATGAGAGGGCGCCAATAGGATGGTTGCGCAGAACAGAAGGAGGCCGCACCGATGACGACGCAGCCTGGCACCGGCCGCACCAACCAGAAGAAGCGCACGCGTACGGCGATCGTCGGGGCCGCCGGTGAACTCATCCGCACGGGCCGCGAGGTGACCATGTCCGACGTCGCGCGGTCGGCGCGGGTATCCGAAGCCACCGCCTACCGGTACTTCCCCGACCTCCCCTCACTGATCAGCGAGGCCCTGGCCGGTGCGTGGCCGTCCCCCGCCGAAGCGCTCGCACCGGTCGCGGGCCGCGACGACCCCGTCGAACGCGTCGCTTTCGCCTGTGAGTTCCTGCTCCGCGGCGTACTCGCCCGCCAAGGGGCGGTGCGCGCCATGATCTCGGCCACCATCACCCGGCCCGAAGGCGCGGCCACCAGGCCCGGCGTCCGGTTCGGACTGATCGACCACGCGCTCGCACCCCTGCGGGACGTGCTCGGGACGACAGACCCCGAAGCGTTTGCCCAACTCAGACGAGATCTCGCCGTGACCGTCAGCGCCGAAGCCCTCTTCTCCCTCACCGACCTGTGCGGACTCACCCCCGACGACGCCATCGCCAGCGTCGTACGCACCGCCACCACCCTCACCGAGGCCGCACTCGCTCACGGGCGGGGCGCCCGATCGCACGACCGCTCCAACAGCGGTCGCCAACCATAAAAAGGTGTCTCCGGCCGAAGCCGTGAGCGCGCTGTCATGCATAGCGGTCAACTCGGCAGCGACGGCAGGGGGATTGGGCGCGCACGGCGGAACTCCGACCGGCTGAAGCCACTGAGGCGGTGAATCCGCGGGAACTGCTCACATCCCTGTGGTACGGGCCAAGAGGCCGCATCCGTCGGTGATGTCGCCTCCGCGTGTGGCCTGGCGCGAACGTATGCGGCGACGATCGGTGAGGCCGACGGTAAAGGCACCGCCTCTCAAGCCGGATACAGCGGGCGTAGTTCTCGCAAGTGCACGGAATCGGCTACGACTTGGTGACGTGGAAGCGCAACGCCTTCGGGCTTGCCGCCGCAGTAGGGAAGACCGGACGTCGCCCCTCGGCTTGCCCGCGGGAAATCCCGCGCTACGGGACGACCTTGGCAGCGTGTGGTGTGTAAAGCGGTAATCCCTGATCTGGCCAGTCAGGGGACAACCGATATAGCGCCCCACCGTGGGGCAGGGCGGGAAGAAGGATGTTGTGCGATCCCGGCCCTGCTCCGGAGGATTTCGCCCCTGCTGCGCTGCCGCAGGGAAAGTTGGGGCGAAGTCCGGTGCAGGGCCGGGAACGACGACCGTCGACCGGTCAGCCGACGCCGCTGTCCGCGCTAGCGGGGCTTCTTGAAGCCCAGGGTCGTGGCGTCCTTCTTCGTGTAGATGGTTCCGTCCGTGTCCTTGGTGAAGTGGCCGACCTTGGCGACGGCGGGAGGCGTGTAGCGCTCGGGCAACTGCTTGTTCCTGGTCATGGCCTTCTCCCTTGTAGCTCGGTTGAACCTGGAATGACGTCAAATCATGTAACCGCCCTCCAATCAGAGGTGTCCACTTGGGCATTGCAACTTCCGCCATCCTGAGCGGACTTCACTGCCACGCGCGTGGATCGGCTAGGCGCACGGGCCGACCGGTTCATGTGGCTGTCGAGCATGGCTGGAGAAGGTCCAGGCCAGGTCCCACGAGGCGCATGGTGCACTGCGAACGCTGTCCGCAACAACCAGGAGCCTCGTGCGTCACTCCGCCCTCTCAATTGCTACTTCACCTGGCGGGGGAGGGGCGGGGGAGATCCGGTTGCCGCCATGGAGCTTGACTTATTGTATGTATGCCGTGATTCGCGGACTCGGTCTGATCGGTTATCGGAACGGATCCTTTTGCTCTTTTGTCGTCACGGTAATTGGCGCGATGTCAACTTCGACCAGTTGCCAGACCTTCCCCCGGTGGGGCACGGTTTTGCGGCGGCGCGGGACAGTGCGGGGCCCGCCCCTTGCCCGCGTGCGGCGTGGTGTCGCCCCCTACGGTCCGGCGCTGACAGGGCAGTCGTATGGCCGAGTGGGATCGGTGGCCGGGCGGGTGGACGCGATGCCGACGGGCGGATGTCGCCATTGATACCGGGTGGGTGAGGCATGTGCAATCGCTGAACGACAACCTTGTGGTCTTCCCGGACTCCCCAGGCGGCGTTTGGGCTCACCGCCAGGTCGATGCGGGGGCGCCGCAGATGGTGCCCCATGCTTCCGGGCGGCCATGGCTGGTCGGTTCGTGGGCACCGGAGGATCTGGTGGTGGCCGACGCGGGCCCGGTGCGGGTGGCCGTGTACGGCCCGGAATCGATCACGCCGAATCGGCTCTCCGAGCTGGTCTCCCCGATGCGCGGCCTGCCGGACCTGGACCGGCTGGCCCGCCGGCTTCCCGGCAGTGCACATGTGATGGCGTCCGCCCATGGTCAGGTGCGGGTCCAGGGCACCGTCACCGGGACCCGCTGCGTGTTCACCGCCTGTCTGGGTGATGTTCCGGTCGCCAGTGACCGAGCCGACGTGCTGGCCGGGATCGTCGGCGCGGAGCCGGACGAGGACCTGCTCGCGGCGGGCGTGACGTACGGGATGCTCTTCACGCCACTGAGCGAGCGCAGTTGGTGGCGCGGCGTACGCCAAGTGGCCGCGGACTCCTGTCTGTTGCTCCCCGGCAACGGCCCCGCGCGCACGGCGCGTTGGTGGCATCCGCCGGAGCCGAACGTTCCGTTGGCGCGGGGAGCGGCCCGGGTGCGCGAGAGTCTGCGGGAGGCCGTGGCCCTGCGACAACCCCGCCGGGGCAGGCTGTCGGCGGACCTGTCGGGCGGCATGGATTCCACCTCGCTGTGCTTCCTCGCGGCTGAGCACCGCCCCGAGCTGCTGACCTTTCGTTGGATCGGCGGCAGTGCGATCAACGACGACCCGCTCTACGCCGCCCAGGCCGCGCGCTCGCTGGAGCACGCCGAGCACCTGACCATGCTGGAATCCGACGCTCCGCCGGTGTTCTCCCCGCCGTACTGGCTGCCGGACACGGAAGCCCCGCGGGCTGCCACCCGCGGGATGAACGCGATCCGCACGGGGATCCGACTGCTGGTCGAGAACGGCTCCACCCGACACCTGGCCGGGCACGGAGCCGATGAGCTGTTCACCGGCAGCGCCGCCTACCTGTACACGCTCTTTCGCCGCCGACCGGTGACCGCCCTGCGGCAGCTGCGCGCCCATCGGGCGCTGAGCCGCTGGCCGTTGGCGTCCAGCCTGGCCGGTCTGCTGCGGGGAGAAGACCTCGGCGCGTGGTGGCGGCGGTGCGCCGACGACCTCCGCCGCCCCGCGCCGCTACGCCCGGCTCCTGCGCTCGGCTGGGGAGAGCGGCTCCCGGCGACGCCGTGGGCCACCGGGGACGCAGTGAGGACCACGCGGACGCTCTTCTACGACGTGGCGGATCAGGTCGCCCCGCTGGCACCTGACCGAGGACAGCACGAGGCCCTGACCGCCCTGCGAAGCGCAGGGCCTGTGCTCCGGCTGGTCTGCCGTGAGTACGCCGCCGAGGGGCTGCGCTTGGAACTGCCCTACCTGGATGACCGGGTGGTCGAGGCCGTGCTGTCCATCCGTCCCCATGAGCGCTACACCCCCTGGCAGTACAAGCCGGTGCTGGCCGCGGCGATGCGCGGCCTCGTGCCCGACGTGATCCTGGACCGCACCACCAAGGGTGACTGTGAGGAATCCGTCGACCGAGCGTTGCAGCAGCATGTTCCCGACCTGCTGGAACTGTTCGCGGGCTCGCTCCTGGCGCGCCGCGGCCTGATCGACGTGGCCGGTATGCGGACCACCTTGCTCACACCGCCCCGGACCGGAGACGTCTGGTCCGCCCAACTGGAGGCGACGCTCGGCGCCGAACTGTGGCTGCGGGAGATCGCGGTCCGCCCCACGGCGGCACTCGCCGGCTCCACACGCGGCGGCGCCCGCCACCTCCACCGAGTGACCGAACCCGAGGAGACGCCGTGACCAGTCCCCCCTGCGCGCTGCCGCCCCGTATCCGCCTGCCCCTGCACCGGCGTGTGCTGCCGCTGACCGCCGTGTCCATCGCCTGGCCCCTGGCCAAGCTGCCCCCCAAGTACCTGCGCGTCACACTCGAAACGCTGCGCGTCGGCGCACGTCCGGGCACCGCCGCACAGGCGTCGGCGGCCCGCACCGCGGTCGTCGCGGTCAGCCTGCACTGCGCCGTCCACAACTGCCTGCAGCGGTCGATCGCGGCGGCCGTGCTGTGCCGCTTCAAGGGAGTGTGGCCCACCTGGCAGGCCGGCGTGCGCACCACGCCCTTCGCCGCCCACGCCTGGATCGAAGCCGACGGCCAGATGATCGACGAACCGTACCCCGACGGCTACTACCGGCCGCTGCTCACCGTCGCCCCCAACGCGCCCAGGCGAGCGGCCCGTTGGCCGCTGCCGCGCCGAGACCGTGCTCGGAGGACCCCATGACGCTACGCCTGACCGCCCATACGGTCACCACCGAAACCGATGACGGCGCGGTGCTGTTGAGCCAGCGCACCGGAGACTACTGGCAGGTCAACCACACCGGCGCCTACGCGCTCCAGTGCCTGCTGGCCGGCCACACCGTGGAGCAAGTGGCCGAGGAGTTCGCGGCACGCTACGACATCGCACCGGCCCAGGCGCGCGAAGACCTCACCGCGCTGACCGACCAACTCCGGTCGTCCGGGCTGGTGGAGGCCGACTGACAACCGGCCCCGGCCTGCGGTGCCCTGCGCGGTGCCGGCCGTCCCGCCTCGAACTCGCTCGTCGTGACGGCCCGGGCGCCGGGCTGGAGAAGGAGCCGCGCACGCGATGCTTCGACACCTGTGGGCGCTGACCCAGGGGCAGCGGCGGCCCCTGGCCGCCGCCCTCCTCCTCACCCTGGCCGCGGCAGCCGTGGGCGTCGCGCAGCCCCTGGCCGCCAAGGCAGTGGTCGACGCGCTCACCGCACACCGGCCGCTCCTGATCCCCGTCACCGTCCTCGTCCTGCTGCTGCTGGCCCAGGCGCTGGTCGGCGCCTTCGCCGCCTTCCTGCTGGAGCGCACGGGTGAGCGGTTCGTCCTCGGCATGCGCACCAGGGTGTTCTCGCACCTGCTGCGGGTCCGGATGCACGCCTTCGACCGCTTGCGCGTGGGCGACCTCATGGCGCGCGCCTCGACGGACGTGGCCGTCCTGCGCGACGCGCTCACGCACCTCTCCGTCCAGATCGCCACGAACCTGTGCGTCGCCCTCGGCAGCGTCGGCGCCATGTTCGTGATGGATCCCGTCCTGATGCTGCTCATCCTGTGCGTGATGCTGGTCGGCAGCCTTGTGATCAATGGGCTTTCGGCGAGGATCGGCCGCGCGTCCACGACGCTGCAGAACGCCGTCGGAGAGATCTCCGCCGGACTGGAACGCGCGCTGTCCGCCCTCCGCACCGTCCGCGCCAACCGCGCCGAACAACGCGAGATCGACCGTCTCACCACCCTCGCCCACCGGGCCTACGACGCCGCGGTGCACAGCGCCCGGCTCACGGCGACGATCGCCCCCACGGCCCAGATGGCCATCAACGCCGCCTTCGTCCTGGTCCTGCTGATCGGCGCGGTCCGTGTCGACGAAGGGGCGCTCCCGCTCGGCGCCCTCGTGGCGATGCTGCTGTACGCCACCCAACTCGGCGGCCCCATCACCGAGTTGATGGAAGGGGTCGCCTCGGTGCACCGGGCCAAAGGCGCCACCGACCGCATCCAGGAGGTGTACGCGCTCCCCATCGAGGACAGCGCCAACGCGGCGACCAGCCGCGGCCCACTGTGGCGGCACCCACCCCAGCGCCCGACTTCGAGTGCGTCGCTGGAGATTCGCGATCTGCGATTCGGCTACAGTCCCGACGCTCCGGTGCTCCGGGGACTGTCGCTCTCCGTCCCGCACCACGCGCTCGTCGCCCTGGTCGGACCGTCCGGAGCCGGCAAGTCCACCACCTTCGCACTGATCAACCGGTTCTACGAGCCGTGGAGCGGCAGCATCCGCATCGACGGGCAGCCCGCCACGGATGTCGATCTCCAGGAGTGGCGCTCGCACATCGGCTGGGTCGAACAGGACTGCCCCCTCCTGCACGGCACCTTGCGGGACAACCTGTGCTACGCCGCTCCCGACGCCACCGACGACAGGCTGTGGCGGGCCCTCGACCTCGTCAACCTGACCCAGAAGATCCACCGGCTACCGGCAGGGCTGGACACCGACGTCGGCGAGCGCGGGGCGCGTCTGTCCAGTGGCGAACGCCAGAGAATCGCCATCGCCCGAGCGGTACTGGCCCGCCCCCGGCTGCTGTTGATGGACGAACCCACCGCTCACCTCGACCCTGCCAACGAGGCCGCGTTGACGGTCAACATGCACAACCTGCGGCAGGAGTGCGCCCTTCTCGTCATCGCCCACCGAATGTCCACCATCGAGGCGGCTGACACTGTCGTCATGCTCTCGAACGGCACGGCTCAGGCCACAGGCACGTACGCCGAGCTCCTGCGCACCCACTGCGGATTCCAGCGGCTCGTCGATCGCTCTGCCGACGTCGACGGCTCATGTCGCCCTTGGCAGCCAGGCGTACGCTGAAGGGCTCGGCGAGTAGGCGATCAGTCATCGGGCACGCCCGGCAAGGCGGTGCTGCCGTCGGTGCGGATGCCGTCCGGCCTCTGATCCGCGCCGGACGATCCTGTGGGCGACTAAGCCTCCTGTGCTGCCCCCACTCCCGTGGTGTCCGGCAAGGGGCCGTCGTCGGAGGTGGCGACGTTGTCGTGGCGAGCGGGAACACCGTTCGAGTGCCGGGGGCGACGTGCGGCGGTTGGTCCCGGCGCCGAAACGGGCCTCAGAGCTTGGTCAGCTTGCCGTACGGACTCGCTATCCGTACCTGTGGTGAACCGAAGTCGACAAGTACCGCGACCTCGTCCTCGACACCGATCACCCGGCCGAGGCCGAACTGGTCGTGTGTGACCCGGTCTCCTACCGCGAAATGCTTGGGAGGCGACGTGACCGGGGGCTTGAAGGGGCTTGACGGCAGGTGGCGCCGGGCTACGGCTGGCTTTGTCATTGCTCTCAGTATGCGCCCGATGAGCGAGCTGCCGCTCCGCGCGGGCGAACGAAACCAAGTCGAGACCTCCTCCGGCAACCACTGCTCGTCCGGTTTCGCCTCCCCGAGCCGCCGAAGCTGCGGCCCCGCCCCCAGCTCGACGGGCTCGTACCGCTCGGCCCGCTGCCCCGGCATCGCCGCCTCCTGAGGGCGGCAGGCCGGGCACTGGTTCTCGCCGGGGCCCCTGCCTTCGACAGAATCGGGGTCATGACTGAGATCCTCACCCCCCGCCTGCTCCTTCGCCGCTGGCATGACGACGACATTGCCTTCATGGCGGAGATCAACGCGGACCCGCAGGTCATGCGCTGGATCGGCGACGGTTCGGTCCGTGATTTCGACAGCACTGCGGAGGCCGTCGAGCGGTGGGAGGAGGAGTGGGACGAGGAGGGCTTCGGCCTCTTCGCCGTCGAGCTACTGGCCTCAGGCGAGCTGGCCGGCTTCGTGGGCCTGTCCGTACCGGAGTTCCTGCCGGAGGTACTGCCCGCCGTGGAGATCGGCTGGCGGTTGGGCCGCCAGTTCTGGGGTCAGGGGTACGCGTCCGAAGCAGCCTGCGCCGTGCTGGAGTTCGCGCTCCGAGACCGTGGCCTTGACCGTGTCATCAGCATCGCCCGCGTGGGCAACGACGCCTCCGAGAACGTGATGCGCAAGCTCGGCATGCTGCCGGAGCGTGAAACGACGCATCCGGTGTACGGCCTTCCGCTGCGCGTCCACGCCATCGATCTCACGGAGTTCTCGTAACCCGGCCAGGCCACGGCAGCCATCGTCCCCTCATCTCGCGCCGACCCGCACACGGCCCCTGGGCCACCCGCGCTGGACTCCCCGCGCGGCCCGTGCTCGCGGACGCGAATACCTATTGCCGAGGGTGCAGAAAACAGTGCGATGGCCGGTGAGGTTTTATGGCCCAGCAAGTGAGGCGTGGAAACCTGCCGTGCTCAGCGGCTCGCTCCGTGCTACTGTCGATCGCAGTTGCAGTTGTGGTTCCCAAAGTCTTCAAGTGCTCCTGCCGGCTCTCCATGCCGGTGGGTGCGCTTTTGTACCTCCGGTGTTCATTCCGGACGGGGCAATCATCGCGGCGACGCGGAGCTCGCAAGGTGCGGGCTCCGGGCACTGCCCCCGAAGGAGATTCAATATGGCATCTGGCACCGTGAAGTGGTTCAACGCGGAAAAGGGCTTCGGCTTCATCGAGCAGGACGGCGGCGGCGCTGACGTCTTCGCCCACTACTCGAACATCGCCACGCAGGGCTTCCGTGAGCTTCAGGAAGGCCAGAAGGTGACCTTCGACGTCACCCAGGGCCAGAAGGGCCCGCAGGCGGAGAACATCGTTCCCGCCTGACGCTGACGCGTACAACGTGGCTGGGGCCCGCACCTTTGGGTGCGGGCCCCAGCCACGTTGCTTTTGTTGACGTCGAAGTCCAGAAGGAAGTTCTTGAAGCCGCCGGTGCTGATCAGCAGTTCGTAGCCGGACTCGCTGTCCGCCCGTTCTCCGCCAGCAGGTTGACTGGTCGTCAGTTCGCCGCGCCGTACCTCGCGCAGACCTTCAAGGTCGACGACCGGACCGGACAGGCGCATCGCGCGGGTGACCCCCGGCGTCGGTGAAGTCGGCCGTCGCCCTTCGCCCTTCGCCGACGTGCACGCGGCACTTCTGAACCGCTTACGGGGCCGGGGGCGGTGAATCAAGACACGCCACCCGCCAACTCCCGGTCACATCACCGGAACTGGAGAAGCTTTACCGGTCACCGCCTTGACTGGTCCAGACCAGCGCTAGTTGAGTTGTGCGCGCTTGTCGAGCCAGATCCCCCCACGCCGCAAAGGAGTGATCACGTGCTGAAACGGCGCGTCACAGGTTTACTCGCCGCCCTCGCCGTGGCCGCCACCATGGCAGTCGCCCTCCCCGCGTCCGCGGCCACCGCCTCGGCGGCCCCGCGCCAGGCGCTGAGCTGCGGCAACTACCCCGACTGGGTCGCCGGCAGGTCATACGTCACCGGGGACATCGTCAGATACACCAACGGCCAGTACTACCGGGCCAGCCACGACAACCCGGGCTATGACCCCACCATCAGCACCTGGTACTGGGACCCCTACAGCTGCGATTCCGGGCCCGGTTCTTCGGGATTCGTGGTGAGCGAGGCCCAGTTCAACCAGATGTTCCCCAACCGGAATCCCTTCTATACCTACAGTGGACTGACCGCCGCCCTCAGCGCGTACCCCGGCTTCGCCACCACTGGCAGCGACACCGTCCAGAAGCAGGAGGCGGCGGCCTTCCTCGCCAACGTCGCCCACGAGACCGGTGGTCTGCAGTACGTGGTGGAGCAGAACACATCGAACTACTCCCACTACTGCGACTACAGCCAGCCCTACGGCTGTCCGGCCGGGCAGTCCGCCTACTACGGTCGCGGTCCGCTCCAACTGAGCTGGAACTTCAACTACAAGGCGGCCGGGGACGCCCTCGGCATCGACCTGCTCGACAACCCGTACCTGGTGCAGAACGACTCCGCGGTGGCGTGGAAGACCGCCCTGTGGTTCTGGGACACCCAGAACGGCGCGGGCAGCATGACCGCCCACAACGCCATGGTCAACGGTGCCGGCTTCGGGGAGACCATCCGTAGCATCAACGGCAGCGTGGAGTGCAACGGCGGCAACCCCGCCGAGGTGCAGGACCGCATCAACTACTACCAGAGCTTCACCCAGATCCTCGGCACGCCCACCGGCGGCAACCTGGGTTGCTGACCCGGTCGCAGGTGCTCCGAAGTCGAGCGTGTCGCTGCCGCACCCCGGGTGCGGCAGCGGCCACGTCCGCACCAAAGGCCGACGGACAGAGACAAGACCCAGCGCCGGTCCCGGTGATCAATCACGAAGGCCGGAAGGGATCCCGGACGTCGTGCCCGCGTGGCGCGAGGCGGCGCTGGTTCCAGTGCGCCGTCTCGCGCGACTGCCCGTCAGAGCCTGCGGCCGAAGAGATCGAGCAGCGCCGTCCAATGGCGTTCGGCGGCATCAGGGTTGTAGGCGGCGGTGTCGGCTTGTGTGAAGCCGTGCTGAGCGCCGGTGTAAACCTCGCAAACGTGGCGCACGCCCGCCTCGGTGAGCGCCTTCTCGAAACGGTCGATCTGCTCGGGCGGCAACGCGTGGTCCTGGTCGGCATGGCCGAAGTACAACTCGGCTTTGACACGGTCGGCGAGAAGGTGCGGGCTGTCAGGTCCGGTGGTGGCCAGATTCCCGCCGTGGAAACCAGCTGCCGCGGCGACCTGGTCCGGGTAGCTGGCGGCGGTGCGCAGGGCCAGGACCGCGCCCATGCAGTAGCCGGTGATGCCGACCGGCCCACTCGTGGTCGTGGGGGAGTCGGCCAGCCAGCGCAAATAGGCCTGGGCGTCGCGCATCGCCAGTTCCGGAGTCAGCGACTGCACGACCGGCATGATCTGCTGGAAGATCTCCGGGCGCTGCGTCACGTCGATGAAATCGGGCAGGTCGAACAGTGGAGCCCGCCCGTGGCGGTAGAAGACATTGGGAACCAGGACGGTGTAGCCGGCGGCGGCGAGTCGGTCGGCCATCTGCTTGAGGTTCGGGCGCAGCCCGAAAGCGTCCATGTAGAGCAGGACTGCGGGGTGCGGGCCGGTGCCGTCGGGATGTGCCAGGTAGGCGTCGGCAGTGCCGTCCGGGGTGGGAACGTCCACGGATGTTCCACGCACAGCGGTCATCTGTGAAATCCTCTGCTTTCTTCGGGGTGAGTTGGCCGAGATGTCAGAGAAAAAGGCTTGGCCATTGTTGTCAGGGCCGAGTTGTGTCCGGTGGTCGATATTAGCGCACCACGTAAGCCGGGTGGTGCGGGGTGAGCGGTAACTCTGCGCTTTGGAAACGGTATTGACGAAACATTGGGGATCTGGTCAGTGCGATGTCCGCCTTGACGAACGGAAAGGAATCTGCTCCGCGCGGTAATTGTGGTCGCCGGCGGTTGGCGGCGGTGTGCCCACGGCCTCCGGCGAACGAGTTGCCCAGTGGGTTTCGGTCGCGCGCCGACGGGCGTAGTAGCAGGCCGTTCGTATGCTGTCCGGCCGCAGCGGTAGCCGCGTCACCGGCCTCTGGTATGGCCGCGAAGCGCTGGTCGGACGCGAGTCCATCAACCTGGGGCAGCTTGGAGCGGAATTCCGTGGATGTGCGCTGAAACGCCGTCGGCTATCCGTTGTGGCACACGGTGGCGCTGTTCAGGGCTCCGGATCCTCCCGGGCAATTCACCGAGGGTTGCTGACGCGGGCGAGGAGGATGGCGATGTCGTCCTGCGCGGGGGTTGGGGCGAGGCGGTCGATGAGGGTGTCGGCGAGCTGGTCGAGGGACGGATGGGTACCGCTGAGGAGGTCGAGGAGCTCCTCCAGACGCTCATCGAGGTCGTATCCGCGGGCTTCGATGAGCCCGTCGGTGTACAGGACGAGCACGCTCCCGGGAGTGAGGGGGACCTCGGTGGTCGTGTAGGAGATGCCGCCGATGCCGAGCGGTGCGCCAGGTGGTAGGTCGATGAGGCGGGCGGTGCCGTCGGGGGTGATCAGGGCAGGCGGGGGATGTCCGGCCCGGGCGAGCCAGCAGCGGTTGGCCGCGGCGTCACATACGCCGTACAGGCATGTGGCCAGGATGGGGCTGTCGAGGTCCTGCATGGTCTCATCGAGGTGCTGCAGGAGCTGTTCGGGCGGCAGGTCCAGGCGGACGAGGGCGCGCAGGGTGGTGCGCATCCGCCCCATGACGGCGGCGGCGGGGATGCCGTGCCCCATGACGTCACCGATGGCGAGCGCGGCCTTGCCGGGGGCCATGGCGGCCACGTCGTACCAGTCGCCGCCGACCTCGGCGGCTTCGGAAGCGGGCGTGTAGCGGTGGGCGATCTCGATACCGCTTGGCGGCTTGAAGCTGCGGGGCAGCATGCTTCGCTGCAGGGTCAGGGCGATGTCGTGTTCGCGGGCGTAGCGCAGGGCGTTGTCGATCGCGATGGCGGCCTTGGCCGCGATCTCCTCGGCATCGGACAGCTCGTCCTCCTCGAACGGGCTGGGGTTCTCCGATCGCCAGAAGCCGACCGCACCCACAAGCGTGCGCCGTGAGTACAGCGGGGCGGTGATCTGCGAGTGCATGCCGTAGTCCAGCAGCGTGCGGGCCTGGTGGCCGTGACGGACCTGCCACGCGGAGGCGGTACGAAGGTCCGGCACGAAGGTGGCGCTCGCGCCGGCTATGTCACGGATTTGCGGCGTGAAGGAGGCGAGAGCGATCTGTGAGCCCACGGGGTCGAGCGGGGGGTCGTCGTGGACCCCGCCCAGGGCGACGCGGCGAGCATAGGCGCCGTGGTCCTCCAGCGGTTCGTCGGCGAGCAGGACGGGCAAGGTCAGGTCGACGGTGACGAAGTCGGCGAAGCGGGGGACCGCCACCCGCACGATTTCCTGTGCGGTCTGCTCGGCATCGAGTGTCGTGCCGATGGCGATGCTGGCTTCGTACAGCAGTCTGAGGCGCTCGTGAGCGTGGCGTGCCTGCTCACGGCTCTCCTCAAGTGAGCTGGCCATGGTGTTGAACGCCGTCCCGAGCTGCTCGATCTCGCCCCTGCCGGTTTCACGCATTCGTACGGCCAGGTCGCCGCCGGCGAGCCGGGACGCCGCGTCGGCTGCCTTGCGGACCGGCCAGACAACGGCCCGGATCACGTACCCGGCGAACGCCGCGATGAGGAGTATTGAGCCGGTGAAGCCGATCGACGCCGCGACGACCGCGCCCCGGGCGTCATCGTTGGCCGCGCGTTCACGCGCCGCGATCAGCGCCTCCTGCACCGAGTCGTACTGGCCGAACTGCTTCCTGAGCGCGTCGACGCGCCGCTTCCCTTCCAGCGTCGCCGCCACGCCGCGCGCACGGGGATCTCCCCGGCGTGCCGCCGCGACCAGCGGAATCGAGTAGTCACGGATCAGGGACTGGCCAGCCTGGCTGATCTGCTGGGCCAGTCTCTTCTGGCCGGGGGTGGTGCTGAGGCGTACGAGTTGCTGTGCCTGGTCGGTGAACGTGGTCCGGGCGGTCTGCCACGGCTCAAGAAACTGGTTCTGCCCGGTGATGACGAAGCCGCGCTGACCTGTCTCCAGGTCGACGATGAGCCCCTCGACCGTCCTCGCCTGAGTGAGTGCCGTATGGGTATGGCGTTCGCTAGCCGTCGACTCGCCGAGGTCGATGATCGACAACAGGAGCAGCATGAAGGCAAGCCCGATCAGCGCGGCGAGCAACCCACCAGAGACGGCGGTGAGGGGCACCAGCCCCACACGTGCGCGCCTTTTTGGTGGACCTGCCATGTGTGTCCCCTACCCTGCGCACCAACCGGCGGTCGAGTCATCAGCAGGGCGGTCCCTCGGTGAGGTCCGTCTCCTTGAGTCTATGGTGGGTTCGCCGTACCCGCCTGGGAACGCGGCCCCACCGTCGCCGCCAGCCGCGAGCGTCCCTGATCAGGTAGGACGTCGCCGCACGGGGTGCGGTGGGCCTGGGGCGGCGTATGCCGTCCGGGCTCGGGCACGTCCCGGCCGCGCCTGCTCGGTCCAAGTGGTCCTGCCGCCGGTCACGGCCGCCAACGGCGCGGCGGATCGCACCGCCTTTCGCTGCGGCCTGGAGCGGGCCGCCCTGCTCGTCGCCGCGCGGCGCAGCGGGTATCGGCCCTGGTGACGGAGATCTGGAACACGGTGATCGGGTCCTGGCCGGGACCCCTTACGCGGATCCAACCTACGTTGCCGTAACCTACGGCGCCGTAAGTACTGCTGTCGCCCGTCTGGAGCCGTTGTGACCACTGCCGCCCCCCGTCCTCGTACTTCGCAGAGGTGGAGTGACGTCCAACTGCTGCACGCCCTGGAGGAAGTGGTGGAGACAGAGCTCAACCGCCATCTCAGGGTCGCCAAGGAGTGGATGCCCCACGAGTACGTGCCCTGGAGTGACGGCCGGAACTTCGACGGTGTCTTCGGCGGCGAGGCATGGTCCCCCGAGCAGTCCAGGGTCTCCGACATCAGCCGCATCTCTCTGGTGGTCAATCTACTGACCGAGGACAACCTCCCCAGTTACCACCACGAGATCGCCACCCTCTTCGGTCGGGACGGTGCCTGGGGGACGTGGGTCCACCGGTGGACCGCCGAGGAGGGGCGGCACGCCATCGTGATGCGCGACTACCTGCTCACTTCGCGGGCCGTCGACCCTGTCGAGCTTGAACGTCTGCGCATGAAGCACATGTCGGCGGGCTTCGAGTCGGACAACAGCCACAGCGTGCTTCACTCGGTGACGTACGTGGCCTTTCAGGAGTTGGCCACCCGCATCTCGCACCGCAACACCGGGCTCCACGCCGGTGACCCGACGTGCGACAGGATGCTCGCCCGGATCGCCGCCGACGAGAACCTGCACATGGTCTTCTACCGCAATCTGCTGGCGGCCGCCCTGCTACTCGCTCCCGACCAGGCGATGCGGGCCATCGCGGACGTGGTCACCGGTTTCAGGATGCCTGGTCACGGGATGCCGGGCTTCGAGCGGGCAGCGGCCCGGATCGCCATCGGCGGGATATACAACCTGCGTATCCACCACGACGACGTGCTGCTGCCGGTGCTGCGCCATCTGAAGGTGCTGGAGGTCTCCGGGCTCGGCGCGGAGGGATTGCAGGCGCAGGACGAGATCGGTCGGTTCATGGGCGGCCTCGATGACCAGGCCAAGCGGTTCGACGAGCGGCGGGCCGCTCTGCTGGCCCGCCGCCGTAACGCCTGAGCCGCTCGACGGGTGCGGGAGCACCACGGGCTCCCACGGCCTTGAGGCCGTGGGAGCTTGAGAACGCGTGATCGGACCACGTGGCCGGGTTTCCGCCCGCCACCACCGGGCGCAGGTCCGCCATCCAGAAGCCCGTGCTGCGCCTCTCCCTGCCTCTCGGCAGTTCGGCCCGACTTGGCGCGAGTTCCTGCCCGCGCACGCCATCGGCCCGTTCGCCTGCGGCTTGCCGGGCATCGACACCATCGGCCTGCAACGCCGTCTTGACCCGGTCGAAGGCGTCGTGTGGTGCGCGGTGAAAGCGGCGGAGGCGGGCCATTGGGGTGGGGGCGCAGTGGTGTCAGGTGCCGTCGAGGCTGGGTGCTGCTCGCCGACTGGGACCCCTGCATCGGGGCAGGGAGGGCGCCACCGTCCACTGGGCGATCCAACGCGAGGACCTGGCCGCGCGACGCTTCGACCGTACGTTCGCCACCGTCTGCGGTGGTCATTGGCCTCACTCCAATGGCCCTACCGGTGCGCGGCTTGCACACACGGTCGCGTAAGCCCGGTGGCCTGCGCTTCCGTCCGTTTCGTCAGGAATCCGTTGAGGTGACTGGTCGGGATGGCGCCCCGCTTGTCCTGTAGCCGGATGGCTGCGGTGCGTGTAGCGTCGAGGTCAGTAGTCGTGGTTCCGAAGTCCCGTTCGCCCGTGACACGCTCGCGGGCGTTCTTGCTGTTCAGCGCATCTCCGGGCCAAGGCGATCACCTCCGGAACCCGCGCAGTGCGGGTTCCGATACGAGCCCCTTGAGGAGACAAGCATGGCCAGCGGCACCGTGAAGTGGTTCAACGCGGAAAAGGGCTTCGGTTTCATCGAGCAGGACGGTGGCGGCGCCGACGTGTTCGCCCACTACTCGAACATCGACGCTCAAGGATTCCGTTCGCTTGAGGAGGGCCAGAAGGTGACGTTCGACGTCGCCCAGGGCCAGAAGGGCCCCCAGGCGGAGCGCATCCGCCTGGCGTAACAACGCGAACGGCCCCGGTCGGACGGTCTCCGGCCGGGGCCTCGCACTGTCCGTCACGGTAACGCGTGACAGGAGTCGGAACAGCCTCGGTGTGACGGGTCACCCGGGTGCGGCGCAAGTCGGCTGGGGCAGGCGAGCCGCTACAGCTGAGGACGGCGATGAGCGGGAAGGAGGCGCGCACGGTGGATGACACGTCGCGGCTCGCGCCGGGTGCCGAGCGGTCCAAGCGGGGCTGGTGGTACGAGTTGCTGGGCTGCGCTGGCCACGGGCACGAATTGGTGGCCAGGGACGCCTCTCGGATCCGACCGCAGGACGCCTGGCTGGTCCGCGAGCACCAAGGTCTGCGCTGGCACCGCTGCCTGCGCTGTGACGCCTGGCTGGCCCTGCCTCCCCCCAGCACGCCAGGCCGGGAGTACGTGCCGGGGCGTGAGGAGATCCAACTGCCCCTGCGGGGCCGGGCACTTCGCGATCGGTACGTGCTGCGCCTGATCGCGCTCGACCGTCTGCTGCACTTCCTGGTCCTGGCCGTGCTGGCCGCGGCAGTGCTGGGTTTCGCCGGTGAGCGCAGTCGTCTGCGTGCTCCGTTCTACCGCGTCGTAGATGCCTTGCAGAACAGTGTCGGCGGCGTTGGGGGCCGCTCGGCGCATGGACTGCTGGGCGAGTTGGACCGGGCTTTCGGCGCGCGCTCGGCCACCTTGTGGGCCATCGGCGCGGTCCTGGCGGCTTACGCCGTGCTGGAAGGCGTCGAGGCGGTCGGATTGTGGACAGGGCGGCGGTGGGCCGAGTATCTGACCTTCGTGGCGACTTCCGTACTGCTTGTTCCCGAGGTCTACGAGCTGACGGGAACGGTGACCGCGGGCAAGGTCATCACGCTTGTCATCAACTGCGCCGTGGTGGCCTATCTGCTGTTCGCCAAGCGGCTGTTCGGCGTGCGGGGCGGGGGACGAGCGCAGCGGGCCGAGGTGGCACGGGACAGCGGCTGGACGGCGGTCGACCGGGTGTACCCGGGCGCCGGGCTTTCCGGCGAGTCGGGCTGATGGCCGTGCGGTCGGCCTGCGCAGGCGCGTTGACGGCGGGTGACTTCGGGGCACGTCCGTAGCCCGGTGGGGGAGAGCTCCTGCCGCTGTCGACGGCGACGCTCATCATGTGAGGTTGCCGCGACGGTGCCGTGGGAGGTGGTGACGCCCTGGAAGCCGGGCTGGCTTCATGGGCGACCTGTTGACGGTCCGGGCTTGGCTGGCGCTGTCACCTGTGGCGCGGCGTTGCCGGGGCTGCCACGCCTCCCACCAGGACGTCGTGCACGGTGAACCGCTCGAGTTCGGTTGCGACAGCGTCGGCGACCGCACGATCGAGAGCGGTCAGCGACTTCTGGACGCCGCGCCCGATGGCACACGCCGGGTCGGGGCCGTGCAGTCCGAGTACCGGGTCGTCGCCTTGGAGGAGCCGCCAGATCCGCGCGAGCGTGATGTCCCGGGCGTCGGTCGCAAGCTCCCAGCCACCATGCACGCCCGGACGTGACCGCACCAAGCCGGCGTCACGCAGTGGGCCGAGCACCCGGCGCACGTAGACGGGGTTGACATTGGTGCTCTCGGAGAGTTCCTCCGAGCTCGCGGGGCGGCCTTCGGTCACGCCGGCGAGGTAGGTCAACACGTGCACGGCGACCGCGAACTGGGTGTTGGTCGACCGGGCCATGCGTCCATCTTGCCATATCGCAACCGTTGTGGCTACGGTTAGCAAATCCGCAATCATGACGACTACGAATTGGGGAGAGATGACGATCGCCATCACCGGGGCTTCCGGTCCTCTGGGGCGCGCCAGCACCGGCTTCCTACTGCAGGCCGTCGACCCGCGAGAGGTCGTGCTCACCACTCGGCACCCGGACTCACTGGCCGAACTCGCCGCGCTCGGTGCCGACGTGCGACGGGCCGACTTCGCCGATCCGCGCACGCTTGCCACCGCGTTCAAGGGCGTTGACCGGCTGCTGCTCATCTCCACCGACGCGATCGGTTCGCGTCTCGACCAGCAGCGCGCAGCCATCTCGGCCGCTGCCGACGCGGGTGTCCGGCACGTCGTGTACACCTCCGTTCCCGAACCGGTACCGGCCAACCCGGCACTGGTGGTCGCCGACCACGCGGGCACCGAGCAGGCGCTGCGCGACAGCGGTCTGCGGTGGACGGTTCTGCGCAACAACCTGTATGCGCACATGCAGGTGCCGGTCATCGAGCAGGCTGTCGCGTCGGGCCGGCTCGTGACCAACGGCGGTACCGGCGCCACCGCGTACGTGACCCGCGAAGACTGCGCGGCGGCGGCCGCCGCGGTCCTGACCCAGGACGGGCACGAGGGCCAGGCGTACGACATCACCGGCCCAGAGGCGTTGAGCGCCGTCGACCTCGTGGCCCTCGCACGAGAGATCGGCGGTCGCGACGTCGAACTCGTCAGCGTTGACGACGCCGCGTCCACAGCCGGCCTGCGGGCGGCCGGGCTCCCGGACGAGACCGCGGAGCTGGTGACGTCGTTCGGCGCGGCGACTCGCGGCGGCTTCCTCGCGAACGTCAGCTCAGCGGTCGCCGACCTGACCGGCCACGCGCCGAAGACGCTGGCGGATGTCGTCCGGGAAGCGCTGAAGTCCTGACCGCGCAGCGCCGGACGACGGCTCGGCGAAGCGGTCACCCGGGAGCGCGCCGAGCCGTCGTGCGCAGCACGCGAACCGAATCGCTGTCCCCTCGAACTCGACATCCCTCCACACAGCGACTCCCCCTGCAATGACCGCGGACGGATTCCGGCCAGTCCGATCCGTCGGTGACGTCTTCGTCATCGGAGATGCCGCCTGACGCTCTGCCAGCCCAAATGCCCGGCTGTCACTCGCATTTCGCCCGCGCTGCCGGAGCATTCACCCTCACGGCAACGCGAATCATCGTCCGACCAGCGGCGACCGGCCGCACCAGGAGGTTCAACGTGACCGGCGAAGACCAAACCCACACTCTCCACCTGCGTCGCCTGGCGTGGGCGGGCGTCGAGGTTCGCCTCGGCGACATCCGTCTGCTGATCGACCCCCTTGAGCACGCCGAGCCGCTCGCCCCCGTCCTCGGGGCGCCGCGGCGGCCCCTGCCACCCGTCGACACGGCGCCTGGGACACACGCCTTGATCACGCATCTGCACCCGGACCACTACGACCATGAACTGCTCGCGCGGCTCGCGGTCTCCGGAACCGTCGGCTGCCACGCGCCCATCGCGCCAACGCTGAAGGAAGCCGGCATCGACGCGATCCCGCAGGAACTTGAACGGCCCCGTCGCGTCGGCCCGTTGACCGTAACGCCTGTTACCTCGCTGGACTGGCGAGGCGGCGACGCCGACCAGGTCGCCTGGGTCGTGGCCGGCGCCGGACGGCGGATCATCCACTGCGGCGACACCATGTGGCACGGCAACTGGTGGCAGATCGCCCGCGACCACGGCCCGTTCGACGTCGCCTTCCTGCCGGTCAACGGCGTCATAGCCCGCTTCGAAGGCTACGAAGCCAACGTTCCTGTCACCATGACACCCGAGCAGGCGATAGAGGCCGCCGCCGTACTCGGTGCCACTTCCGCCTGCGCGATCCACTACGGGCTCTTCCACAACCCGCCTACCTACGTCGAACAACCGGACATCGAGCAGCGCTTCCGTCAAGCCGCCGAGGCACGCGGCATCACGGCAGTACTCGTCGACGACGGGGAAGTCGTTCCTGTCCCGTCCGCACGCGCATGACCGCTGTGCGGCACTGCGCTTGCCCGAGACTCCGTCCGCGCCTCCTGTGAGGACTACCGCGCCGCGGCGAGCACTGATCTGGTCCACGACGACGAGACGCCGTCGCAGGCCGCCCTGCCCTCGCTGCTTGCCGTACGGGGGAGACGGCTTCGTGGGCGTGCGTCCCGGGTTGGTGGTCGGCGCCGTGCGGGCGTCCTCCGGTTCCGACCACCCCGATCCAAGCTGCCGGTTCGTACCCCAAGGCGCTACGGAAAGTGTTCAGCATGGGAGCCTTCCCGGGTCGGGCGACGCCGGAAGGCCGTCCGAGGCTGTGACTCCGTATCACCTGTACAACACAGGAGCGAAAGTGTGATTGTTGTGTAATCGTCTGCGGCTAAAGTGTGGGCTGCTCAAACATTCGGGCGCTAGGCGCCAGTCGTGAGAGGAAGGCCCGCCCTGCCCACGGTCTCCCGGGCGCCCCGTCGGCACCGTACGCGCCGCCGCGCCGACATGCCGCTGCTCGGCGGAGTCCGCCCACCCATCGCCTCGTTCATCGTGCTGCTGCTGGTGGTCGCCGCCCTCACCGTCGCCGGCCTCGGCAGCGTCCACGGCGAGCAGGTACCGCAAGCCGTGCTGGGCGGCGAGCAGCAGACCGCCGCCGACATCGCGGTCTCCGTGCGGACGGCGATCGACGCCGAGGCGACCACCGTACGCCGCACCGGGGACTCGTACACGGTGACGGGCAGGACCACTCCGGCGCAGGTGCTCAAGTCACTGGCCGCCGCGCGGAAAGCGGTGCTCGGCGGCGCGCTGCTGGACACGCAGTCCGGCCGCGTACTGGCGACCGGCGGCGAGCGGGTGCCGCTTACCGGGGTGGACGCCAAGGCGCTGACCGGCGACCACGGCACGGCCGCGCCGCGGCTGGTGACCGCGGGTACCGGGCAGCGGATGCTGTACTTCGCCAACGTCACCCTGCCCGCGCAGAGCGTGGACGCCAACCAGGACCAGAACCCGGACGCCGCCCTGCCCCAGCGCAAGCAGTGGCTGTTGGTGGTCTCCGAGGCGCTGCCCGCGCTCACGTCGTACGGCGACGGGCGCACCGCCCAAGTGCTGGACGCGAAGGGGAACATGCTCGCCACCGCCGCCAGCGGTATGGCGCAGCCGCTGGACGCGGCCGACCTCGGGATCCCCTCGGCGGCGGTCGACGCGGCGGTGTCAGCCCACGGCGCCGGCGCCTCCGGAAGCCTGCTGGGAGCCACTTCGGGTGGCCGGCAGACGGTGGCCGGATGGGCGTCGGTCGCCTCGTCGTCCGGCACCGGCGACGCCGACCGTCTCGGGCTGGTCGTGCTGACCTTCCGCCCGGTTCCCGTCATGGGGCCCTCGGTCGACTATTCGCGGTTCGCGCTGGTCGCCGCCGGGGTGCTGGCCGGGATCGCGCTGCTGGTCGGCCTGCTCCTCCAACTCACCGTGCAGCGGCCCCTGCTGCGGCTGTACCTGTCGGCCGACCGGCTGGCCAGGGGTGCGGGGGAGAGCGGTCCGCGGGCCGCCGAGGATCTGGCCCGGCCGGTTCCGGTACACGGGCTCGGCGAACCGGCCCGGATCGGACGGGCGTTGGAGTCGCTGCGCCGCCAACTGCTGGGCGAGAGCGGTCCGGAGGAGATACCGGTGCGGCGCGGCCCGGGCTGCAGGGCGCTCGCCGTCATCGCGATGCTGCTGGTGGTCGCTTGGGCGGCGCCGCTCATCTTCCTGCTGAACCGGGCGGATACCGCGACCGCGGTGCCGGCGCCCGTCGTCGCCGACCAGCAGGCGCGCACCGAGATCGCGGCGAACCGGATCAGGCAGTCCCTCGGCGAGTCGTACACCGACCTGTCGGACGTGGCGAAGAGCCTGCCCGGCACGACGAAGGCCGCCCAGACCACGGTCCTGGGACGCACCCTCGCCGACCACCACCACTTCCGCTCGCTCTACCTGATCGGCCGCACCGGCGCCATCGTGCTACGGGTCGGCAAGACGCCGCTGCGCACCATCGTCCACGTGCCCGGCGGCAGCGGGATCACCACCGTGAACACCTCGGGCCGGATCCCGGCGATCGCGGCCTACGCCCAGATACCGGTCGGCAAGGGCGGGGCCCTCGCGGGTGGTGGGGTGGTGCTCTTCGGTGAGATAGATGTGAACGCGCTCAACTCCGAGCTGCCCAGACCGAAGCTGGGCGGTGTCTGGGTGACCGACGCGAACTACAAGGTGCTGGCGGCGAGCATCGGCTACCGGGCCTTCGAGGCGCTGCCCGGCTCGGGCCTGACCCGGCTCGCCACCTCGACCCAGAGCGCGCCGGGGACCGCGGGCACCGCCACCTCGGCGGTCCTCCACTCCTCCTCCGGCCCGTCCGTCGCCGCCGCCGCGCCGCTCGCCCAGAGCGGCCCCACCGTCGGGCTCGGCTGGCGGGTGGTGACCGCCGAACCGGCGGCGGCGCTCCAACTCCCCGCGTTCCAGGCCGAGCAGCGCACCATGCTCGCCGGCGTGCTCGGCCTCACAGTCGGCGTGGCCTGCCTGGGCTGGCTGCACATCGTGGTGATCCGGCCGCTGCGCACCATGGCCGTGCTCGCCGAGCGGCTCGCCGGTGGAGACCGGCGCACTGTGCTGTACCCGGTCAACCACGACGAGGCGGGCTCGGTCACCCGCAGCCTGGAGCTGATCCGGCAGGCGCTGGCGGAACGGGGCCGGGGGAGCAGATCCGGTCACGCCTTCGCCGCCCAACCCGGCCCACCCGCCCAGTCCCGGCACACGAGCGCACCCCAGCGGTAGAAGGACGGAATCGACGTGCTCTTTCTCTATCTCGTCCTGCTGCTGTGCTGCACCGCGCTGCTGGTCGCCGGAGTCCTGGAGCAGAAGCGGCACTTCGCCTCGCTGGAGCAGATCCCGACACGGGTGCTGGTCAACGGCATCCGCGGCAAGAGCTCGATCACCCGGCTGTGCGCGGGCGCGCTGCGCGGCGGCGGTCTGGCCACCGTCGCCAAGACCACCGGTACGGCCGCCCGGTTCATCCACCCGGACGCCACCGAGGAGCCGGTCTACCGCAAGTTCGGGCTGTCCAACATCGTCGAGCAGATCGGCATCGTGCGGCGTGCGGCGGCGTACCGGCCGGACGCGCTGGTGATCGAGTGCATGGCGGTGATGCCCGCGTTGCAGGAGATCAACCAGGAGAAGCTGATCCGTTCCACCATCGGCGTGCTGTGCAACGTCCGCGAGGACCACCTTGAGGAGATGGGGCCGACCCTCGACGACGTCGCCCGCTCGCTCTCCCGCTCGATGCCGGTCGGCGGGGTCTGCGTCACCGCGGAGAAGGAGCGGCTGCACATCCTCAAGGAGGAGGCCGACAAGCGGAACTGCCGACTGGTCGCGGTCGATCCGGAGACGGTGACCGACGCCGAACTGCGCGGCTTCAGCTGGTTCACCTTCAAGGAGAACGTGGCGATCGCCCTCGCGGTGGCCGAACTCCTCGGTGTGGAACGGCAGACCGCCCTACAGGGCATGTGGGACGCCCCGCCGGACCCGGGCGTGCTGTCGGTGGAGCGCTACGCCACCCCGGAGGGCAAGCGGCTGCGGTTCGCCAATGTCTTCGCCGCCAACGACCCCGAGTCCACGCTGATGAACGTCAAGCAGCTGGAGGATCTCGGCGCCATCCGGCGGCCGCTGAACGTGGTCATCAACTGCCGCCCGGACCGGGTGGAGCGCAACGGCCAGATGGGCGCGATCGTCTCCGACCTCGGCGCCGAGGTGGTCTTCCTGATCGGGCACCCGACCAAGAGCGCCCGCGACGCGATTCCCGCGGGCTTCACCGGCCGGGTGGTCGACCTCGGCGGCGACAGGCGCGACCCGGAGGAGCTGACCGCCGCGATCCTCGCCGAACTCGCCCCGAACTCCTCGCTGGTGGCGATCGGCAACATCCACGGCCAGGGCGAGCTGTTCCTGGAGTGCCTCGCCGAGCTGCCGCTCGACGACTCCGACGAGCCGCTCGCCGTCGCCCCCGACGGCCTGGACCAGGACACCGTGCAGATCGCGGTCTCCCGGCCGCCCGAGCCGGAGCCGTACAGCTGGGTGGCACCACTGGAGACCCCGGCGTACGGCCTGCACGTCCCCGGACAGCGCGAGCTGGCCCGCCGGTTCGCCGCCCGCCACGGCCGCCCGGCCGAGGGCGGCGGCGAGACCGACCCGCACCACTCCTACGATCCGTACCAGCCGACGAGGAACCCGTAAGTGATCCCCGCCAACCTCACCGCACAGACCGCCGCGCTCGGGATCGCCCTCGGGCTGGTCTTCTCGCTGGTCTGCTACCTGACCACCAACCTCTCGCCCGGCGGGATGATCACCCCGGGCTGGGTGGCCCTCACACTCGTCACCGACGTGCAGATGGCCGCGATGATGGTGGGCGTCGCGGCGCTGACCTTCTTCGCGACGAAGCTGCTGCAACGCAACGTGATCCTGTACGGCAAGCGGCTGTTCGCCGCCGTGGTGCTGTGCGCGGTGCTGATGCAGACCACGGTGATGCTCGCGCTCAACCACGAGTTCCCGCTGCTGTACACATCGCAGACGCTCGGCTTCATCGTGCCGGGTCTCATCTCCTACCAACTGGTCCGTCAGCCGCTGGCGCCCACTCTCATCTCCACGACGGCGGTGACGCTGGCCACCTACGTGGTGCTGGTCGCCGGACTGCTGCTCGGCGCCTTGCCGACCGGCTGACCCGCCCCCGCACCACCAGGAGGACGTGCCATGCACCACGACCCCGGACACCCCCCACGGCGCGTCAGCCGCCGTACGGTTCTCGGGGCCATCGCAGGCGTGGCGGCCGCTGGCGTGGCGGGCGGTTACGCCTGGGACCGCTTCGACGGCGGCCACAGCGAGGCGAGCAGGGGCGCGCCGACCGCGGGCGGGGGCCCCGGCGCGTACTCCACCGGCGGCTACGGCTTCGAGCGGCTGTCCTCCCCGAACCGCACCGTGGTGCGGGCCGCCGACGGCGCCACGCTCGCCACCTTCACCGACGGCGCCCGTACCGCCGTGCTCACCGGACCCTCCCGCCGCTTCACCGAGCCGCGGACCACCGCGGCCGCGGTGACCACCGACGCCTGGGTACGAGTGCTGCCCCACGAGTGGCGGCAGGACATGGAGAAGTCCTCCTGGTTCAAGGGCTGGTTCGCCAAGGCGCTCGGTGACACCAGCCCCGACGTCTTCGCCGTGGCGTTCCAGTACAGCAGCGCCGGGGCCCCCGACAAGTACAACGCCTCCGGCGTGCGCTACGCGGGAACCGCGCACTTCGGCCCGCGCAACAACGCCGTCAGCAACCCGCTGGACTTCGCCTACCACGACGAGAAGTCAGACTTCTACGACTACCTGGGCATTCCCTGGACCTTTCCGGACGGCACACGGGTCGACCCGCGAAAGGCCCGCTACGGCGACATCGACTGCTCCGGCTTCCAACGCCTGGTATGGGGCTACCGCATGGGCATCCCGCTGCACAACACCAACACCGCGGGCGCGGGCCTGCCTCGCCGCGCCTTCGCCATCGCCGCCTATGGCCCCGGCCGCCTGCTGATCCCCGACACCGGGCAGCAGCCCACCGACATCAGCGTCCTGCAACCCGGGGACCTGGTCTTCTTCGCCATCATCAAGTCCGATCCGAAGCTGATCGACCACTGCGGCATGTATCTGGGACTCGACGACCAGGGCCGCCACCGCTTCTACTCCAGCCGCTCCGCCGCCAACGGCCCGACCATGGGCGACATGTCCGGCCACGCGCTCCTGGACGGCACCGACTTCTACGCCCGCGGCTTCCGGACGGCCCGCCGACTGTGACGTCCCTTCATATCCGCAACCGCTGACCCGATACGTACCCCCGAGGGACCCGCCATGGCCACCATCCCCGCAGATCAGCCCACCGGCGCGCGCCGCCGCCACCGGGCGGCGCCCCGCCGCCACTGGTCGGCGCCCCGCCGCTCCGGTCGGCCGGCAGCCACCCTGCGCTGGGAGCGCCCGGCCCTCGCGGCGGTGCTCGCCCTCGCCACGGTGCTGTACGCGTGGGGCATCGGGCATGCCGCGATCCACCCCTTCTACAGCGCGGCGGTACGGTCGATGGCCACCAGCTGGCGCGCCTTCCTCTTCGGCGGGCTCGACCCCAGCGGTTCGATCACCATCGACAAGCTTCCCGGCGCCTTCTGGCCCGACGCCGTCGCCGTCTGGGTCTTCGGCCCGCACAGCTGGGCCGCCGCGCTCCCGCAGGTCATCGAGGGCGTGCTCACCGTCTACCTGCTCCACCGCATCGTGCGGGCCTGGTCGGGGCCGCTCGCCGCGCTGATCGCCGCACTGGCGCTCACCCTCACCCCGGTCACCGTGGTCCTCAACCGGGCCACGATCCCGGACACCGCGCTCACCCTGCTGCTGGTGGCGGCGGCCGGTGCGCTGCAGTGGGCCGTGCGCACCGGGCGGCTGCTGCCGTTGATCACCTGCGGGGTCTGGGTGGGACTCGCCTTCCAGGCGAAGATGCTGCAGGCCTGGCTGGTGTTGCCGGTCTTCGCCGCGGTCTACCAACTCGCCGCGCCCGGCTCACCGTTGAAGCGGGCCGTGCGTGTCCTGCTGGGCGGCACGACGGCCCTGGCCGTCTCCTGCTTCTGGGTGCTGATCGCCTGGGCGACGCCCGCCGTCGACCGCCCCTACCTCGACGGAACGTCCAACAACAATCCGTTCAGCCTCGTCTTCGGCTACAACGGCCTGAGCCGCTTCGGCAGCAATCCCACCGCGTTCGGAGCCGTCCCTGGTACCGCCGCCAGCCGCACCACCGGCAACACCGGCTGGGACATGCTCGTCAACCACACCATCGGCCCGCAGATCGCCTGGTTCCTGCCGCTCGCCGTGCTTTCCCTGGTGCTGGGCCTGATGTGGCGGGCGCGCCTGCCGCGCACCGACCTGCCCCGCGCGGGATTCGTGCTGTGGGGCGGCTGGCTGATAGTCCACGCCGTGGTGTTCAGCGCCTCCAACGGCAACCACGCCTACTACACCGCTGTCATCGCGCCGGCGCTCGCCGCGCTCGCCGGCGGCGGACTCGCCGTCTTCTGGACCGAGTTCGACAGCGGCGGCCCCCGGCGGGCGGCGCTGCCCGGCGCGATCGTGCTGACGGTGGTGTGGGCCCTGGTGGTCGACTGGCCGACCCGGTTCGTCTCCTGGCTGCTGCCGGTCGCCGTGATGCTCGCGCTCTGTAGCGCGTTGGGCCTGTGGACCAGGGGCCCGCGCACCACCCGTCGGCTGGTGCACGGTGCGCTGGCGTCCGGGGTGGCGGCCACGCTGGTCGTACCGGCTGGGTGGGCCGCCTCCAGCCTCGACCCGCGCTACGCGGGCGCCTCGACCTCGCCGGTGGCCGGTCCGGTCGGCACCGCCTACGCCGACCTCGTCCACCACCGTGCCAAGGTCAGCAGCATCGGGCTCGACCAGCCGTCCGCCCGCGACAGCGCGGTGCTCGGCTACCTCACCGCGCACCGCCACGGCGAGAAGTACCTGCTCGCCACACAGGCGGCGTACACCGCTGAGCCGCTGCTGCGCGCCACGGCCCAACCCATGCTCGTCATGGGCGGCTTCACCGGGCGCACCCCGTTCCCCACCGCCCAGCAGCTCGGCGATCTGGTCGCCGCGCACCAGCTCCGCTACGCGATGCTCACCACCCAGCGCCCCACCACCTCGGCCACCACCTGGGTCAAGAACCACTGCAGCCGGGTTCCTCCCTCCGCCTACGGCCGTACCACCAACGGCAGCTTCACCCTCTACGACTGCCAGCCCTGGGGATGACCGGCGCCCGTGCTGCCACCGCACCGCGCGGACGGCGCCGCCCTCGGCGCTGGTGCCGCGTCACGAGGACGCGTGCGGCGTGAACCGCCGGAACGCCTTTTCCGTACAAGGTGGTTGGACCCGCGAAAGCGCAGTGAGCGGCGCGAGGGCGCGGTGACAGGGCTGACGAACATGTGTGGGCGGTGTGGCGGTACGGTGTGCGGCAGCCGATCGCCGGTCGCGCGATCGCGGACCACCAAGGGGGTTTCTCCATGCCACACCGCCGACCGCCCCGCCGCAGCAGGCTGCTCTCCAGAGCTGTCGGCACGGCGGGTGCGCTGGCCGTCGTCCTGGGCGCGGGGATAGCGCCCGCGTCGGCCGCCGCTAAAGCACCCGGCGCGCCCGCCACCGGATTCTCACCCGACGAGGACGTCCCCTGGGCGCCCACCAAGGATGAGGCACCGTTGCAGCACAAGTCCGTCCACCCGGCGACCACCCGCGGCCGCACGGACGGCGATGCGCTCCAGCTCAACCTCCCCGCGCCGACCGGGCGTTACTCGGTCGGGACGGTCAGCCTCCACCTCGTGGACACGTCCCGTACGGATCCGTACGTGCCCGGCAACGCACGCGAGCTGATGGTCTCCGTCTGGTACCCGGCCGCCGCCACCTCGGGGCACGCGCAGGCGCCGTGGATGCCGTCGATCTCCGGAGCCAGCTTCCTCGCCTCGCGCGGCCTTTCTCCCGATCAGGTCTCCCTGCCCGAGACGGCTGGCCACGTACTCGCCCCGGTCGACACCAAGCTCGGCAAGCTGCCCGTCCTGCTCTACTCCACCGGGCTGCACTCCGACCGTGCGATGGGCACCGCCCTCGTCGAGGACCTCGCCAGTCGCGGGTACATCGTCGTCACCGTCGACCACACCCACGACGCGAACGAGGTCGAGTTCCCCGGCGGGCGACTTGAGACCGACGCCATGCCGTCCAACGCGCACTCCTCCCACACGGTCGCCGTGCGCGCGGCGGACATCCACTTCGTCATCAACCAGCTCGCCAAGATCGCCAAGGGTGGTAACCCGGACGTCGACCACGCCAAGCTCCCCTCGGGCCTGGCCGGCGCCGTCGACATGTCGCGCATCGGGATGTTCGGCTGGTCGCTGGGCGGCGGGGCGGTACCCGCCTCCATGCAGCTCGACTCCCGCATCCGCGCCGGCGCCGACCTCGACGGCCAGTTCTTCGGTCCGGCGACCAGCGAGGACCTCAACCGTCCCTTCATGCTGTTCAGTTCGGGCACCCACAACCGCAACGACGACTCCTCGTGGCGCACGCTCTGGTCCCACCTGACCGGCTACCGGCTCGACATCCAACTCAAGGGCTCGGCCCACCTGTCGTTCAGCGACAACGAGGCGATGGTCCCCCAGGAGGCGGATCTCCTGGGGCTTTCCCAGTCCGACCTCCAGCAGGAGTTCGGCACCATCGACCCCAACCGAGCCATCGAGATCCAGCGCGTCTACCTCGCCGCGTTCTTCGACCAGCACCTGCGCAACAAGCACAGCACCCTCCTCAACGGCCCCAACAAGCAGTACCCGGAAATCAACTTCGTCCGCTGACCGCCACACCGACTCCGGCCTCGTGATCCGGCCCGAGCACGAAGAAGGCCCAGGCCAGCCGGTGATCAACCGGCTGGCCTGGGCCCCTGCCTTCGCGCGTGCGCCCGGCCGGCCAGCGGCCGGCTCCCGGCCACGACCGACTGGGGAGACTGGCGAAGGACGAGTCACCGCGGATCACGCAGGAGGCCCGCCAGGGCCTTGAGCGCGCTTTGGACCTCGCCCCGTGGATGGATCTGTACTCCCCGACTGTCAGCCTCTCGTGACCTGGCCGAGGGCGGATGACGCGCAGGCGGCGACGGCAGTCAGCGAGACCTCGCAGCGGCGTCCCCGGTGATCCGGGGAGGGCGTTCAAGCCCGTTGCGGCGGTGGCGCACCTTTGTCTTCGGGCCGATGTGCACGGCATCGACGCCGAGCAGCCCCTCGAACGGCACGTACGCCTCGCGCTGCCCGGGGGCCACCATCAGGTCGGTCTCGCGGATGTGGCTGAGCAGCAGTTCGGCGAGTGGCATGACCATATGGCGGCCCCAGCAGCGTTCGGAGGCGTGGCCGAAGGGCATGTAGCCGGGGGTGTCGTCGGGGTCGAGCGCATCCCAGCGCTCCGGGCGGAACTCGTGCGGGTGGTCCCACAGGGCGGGGTCGCGGTGGGTGAGCAGCGGCAGCATCAGCACGTCGTCCGCGGGGCCGATGCGTGGGTCGATGGCCGGGTACTCGGGGGAGGCGTCGCGGAGCATGTTCCACGACGGCGGCATGAGCCGCATCGCCTCCCAGATGATGTTCCGCGTGGGAACGCTGTCGTCGAACGGGGCGCCGAGCCACAGGGCGTTGGCGACGAGAGTGGAGACGGTGAAGCAGACCGGGGCGGCCAGACGCCGGTAGATGCCCATCGCCCAGCGGCGGTCCTGGTACCCCTCGGCTTCGGCGAAGAGGTTCCCGGTGTGCGTCAGTTGCGGCCCCGGTGTCGGCCGTCCGGGCAGGGCGGCGCCGGCGACGATGGTGATCCAGGTCAGCTTGGGCGTCAGCTCCAGCGTGCGGGACATGAGGATCTTCAGGCGGTAGGGGTCGTCCCGCAGGACGAGGTCCCGCAGGAACATGTGCCCGGTGATCGGCCATGGCCCCGACAGATCCGTTGTCTTGGGCAGCGGGTCGGGCTGCTCCAGTGCGGTGCGCACATCCTTGCCGATGGTGCGAATGCCCGCCGACGCCTCTGCCTTCGAGATCGACCGGCCGTGCAGCGGCTTGAACGTGGGCCGCTCCGTCTCGGTCGCCTTCCTCGCCGCGAGGATCTTGTCGGACAGTTCGGCCCCGGCGATGCCGATGGTGTCCGGTTCCAGGCGGATGAGGTCCTTGCCCAGGTGGTCATCGAGCAGGGCTCGAAGACGCGGATGGAAGACCGTGGTCCGGCGCACGGCAGGGTGGGATGTGGAAGCAGGCAACAGGACGCTCCGTGGCGTGGATGCGGACCAGGGCCCGCAACCGGCGGAACCCAGCAGCTCGGGGAACGAGGAGCCGGTGCCGGTGTGCGGGCCCGGTGCTGGAATCGCTGGCGGTTTAGTACCAGTGGTACCAGGCGACGCGCTTGAAGCTACGCGCGCCGAAAATCGCCTCGCGGATCTTCTTGGCCATGGTGTCCCCCCTCCCTCGACGTCGCACATCACATGGGCGGTGGGACTCGCCAGTTCACGTCCCCCCGAGGTGGGAGACCTGTCGGTCCGACCGATGAGACGCAGTGAACTGGCGTGCGTCAGGAGATGTCAACGGGTCTGACGAGAGCAAGTGGGCAATTTGATGCTGGAGTTGACTGTGAGTTGTGCATCAGGCACTCATGTGTGACGCAAGGTTAGGCACTGTGTGACACCAGATGAGCAGCAGGTGAACAAAGCGCCACCCGTCACGACCGGCAGCGGTTGAGAACTGCCAACAGGGCCTTGCCGAACCGGCGTTGGCCGTTGAGGGTTTCGGCCAGTAGGCCGCACCGGCTCCGACGCACTACGGGGCGCTAGGCGCAGGACGGGCACAACCCCCGGTAGGTGACCACGACTTCCGACACCGTGAAGCCGAACCGTTCCCCGGCCGGGAGGTCGGCCAGCGGATCGCCGATCGGGTGGACGTCGCGGATGGTGCCGCAGTTGGAGCACACAAGGTGCTGGTGCGGGCGGTGCGCGTTGGGGTCGTAACGCTTCGCGCGGCCGTCGGTGGAGACCTCCACGACCTCCCCGAGGGACACCAGCTCGCCCAAGGTGTTGTAGACGGTCGCCCGGGAGATCTCGGGCAGCCGCTCGGCCGCGCGGGTGTGCACCTCGTCGGCCGTGAGGTGCACGTGCTCGCCGTCGAGGACCTCCGCAACGGCACGCCGCTGGGAGGTCATCCGCCAGCCGCGTCCTCGCAGTCGCTTCAGCAGGTCACTCATATCGGTTCACCTATCAGGTTCGGTGGGTGCCCGAAGTTCACCGGTCCGGGATCCGATTGGGTACGGGTTTCGCATGCTTCTTGACTTGGACTCTGTCCATCGTAGGATCGCTTCCGGTGATAACCAAGGGACAGGAAGACTCCAGTACGGCAGGAGACAGAGACTTGACGGAACCCCCGCCGAGGAACTGCGCGGTGCCAGCCTGCGGGTGACGGCCGCCCGCGTCGCGTGCCCGACGACCGCCCGGGACGGAGACCACCTCCGTGTCGAGGCGATCGTCTCCAGGGCGCGCGATCGCATGGGCCATGTCTGCCTGTACCCCGACTGTTCCACCGCCCGCAGTTCCGGAACACCGTGATCCGCCTAGTCCGGAAGGATTCCCATGTCTGAGAACCATGAGGCAATCGTCGTAGACGCGAAGACGGAGGGCGGAGGTGGCTGCCCGGTCGCGCACGGGCGTGCCCCGCACCCGACTCAGGGCGGCGGAAACCGCCAGTGGTGGCCGGACCGGCTCAACCTGAAGATCCTCGCCAAGAACCCCGCGGTGGCCAACCCGTTCGGCGAGGAGTTCGACTACGCCGAGGCGTTCAAGACCCTCGACCTCCCGACCGTGAAGCGGGACATCGCCGAGGCGCTGACCACCTCACAGGACTGGTGGCCCGCCGACTTCGGCCACTACGGCCCGTTCATCATCCGGATGGCGTGGCACAGCGCGGGCACCTACCGGATCAGCGACGGCCGTGGCGGTGCCGGGGCCGGACAGCAGCGGTTCGCCCCCCTCAACAGCTGGCCGGACAACGCGAACCTCGACAAGGCCCGCCGCCTGCTGTGGCCGGTCAAGAAGAAGTACGGCCGGAACCTCTCGTGGGCCGACCTCATGGTCCTCGCCGGCAACGTCGCCCTGGAGTCGATGGGTTTCAAGACCTTCGGCTTCGGCGGCGGTCGTGAGGACGTGTGGGAGCCCGAGGAGGACGTCTACTGGGGGCCGGAGTCCACCTGGCTCGGCGACGAGCGCTACACCGGCGACCGCGAGTTGGAGAACCCCCTCGGCGCGGTCCAGATGGGTCTGATCTACGTCAACCCGGAGGGCCCGAACGGCAATCCGGACCCGCTCGCAGCGGCCCGCGACATCCGTGAGACGTTCCGCCGGATGGCGATGAACGACGAGGAGACGGTCGCCCTCGTCGCGGGCGGTCACACCTTCGGCAAGACCCACGGTGCGGGCCCGGCGGACAACGTCGGCCCCGACCCCGAGGCCGCCCCGCTCGAGCAGCAGGGCTTCGGCTGGCGGAACTCCTTCGGCACCGGCAAGGGCGGTGACGCGATCACCAGCGGCCTTGAGGGTACGTGGACGAACACCCCGACGGCGTGGGACAACAGCTTCTTCGAGATCCTCTTCGGCTACGAGTGGGAGCTGTTCAAGAGCCCCGCCGGTGCGCACCAGTGGCGGCCGAAGGACGGTGCCGGGGCGGGCACCGTGCCCGACGCCCACGACCCGTCGAAGAGCCACGCCCCGACGATGCTGACCACCGACCTCGCGCTGCGAGTGGACCCGGTCTACGAGCCGATTTCGCGGCGCTTCCTGGAGAACCCCCAGGAGTTCGCGGACGCCTTCGCCCGTGCCTGGTTCAAGCTGACCCACCGTGACATGGGCCCGGTCGTGCGCTACCTCGGGCCGGAGGTTCCGACCGAGACGCTGCTGTGGCAGGACCCGATCCCCGCGGTGACGCACGAGCTCGTCGACGCCGGGGACGTCGCCACCCTGAAGGAGCAGATCCTCGCCTCTGGCCTGTCGGTGTCCCAACTCGTCTCCACCGCTTGGGCGTCGGCCTCGTCCTTCCGGGGCAGCGACAAGCGCGGCGGCGCCAACGGTGCGCGCATCCGCCTTGAGCCGCAGCGCGGTTGGGAGGTCAACGACCCCGACCAGCTGGCGTCGGTGCTGCGCACCCTTGAGGGGATCCAGCAGTCCTTCAACGCCGCCCAGGGCGGCGGCAAGCAGGTATCGCTCGCCGACCTGATCGTGCTCGCGGGCGGCGCGGCCGTCGAGAAGGCCGCCAGGGACGCCGGCTTCGCCGTCGAGGTGCCCTTCACGCCCGGCCGCGCGGACGCGTCGCAGGAGCAGACCGACGTCGAGTCGTTCGCCGCGCTTGAGCCGACCGCCGACGGGTTCCGCAACTACCTCGGCAAGGGCAACCGCCTGCCGGCCGAGTACCTGCTGCTGGACCGGGCGAACCTGCTGACCCTGAGCGCCCCCGAGTTGACGGTCCTCATCGGTGGCCTTCGTGTCCTGGGCGCCAACCACCAGCAGTCGCCGCTCGGCGTCTTCACCACGACCCCCGGTGCTTTGACCAACGACTTCTTCGTCAACCTGCTCGACATGGGGACGACGTGGAAGGCGACGTCCGAGGACGCGAACACCTTCGAGGGTCGCGACACCGCCACCGGCGAGGTCAAGTGGACCGGCAGCCGCGCCGACCTGGTGTTCGGGTCCAACTCCGAGCTGCGCGCGCTGGCGGAGGTCTACGCGAGTGATGACGCGAAGGAGAAGTTCGTGCACGACTTCGTCGCGGCGTGGGACAAGGTGATGAACCTCGACCGGTTCGACCTCGTCTGATCACGACGTCCAGGTCGGCCCGCGCGGGCCGACCTGGACGTCCGGCAAACTCGCCGTCCGCCACCAGGCGCCCTGGACCTGGCTCCCTTGGCTTAGCCGAGGGTCGTGAGCAGGGTGTCGAGGCGCTCGTACCCCTCGGTGACACCCTGGCCCATGCCGCTGGCCAGGATCGCGTCACGGGCGGCGAGGGAGTCGACCACCGACAGGATGGTGACGCGAGTGCGGCCGTCGCCGAGATCCTCGAATGCGGCGGTGTCCAGGCTGACACCGTCGGGCACACCCTCGAAGGTGAAGGTCTGCACGAGCCTTTCGTGGGGGCGCACCTCGTGGAAGGAGCCGTAGAAGGCGGCGACTTCCTGGCCCTCCCGGATCGCGCGGTAGCGATAACTGCCGCCGGTCCGCATGTCCCAGCTGTCGATCTTCGTGGTGACGCTCTTGGGGCCGAGCCACTGCGCCACGAGGTCCGGATCCGTCCATGCGCGGAAGACCTTGGCGGGGGGCGCGGCGAACTCGCGGGTGATTCGGATGGTGGGGAGCTGGGGGTCGGCCTCGACGCGGGTCTCGTGAGCGGGTCGGCTCGTCATGATGCTTCCTCCTCTTCCTCGTCAAGTGACGCCAGGACGGCGTCCAGGCGCTGGAAGCGCTCCTCGGCGCGGCGCCGATAGCGGTCAATCCAGGCGGTCATGAGGTCGAGCACCTCGGTTTCGAGGTGGCACGGGCGGCGCTGGGCATCGCGGCTGCGGCTGATCAGCCCGGCGTCCTCCAGCACCTTCAGATGCTTGGACACCGCCTGGAGCGAGACGTCGAACGGTTCCGCCAGCTGTCCCGGAGTGGCGTCACCGAGCGAGAGCCGGGCGATGATGTCCCGCCTGGTCGGATCCGCGAGCGCGGTGAACGCTCGGGAGAGCAGTTCGTCCGTCACGGGGTGCCTCCGGATGCCTCGTTCTCAACCAACTGGTTGAGAACAAAGCTACACCTCCGAACCGCGTGCGTACGAGGCCTCTTGCCTGTTCCGCCGTAGCGGATGTCACCCGGTGGTGGCCAGTCGCTCGCGCCACCAGGCGACCGTCGCCCTGATCTGCTCGTCGACGGGGGTGGCCCGTACCGCGAATGTGGCTTCGTAAGCGCTGGAGTCGGCTATGAACGGGCGGTCGAACTGGTAACGGATCTCCTTCAGTTCACGGATCAGCGGGGAGAAGACCGACACGACGCCCAGCACGGCTGGCGACAGCCTGCGCACCGCGACCGGCCCCGTTCCCGCCTCGGCGGCAAGGCGGTCGACCATCTCCCGGGTGGACAGCGCGGGCTGCGTCGGCACGTGCCAGGCCCGTCCCCAGGCCCGTTCCTCACAAGCCACCTCGGCCAGGGCCCTGGCCACGTCGGGGAGATAGCTCCAGCTGTGCGGGGCCTGCGGATCGCCGAGCGCCGAGACCGGCTTGCCGCGCAGCAGTCGTGGCATGACCCGTGCGGCCAGATGCCCGCCGTCGGTCACGCCGGGCCCGAAGAAGTCCGAGGCCCGCACCTCGACCGCCCTGATACGGCCCTGCTCGTGCAGTTCGCGCGTCTGCTCCCAAACGGTGGCGCGCGCCCGCCCCTTGGGGCCGGTCGCCGCCAGCGGCAGTTCCTCGGTCATGGGGCCGTCCACCGGACCGTAGCCGTAGAGATTGCCCAGCATGACCAGGACGGCACCCGTCGCCTCGGCCGCCGCGCGGACCGACGAGGCCAGTGGCGGCCATGCGCTCGCCCAGCGATGGTAGGGCGGTGCGGCACAGCAGTAGATGGCGTCCGCGCCCCGCGCCGCCTCGATCAGTCGGGTGCTGTCCGTCGCGTCCGACGCGATGTGCTCGATGCCGGGCTCCGCGCTTCGGCCCGACTTGGTGACGACCCTTACCGAATGGCCCTCCTCGGCAAGAAGTCGAGCAGTGGCCGCCCCGGCGGGCCCGAACCCCAAAACCACATGAAGACTCACGCGCGCACACTAGCGCGACCGTGGGTGGTGTCGCCCTCGCGCCGGTGAGCCAGGGGATTGCCACGCTGAGGCCGCCGCGGTGCCACCCCCGGCCGAGTCCGGCTCGTGGGAGGGCCCGGCCCCGGCGCGGGTCCCCTCGCCGGACGGGTAGTAGCCTCGAAGGCGCCCGCCACGCCGTCGTGAAGAGGACCCACGTTGTCGAAGCACCGGATTCCCGTTGTCATCCTCGCGGGGTTCCTGGGGTCGGGTAAGACCACGTTGCTCAACCACCTCCTGCGGAACCGGGCCGGGGTGCGCATCGGAGTGGTCGTCAATGACTTCGGCAGCATCAACGTGGACGCCCTCAGCGTGGCCGGTCAGGTCGATTCGATGATCTCGCTGGGGAACGGCTGTCTGTGCTGCGCGGTCGACACCAGCGACATGGACGAGATGCTCCACCGGCTCACCCGGCCGAGCGCCGGCATCGACGTCATCGTCATCGAGGCGAGCGGACTCGCCGAACCCCAGGAGGTGATCCGCATGGTCCTGGCCAGCGACAACCAGCGGATCGCCTACGGGGGCCTGGTGGAGGTGGTCGACGGTGTGGAGTTCGAAGAGACCCGCACCCGGCATCCACATATCGAACTCCACCTGAAGTGCGCTGACTTGATCGTGCTCAACAAGAGCGACCGCCTCAGCGAGCCGCAGCGCGAAGAACTGCTGGCTGCCGTGTCCCGGATCACCCCGCGGACCCCGGTCGTAGCGACGGCACACGGACGAATCGACCCGGAGCTGCTGTTCGACCGGAGAGGAAGGGCATCACGGGAGCCGGCGGTGAGGCAGTTGTCCTTCGACGACCTGCGCACCGACGATCACGACCACACCCATGACCACGCCGACGGTTGCGATCACCTGCATTCCGCCTATGAGACGGTCAGCTTCGTCTCCGAGCGGCCGATGAACCCGCGCAAGATGATGGACTTCCTGGACGGCGGTCCCACGGGGATCTACCGCATCAAGGGCTTCGTCGACTTCGGTGAAACCGGAGCCAAGCAGAAGTACGCCCTGCACACCGTCGGCAAGTACCTGCGTTTCCGCCTGGGGCGCTGGGGCGAGAGCGAGCCGCGCAGCACCCGGCTCGTCTTCATCGGCGCCGGTCTGAACGCGCGCTCCCTCACCGAGGAACTCAACCGCTGTGTCGAGACCGGTGAGCCGTCCACCACGGACGAACTGCGGATGATGCCGGTGCTGCGGTATGTCGAGTCCTGACGGCCTGTCGAAATGGGCGGCTCGCTCTCACCGCGCACAGCTCGACGACGACGGACCGCCGTCCGGCCGGCTTGCTATGCGCCCAGAGCCCCAACCGCGGTCGCGAATTCCACCAGACCGTCCGCCGACGCGCCCGCCCAGCCCACGTAGCCGTCCGGGCGGATGAGGAAGACGCCGGTGCCGTACGCCTCGTACGGCGGGATGCGGACCACCGGGAACGGGACCGTGGGCAGCTCCGCGTCGGTGCCGACCGTCAGCAGCGTCCAGTGTGTGCCCCGGAACGCGTCGAAGAGGCGTACGCCGCCCCGGCGGCCGTCCGGTGCGCGGTCACCCGCGTGCAGCGTGTCCTCGGGAAGGCACGGACGGGTCTCCACGGCCAACGACGACTTACGGTAGCCGAGCCCCAACTGCTGGGTCGCTCGGCCCCGGCGGACCTCACCGTGGTGCACACGGGTCGACAGGCTCAGCATGTCGGCGGCGTTCGGCAGCCGCTCCTCCTCGTACGTGTCGAGCAAGGCCTCCGGCGCCCCGCAGGACAGCACCGCGCCGAGCTTCCAGCCAAGGTTGTACGCGTCCTGGACGCTCGTGTTCAGGCCCTGACCGCCCGCGGGCGAGTGCACGTGCGCGGCGTCGCCCGCGAGGAACACCCGGCCCACGCGGAACCGGTCCGCCAGCGCCGCCCGCAGCCGGAACTCGGATGCCCAACGCACCTGGGTCACTTGACGGCCAGTCAGGTGCGAGCGCGCGGCGACCACCTCGCGAATGCCGTCCAGGGACGTGTCGATGGCCGAACCGTGGGGAAACTGCGCGATGAGCTGGAAGTCGTCCGTGCCGACCAGCGGACACAGGCCCAGCAGGCCCTCGCCGGTCTCCTGGGCGGGCGGGAAGATGTGCCAGTTGTCGCGGTCCAGTCCGCTGACCCGGACGTCCGCCACCAGCATCGGGTTCGGGTCCACGGTTTCGCCCGTCATTCCGACGCCGAGCAGTCGGCGCACCGTCGAGCGTCCCCCCGTCGGCGGCGACCGCGTACCGTGCCCGCACCGTGGTGCCGGTCGCCAACTCGGCGGTCACCCCGCCCGCGTCCTGGGCCAGGCCCACCACCTCCTGCCCGAAGGCGACCCGACCGCCCAACTCGCGCAGCCGCTCGTACAGCATCTCCTGGGTGCGCCACTGCGGCAGCATCCATGATCCGGCGTACGGCTCGGCCTCCGACGGCTCGGTGGCGTCGAACAGGGTTTGCTCGCCCAGCCGTTCGCCGTCCTTCCAGATCATGTTCGCCGGGTAGGGTCCGCCCGCCGCGCGGACCTGGGCCACGACGCCGAGGTCGTCGAGGACTTCCAGTGTGCGCGGCTGGAGCCCCTTGCCGCGCGAGCCGGGGAACAGGGCCGGGCCGCGTTCGACGACCGGCGCGTCCACGCCGCGCCGGGCGAGGTCGACGGCGAGCGTGAGGCCGGTGGGGCCGGCGCCGACGATCAGCACGTAGACGTGCGTGCTTGTCTCCAGGAGAGCCATGAGATCTCCTTAACGTCGTTAAGTTGCCAATTCGAAGTCTGCCCTTAACGCATCGAGGAACAGGCCGTGGGACCCAACCCGTTCGAGGGCACCGAAGGCTACGACGTCGACGCCCGCGCGGAGCGCCTGGCGGCCTATCCGCTCGCCGCGCAGGCCGGCCGTGAGATGTTCCAGGACTTCGACCGGGGCTTCGAGAAAGGCCTGGACGCGGTCCTGGCGGGCATCGAAGCGACACTGTCCGGCTAGCCTGCCGCGGCGGGTACGAGTTCACCCCGCCCGGCTGCATGCGCCGCGCCCCAGCGTCAGCGCGCCGTCGGGACCGTTGCGCACCATGCCTCAGGTTCGCCCGTGCCATCCCGAGGACACCTCACTCCCAGCCGCGAGCCACCGCCGCCAAGGCGTCGGCGACGCGTTGGCGGGACGCCGGATCGGCTCGTACGGTGAAGCTGTTCTCTACGTGCAGGAACGGGACCCCGTTGTCCGCCGCCTTGTTGCCCTGCGCGTTCGTGGTGCCTTCGAGGCCGCTGCAGCGTTCCCGCCAGACGCGGCAGACCCGGAACCCCTTGTCCGACAGGAGGCGGGCCGCCTCGCGCACCGGGCGGCTGGGCTCGGCGGGGCCGGGGGAGACGATGACGTCGTGGTCGGGGGAACTGGCGTCGGCGAAGCCGTGCACCTGGATCGCGGGCAATCCGCGTGCCACCAGCATGTCGCACACCGCGCCGAAGACGGAGTCCTCCCGATGTGCCACATCGGCGGCGTTCCCCTCGCCCGCGTTGCGCGGTGCGCCCGCCAGGACCAGAACTCCGCCCGGCGCCCTGGTGAACAGGTCTCCGGCGAGCAGTTCCGTGTACAGGTCGGAGCGCGGATGCGGGGCCTGCACGCTCCAGCGCACCGGGTGCGCCAGGTCGACGTACACCCAGCCCCAGCCCCGGTGCGTGGCGGGTGATTCGGCGACCTCGGCGACCTCGCGGTCCGTGCCGGACACGCGAAGGGTGCGCACCGTGTAGCCGACGGCGGCGAGTCGTTGGCGCGCGGCGTCGAGGCGTTTGTCCAGGACCAGCGCGACACCGGTCGCGATCGCCCTCCGCTCCCCGCGGCCAGGTATCCGGTAGCCCCCTTCCTTGGGAAGGCCGGAGATGTGCTCGCCTATGCGCCGGGGCAGATCGATGGTTTGGGACGGGGGCACGGACTCCCCTTCCTGAGCGCTGCGCGACTGCCAGATGACGACGGTGCCCACCGCCGCCACGGCAAGGGCGGTGATGAGTGTGACGGCGCGCCAGCGCGGGCGCCAGAGGGAAGGAGAACGCACGGAGAAAGACCCTACACACCAATAGCGGCGGCATGGTGTGTGCCACAAGTCGACCGTGTTCACGCGGACTTTGTGGCCGTCAACTGTGCGACGGAATAGGAGGGTTGGGAATCTGCCGTGCTGTGCATTGTGCGTTGTGTGTGTCAAGGGTTGGCATAGGCTGGTCAACGCTTCGTAAAGGCGTGTCTGCCATGGGTGCGCAAACGCAATGTGATGTAGAGACGGGGAGAAAAGCCGTGCCGAATTCCGCGGCTAACGCAGCGCGTCGGCATCGGTCGCGGGGCAGGCGGGCGGACATGCCGCTGCTGGGCACGGCCCGGCTCGACGGCAACGG
The DNA here is from genome assembly GCF_029269905.1 of Streptomyces silvisoli. Lineage (NCBI taxonomy): Bacteria > Bacillati > Actinomycetota > Actinomycetes > Kitasatosporales > Streptomycetaceae > Streptomyces > Streptomyces silvisoli. The sequence continues at coordinate 160,958 of NZ_JARJBC010000008.1, read as the reverse complement.
CTTCTACGCCTCGGGGCTGCGCAACGCCAAGCACCTGTAGGCGGGTTCGGCGGTCAGCGGTGCGCTGACCGCCTGACGCACCGCTACGGGTTGATGCCGTCGTACTGCACGACCCGGTACGGCGACTGCCCCTGCTGTCCGTTCCACTGCGACACGATCAGGGTCAGTGACGTCGCGCCGGCGCTGCCCGGGTGGATGTATCCGCCGTAGAGGTAGGGGAGCTGGGGCTTGCCCCAGTGGCTCACCGGCCAGGTGTTGTTGCCCACGATCTGCGCCTTGGGAGCGGTCCACACGGCGTCCGGGCGGGGTGCGGTGCGGGTGCAGATCGAGTAGTCGGTCACGCGGCGGGCCGTCTGCCGTCGGGGTCAGCTGGTCGTGGTGAACGCGCCGCGCAGGTGGCTCATGTAGTCGGCGACGGCGGGGGCCCAGCATCCGTAGTTGTGCCCGCCGTCGCAGGTGGAGGCCAGGGTCGAACCGTTGCCGTAGTCGACGAGGCGGCTGGGGTAACCGAGCTTGTCCAGACCTGACTTGACGTTCTGGGCGGCGATCTCGGTGAAGTTGTCGATGGGACCCTGGTTGCCGGTGTAGAGCGTCACGTCGACTCCGGCGAGCTTGGCCAGGTTGGCCGGGGCGGCGGGGTTGACTTCGTTCCAGATGTGATCGGCGTTCAGGACGGGGTACGGGGAGCCGAAGATCGCGTCGCTGTCGACGTAGGGGCCGTAACCGGTGCACTGGCCGGCGCCCGAGGAGCTGGATGTGCTGACGGCACACCACGCGCCGGTGAGATTGAGCTCGGTGGCCAGGACAGCCCCGCGCACCGCCGGCATGCCGAAGTCGATGCCGCCTGACAGGGAGGCGACATGGCCGAACACGTCGGAGTGGGACTCGGCGTAGTGCAGTGCGCCGTAACCGCCCATCGACACGCCGGTGACAGCCCGGTGGCCCTTGTCGGCGATGGTGCGCAGATTGGTGTCGATGAAGGGGACGACCTGGCCGATGTGGAAGGTCTCCCAGTTCGCCGCGCCCGCGGCGGTGTTCTGCATGAGCCAGTCGGCGTACCAGCCCTTCAGGCCGCCGTCCGGGACCACGGTGATCGCCGAGTCGGAACGCAGCGCCGGGGCGGCCGCGGCGTCGTCCACCGTTCCGCCGCCACCGTGCAGAAAGTAGACCACCGGCCACCGCTTGCCGGGGTCGGCCGCGTAGTCACGGGGAAGGAAGATGCGGATCTTGTGCTGGCCGGACAGCTGTTGGCTGGTCACGGTGATGGTGAAGTCGGTGGCGGAGCGCACCTCGGTGGCGCCGGAGACCTGGGTCAGGCCGTAGCCGTTGGTGAAGCTCGGGATCGAGGGAGCGTCGGCGTGTGCGACCGGCCCGGCGAACACGGTCAGCGCCGCCAGCGCGGTCGCGGCGGCGGCCGTTTTGGCGCGCAACGGGAAACGGCTCCGTGCGCCGGTCAGCAGCGGTCTCATGAGACATTCTCCTTCCAACAGGGGTGGTCAGTGGGTGTGATGTGGGCGTCGCGAGTGGGGCGGGGCGGTCTACGGGTTGTCGGTGACGTGGAAGCCCGCACCGTAGACGCCGGGGTGGGCGGCGTCCCGGGCGCGCAGGTCGGCGAGGATGTTCGCCGAACTGGTGTAGACGAACGGCGGGACGCCCGCGACGACGGCTTTGGTGATGCCGGCCCAGGGGCCGGCCGCCTGGAAGTTGTTCTGGGCCGAGGGGTAGGCGCTGCCGGGCACGTGCCAGATCGCCGGGCCTCCCGAGTCGCCGTCCTTGTGTGCGGCCCAGGACTGGTAGACGCCCTTGGAGTTGTCGGTGATGCGCCCGTAGTAGACGCCGAGCTGACCGGAGACCACCAGTTCGTTGTCGTCCAACAAGCCGGCGCCGAGCAGGCGTTCGTCGTCCAGCGGCGGGGTGAGGGCATTGGGGCTGGGCTGCCCGCCGGCGGCCTCCACCTCGCCCGTCTCCTTCAGGTACGGCCCCTGCGAGGAGGGCGTCACGGCGGGCACCAGCTCGATGATCATGTAGTCCTTGGTGGGATGCCCCACCGTCGAGCCCTCGGGGTCCTTGAAGTACCGCACGTACCCGATGGGGCCGAACGCGACGTCGCCGCGGTCGTAGACGGGCTGGATGTTCTCGGGGATGTCACGGTCGGAGTACCTCTTGTCGGGACGCAGGCAGTGACCCGCCGAGATGGCGATCTCGCGCCCGTACTTGTCGGTGCCGACCGCCCCGATCGTGCAGAAGGCATTGGGCATGTCCGGGCTGAAGATGATCTGCATGGCGTTGAAGACACGCTCCCCGGATCCGGCCTGGGCGGCGGACGCGCCCGTGACGCCGGTCATGGCCAGCAGCACCCCGAGGGCTCCGGCCAGGACGCCGACAACTCGTCTTTTGCGCACGCGCTTTCCTTTCAACGGCTTTGAGCGGTGGGCGGGCAGGCGGTGTCTGCCCCCTCGCGCGGAGGGGCTCCCGCCTGTGGGCCGGGCCCATTCAAACCGGCCTCGCGTACTTCGTCCCGGCCGGGCGACCTCGTCGGATAAATTCCTGACAATCGCTGGACATCGCACTCCCCCCGCGACCAGACCGTTGCAGGGGGGAATGAAAAAGGAATGAAAGTTGGGACGTCAGGAAAGGCCGCTTGATCCCCTGCGCGGGCCGCTGGCCGGATTCGCCCACGACCTGCGGGAGTTACGCCGCCAAGCCGGCAGCCCGTCCTACCGCCTGCTCGCCGCGCGTACCCACTACTCGGCTTCCACCCTGGCCGCTGCCGCCGCCGGACACCGCCTGCCGAGTGCCGCCGTGCTGGCCGCCTTCGTGAACGCCTGTGGTGGCGACCCGGAGCACTGGGAACAGCGCCGCCTCGACACCCACAACCTCATAACCCGCCCACCCGCATCGCTCCCCGAGGCGGATTCGCACGCGGCGCCACCGGACGTCGCGGCGGCCGAACACGGCAACGGCCGCCACCCGGCTGCGGGACGACGCACGGTGGTTGCGCACCGACGCCGGCATCCCACCGCGCTACCGGCAACTGATCGTCCAGGCCGGCACCATGTGCGACGGCCCGCAGGTCACTCCCGCACTGGTGGCGGCCATCCTCAAGGCGGAGAGCGGATTCGACCCCGCCCTCAGCGACCCGGCCAGGGACGAGTACGGCATCGCCCGTTGGACACCGCGCGTCCTGCGGTACTACCTGCCGCCGAACGGGCAGGGAGCCGTCCCGAAACCACCGCTCACTCCTGAGGAGTCCATCCCCGCGCTGGGCAGGATGCTGTGCGCCATCGCCCCCGAACTCGAAGGTGTCCCGGGCGATCCCGCGCTCAACCTCGCCGCCGCCTACCGCACCGCCACCTGGGTCGTGCAACAGCAGGGCCCCGCGCTGAAGCGCATTCAGCCGTACGTCGACAGCGTCCACACCGACCTGCTCCGCTACCGGCCCGCGGCGAATCCCGCGTGATGCGGTCCGCCGTCCGTGTCGCTCCGCGCATCCCCTATCACATCGGGGCCGCTACACCACAGCCCGCTTGACGGCGATGATCACGGATCGTGAGACTCGTCACACCGACGATCTTGGGGAGTGATCACCATGCGGACGATCCGTGATGTCGCCTTGACCGCCTCCGTCGCCGCCCTCGTGCTGGCGGGCACGTCCGTCACAAGCGCGAACGCGCGGCCCGCGCAGGGCGGCGGCAGCCAAGGGGCCTGTGCGGCGGGCCAGTTGTGCCTGTGGCCCAAAACGGGATACCGGGGGCAGCGGCAGACCGTCGAACTGGCCCAGATCGGCATCGAGCGCTGTACGTCCCTGCCTGAAGGGGTGACGCAGGCCTCCCTGGCCAACCGGTTGGGACGGCCCGTCACGACGTACCAGAGCGAAACATGCGCGGAGACTGGGGAGTTCACCACGTACCCGTCGGGGACGTGGGTGCCCGAATCGCCGTTCGTCGTGCGGGCGTACAAGGTGTGGGAGAACTGACGGTCGTCGGCCTCGCGCCCACCACGCGGTTTTCGTTCGGGTCCCCGGCCGGTCCGTCGGCCGGGGACCCGGGCAGGTGAGGACCATACGAGCGGCGGTGTGGCCCTGGCCTGTTCGCTGCGGTCCGTCCGCGGTTGAACCGTCCAGGCGGCTCGGGAACCGTGAGGGACTCCCGCCCGGTCAGCCGGTGGTGCCCGTGCCGTCGGCGGTGCCCGCGGTGCTGCGACCGAAGAACTCCAGCTCCGCGATGGCGACTTCGGTCTTCGCCGAGGCGCCATAGGCGGATTCCAGGGTCAGCCGCAGCATCTGCACGTCCGAGCCCCGGACGGAGAACACCTGGAAGCCGGGGCGGTCGTCGAGGGTGATGCGCTGGACCGTGGTGGTGTTGTCGGCGTGGTAGAGGGTGACCTCCATCTCCAGGGGGCGGGCCTGCTGGAAGTAGACGTCCTGCTGGGTACTGGTCCCCGGAGTGATACCGAGGTCCAGCAGGTGCACCGGGCGGCCGAAGTCGGCGGTGATGTACTGACCGCCGCCGTTACCGGCCACCCCGTCACCCCACCAGGTGTTGTTGTACCCGTCGTCCAGGTTGGACGCCTTGTGGCCGGGGTCGGAGTGGGAGGCCGTGATGGTCTGGGCGTGGATCGGGACCGGGTGGGTGAAGTGGTCCTCGATCGCGTTGACCGCCTGCCCGGTGTAGAGCACCAGACAGACGACCACGGCCACCGCGATCGCCGCGCGGACCGCCCAGACCGGCCAGCGGGCCCGCAGGCCGCGCAGGCGCGGCCGTTCACCGGCCATCGGGATGCGCTCGGGCCCCTTGGCGCCGCGCCGGAAGATGCGGCGCCACCACGGCGGCGTCTCGGTGTGGCCGGTGACCGTGAGCAGAGCCGCGCAGCGGCGGCAGTAGTGCCGTGACTCGGGGTTCACGGTGCCGCAGACGGGGCAGGCCACCCCGTCGTACGGCTCCTCCTCCGGGGCGAGCCGGCGCACCCGGCGCGGTCGCTGCTGGTCGGCGCGACCGGGCAGCACCGGGCCCGCCGGGGTGTCCGGCTCGGACTGCCCGGCAGTGGGCTCCTGGACGGGGACGATGAGGGCGCGGGCGCGCTCGGTGCGATCGATGATCTCGCCGTAGGGGGGCACCTCCTCGGTGGGTGGCTCCTCCTGCCGTTCCAGGTGGTGGAGGTCGGGCCCGGTCGCGCCCGCTACGGGGGCCGGCGGCGTGGTCCGGTACGGGTTGTCCGCCACCGGTTCGCCGACGGGGGGGACCGTCGGGAGCCCGTGGGCGAGCCGCGGGTCCACGGCGGGGGGCGCGCTGGATGCGGGCGTGGTGGACGGCGTGGCCTTGGACTTGGGCGGTTGGTCGCCGCGTTGCCAGCGCAGGAACTCTCCGCACTCGGTGCAGAACGACTCGGTCTGTCCGGTCGCCCCGCACTCCGGACAGGTCATCGCCGTGTTTCCAGTCGCGTCGGTCATCACTGTTCTTTCGGTTGTCCGTTGTCCACGAGGGCCTGCGTACGGGGGTCTGCGGTGGGCGGCGGATCGGCCTCCCGTGGGGGCGCGGGCTCGGCGGGCGGCGGACCGAATCCGGGTGGAGGAGGCGGACCGAAGCCGCCGGAGGGCGGCGACGGCAGGATCTCCACGCGGTACGGCACGTGCACCGGGCGGGCGGCGGCGACCAGTTCCTCCAGCAGGCGCCGGTCTATCGCCGAAGGATCGGGCACCCGCAGCCGTACCACGACACCGGGTACCGGCCCGCCGGGAAAGGCCCCCAGCGGGCGCGCCGACCAACTCGCGCCGCCGCTCTCCTCGATCTCCGGCCGCACCCCGAACGCCAGTCGGACCGCCTCCGCGAGCCCCGCCGCCGTACCGCGCACCCGGTGCAGCGCGGCCGCCGCGGCGACCGCCGCCCGCAGGCGCGCGCCGTTCGAGTCGGGACCGCTCTCCGCGCCGAGCCAACTGCCCAGCCAGAGCACGAAGTCCTCCGGGGCGAGGTCGGTGCGCAAGTAGGCGTCGAAGCAGTCGAGGGTGACCAGCAGTGGCGCCAGCAGATCGTCAAGTCCGGCCACCCAGCGCTGCATCAGATCGTCCTGGGCGAAGACCGCCGGGAGGCGTTCGCCCAGAGGATGGGGGCTGGGCAGGCCGTCGACGCCGCCGCGCGACGCACCCTCGGCAGGAGCGTTCACACGATCACCCGGACCCGGTGGTCGAAGGGGAAGACGAGCGCGCCCGCGGCGATCGTGATCCGGTCGGCCGACTCGCCGCGCAACCCGGTCAGCGGATCGGCCGGGTGCAGCAGCACCTCGTCGACGAGTTCCACACCCGGTACCCGCTGTAGGACGGCGTACACCTCACCGGCGTGCACCGGGCGGCCGAACGGCCAGCCGGTCCCGTTCGGCCCGCCGGTGAGCGGGTCGAGGTAGCGGTACAGCGCCTCGTTCGCCGCCGCCCGGACCCTGTCGCCCGCGCTTCCGGCGAAGGCGTGCATCGTGGCGACCACGGTCACGCCCTGGTAGTACGGCGGACCGACGGCGAGCCGGGTGCCGATCGGGCGGCGATCGTCCAGGTACTCGGTGATCGTCGCCAACAGCTCGTCGTCCGGCACGAGTTGCTCGAAGCGCAGCCTGCCGCCGGGATCGGGCACGGCGCGCGGGACGACGAGGACCCGCACCGCGCCCGGCTCCTCGGGATCGGAGAGACAGCGCAGCCGGGCCACGCCGGGAGCGGCACGGCGGGCCAGCTCCTCGTAGTCGCGCTGGGTGACGGCGCGTTCCTGGGTGCGCAGGGTGATGGGGGCACGAAGCTTCGCCTCGTCGACGGTCTCGCCGTCCACCCCGCCGGTGGCGGACTCGCGGTTGATCACGCCCGCGATGTACGGGATGGAGCTGCGCAGCACGCAGATGGCGCCGCGTGCGACGTTGCCCCGGCGTCCGCCGCCGACCCGGTAGCTGGCCGCGCGGACCACGGCACCGCGCTGGGGTACGGCGCCGTACTGCCGCATGGTGCCGTCCGGTTGACGCACCGCCGGGCCGAAGACCACCTCGCCCGTGGCCAGGTCGAGCCGGATGTGCCGATCGGTGGGGCTGGAGGCCGAGAAGTCGTCCACGACCTGCCAGGACCGCCAGCCCCCGTCCTCGTCGGAGGCACCAGTGCCTGGCGCGGCGGTCTGGATGAGCACCGGCGGATCGTCGGCGACGACCGGTGCGTGGGCGAGGACGTAGCGCTGCCCGGGCACCCCGGTGGACTCGCCCAGGATCTCCCCGCGCACCGTCTCGGCGTGTGTCACCGCGGTGGTGCCGCCGATGGTGAAGGCACTCGCCGCGCGCACGGTCGGGCTCACCGAGTAGAACGGCTGGCCGGGTTCGGCGGCCACCACCCGGCAGCGCAGCCAACCCGCCTCGCGGCGGCCGATGCGGGTGCGCTCGTGTCCGCCGGGCACGTGCAACAGCACCTCGCCGGGGCGGTTGAGGCCACCGGTGCTGTCCTCCTCGACCTCGCAGAGTGCCCAGCCGTCCGCCGTCCACGCCTCCCAGCGCAACGGCGGCTGGCGCGGGTCGACGCCGACGCCGTCCACCCGGCTGTCCAGGCGCAGCGCGACCAGGCAGTGCGGCACCGGGCCGGACAGGCCGAACAGGGCGGCGTCGCCGACCTGCGGCTCCTCCTGGAAGACGGCGAGGTCCCGCCCGGCGTCCAGCAGCTCGTTGGTGCGGTCCGCGGGTGCGCCGCCCGAGCCGTGCTGGACCAGCAGCGCGTCCAACGAGCAGGGTTCGACGCGTAGTTCGCCGGTGGTCGCGAAGACCACCGCCTCCTCGACCTCGGTGCGCCGGGTGGCCACCTCGGTGCCGGGCGGCAGCACGATCGGCTGCTCCTGCGGGGCGGACAGCCGGAACGTGACATCGGCGCGGGCGGCGGCGGGCGGGAAGAGGGTGAAGCCCAGCAGGTCCAGGAAGGCCAGGTAGTTCCGGTCGGGCACCCGGTTCAGCCGGTAGCTGACCTGGTCCATCATGTGCGCCACGGCCTCGATGAGGGTGACACCGGGGTCGGAGACGTTGTGGTCCGTCCACTCGGGGCAGCGCCGCTGCACATAGCGCTTGGCGTCGTCCACGAACTGCTGGAAGCGACGGTCGTCGAGGTTGGGAGAGGGCAGCGCCATGCGCGGTTCACTACTTTCCGGCGGTTGCGGCCGGGAGCGCGGCAGCGGCGTCGGACGGATCGGTGCCGTCGGCCGCGCCAGGCTCCTCGTGCGAGGGGATGACGTAGAAGGGGAAGACCAGGCTGCGCGGGTTGTTGGTGCCGCGGATGGTGTAGCGGACGTCGATGTACAGCACGACCGCGCGTTCCGGGTCGGCGGAGACCTCCACGTCCAGCACCTCGATCCGCGGCTCCCAGCGGTCCAGGCAGGCGCGAACGTCGTGCGCGATCCGGCCCGCGGTGGAGCCGTTGACCGGAGCGAACACCAACTCGTGGATGGCGCAGCCGAACTCGGGCCGGGTGGGGCGCTCGCCCGGGGCGGTGGACAGGACGAGGCGGATCGCCTCCTCGACCTCCTGCTCGCCGGAGACCAGCGCGATGGCCCCGGAGGCGTCGGTACGCATCGGGAAGGCCCAGCCCGAGCCGACGAACTGGCCGCTCATGGGTGCGCTCCTCGCATAGTGCTGTGTTCCATCAGACGACTGGTGCTCCGTTCGCGGTGACCACGCCCTCCATGGAGACGGTCGTGGCCTCCGTGGAGACGGAGGCCGCGGTGGTGTTGACCTCGGTGGCCTCCGTGGTGACCGCGGTCGCCGCGGTGTTCACCTCCACGGCGCTGAAGGAGAGTTCGGACTCCGAGCTGATGCTGACCACGGCCCCGCGCAGGGTGAGTGGGCCCTGGCTGGTGACCGAGACGGCCCTGGTGCCGGTGATGCTCACTTCGCCGTCGCTGCGGATGGTGATGGCGGTACCGGTCTGGTCCAGGTGCACCGTCATCGACTCGTCCCCGGTGCGCAGCCGTACGCCGCGCGGGGAGACCGGCGCGTCCAGCAGCTCCAGCCGGTTGCCGCTGCGCGAGACCAGGCTGCGCCGGTTGACCCGGCCACTGGTGCCGTCGGTCAGCGGGACATCGTGCGGCGAGGGCTTGTCCCGCCCGTTGTAGAGCCCGCCCAGCACATAGGGGTGGTCGAGAGCGCCCCGGTCGAAGGCGACCAGCACCTCGTCGCCCACTTCGGGGCTGATCACGCCCCCGCCGCGGACGCCGCCGAACTGCACGGTGCGCGCCCAGTCGGAGACGTAGTCATCCGAGAGCCAGGGGAAGTTGAGCTTCACCCGGCCCTGCTCCAGCGGGTCCTGGACGTCGGTGACGGTGCCGATCACCACCCCGGACAGCCGCTGCTCCAGCGCCGCCCCGGACCCGGAGCCGGAGGCCAGCCCGTAGAGGGTGCGGTGCTGGCGGCCGCTGACGGTAAGCCAGGTGCGGTAGCCGGTTCCGGCGCTGAAGTGATGCCGTACGGCGGTCGCGGTGTAGCGGCCCTCGAACGGCACGCCCATACCGTTGAGCGCGACGGGGACGCCCGGGCGCAGCCACGGGTCACCGCGCAACTCCGCCTCCAACTCGGCGAAGGCGGCGGCGGTGTCGGCGGCCAGCGCGTCGGCGGCGTGCTCCACCTCGGACTGGGTGTCGTAGGGAACGTCCGTGCCGAGGAGTTCGGCGGTGCCGAAGGGGGCCGCGGCGCTGCCGGGGGTGAGCCCGATCTTCAGCTCGTCGCTGTCCGCGGCGCTGACCCGGGCGGTGAGCGGCCGCTTGGCGTGCACGTCCCAACCACGTACCTGGACGTTCGTCACCTGGTCCGACGCGGTGACGCCGACCCGGCAGCGGATCAGGTTGCGGCCCTTCTCGACCACATACGGGCTGGACTTGGCGGGCGTGCTGGGCGCGGGCGCGCCCGAGGCGGGCTTGGGCTGCACGAACTGGAACTCGCCCTGGTCGGTGAAGACCACCTCGGCGTCGTTCTCGTCGGCCAGCCGGTTGAGGAACTCCCAGTCCGACACGCCAGGTTGGGTGACCAACTGGTAGACGGTCGCCGTGGAGTCGACACGGCCGACGGTGAGGCCGTGTTGCGCCGCGATCCGGCGGGCGATGTCGGAGGCGGTCATCTCCCGGTATCCGGCCACCCGGCGGCCGCGCAGCAGACGGTGGCCGAAGTCCAGTCCACGGACCACGGTGAACGCCCCGGCCCCGTCGAAGTCTGTTTCCAGAGCGGTGACCTCGCCGGTGAGGAGCGGCTTTCCGGAGTCCTTGCCGTCGGCCAGCCCGCGCAGTACGGCGCGTGAACCGATCCTGACGCCAAGCGCGGCCAGCACCTGGTGGTGCGGGTCCTGGAAGGTCAGCTGGAAGGCCGCCGGGACATTGACGCTGGCGTCCACCCAGCCCTCCACAAGGAGGGATGCCAGGGCCGAGGTCAGTGGGCGGCCGTCCAGGGTGACCTGGAGAACCTCGGTGTACGGAGTCTCACTCATGGCTCGGCGCCAACTCCTCGGCCGCGGGCAGCAGTAGTTCGCTGCCGGGGGAGAGGACCATGGGGTCATCGATGCCGTTGGCCTCGGCGATGGCCCGCCAGGCACCGGGATCGCCGTACTCGCGCCACGCGAGGGACTGCAGCGAGTCCCCGGCGACGGTGCGGTGCACACGGCGGGCGGTGAGCGCGCCCGAGGTCGGGTTCTGGCCGGGTGTCTGGCCGGGCACCTCCTGCAACGTCAACGAGCATGTGGCGCGCAGCGGTTCGCCACCCGGCGAGAAGACCGTGTAGCTGACGTCGACCGAGGTGACGCAGGCGTCGAAGCCGATGGAGGAGAAGGTTCCCCACTCCATGCGCACCCACGGTGGTGAAGGCGCCTTGCGGGACAGGCTGGCCTCGGTCGGCTCGCAGCAGGCGAGCAGGGTCTCCACCCGGCTGCGGACACCGCTGCTTCCGGGCTGGTCCGAGGCGTCCAGCAGGACCTGGACGGAGAGCACCCGCGGGTCCGCGTTGAGGAACTGCGGCGGTGAGGTGCGCTGGAATCCGATCGCCCGGCCCGGCTCCCAACTCGCGCTCTTGCGCAGGTCGATGGTGGACGGGTTGTACTGCAGGGGCAGTTCGGCGAGGAGCCCGCCGGGCCCCGCGGTCACATCGGTGGGCGGCTCGTACACCCGGAGCGAGGCGCGCCGCATGCCGCCGCCGGTGGTGCTGGATGAACTGGGAGACATCAGGCCGCTCCGGCGTCGGTGAAGCCGTGGTGGGTGATCTCAAGGGTCTCGGTGGCCACCGCGGGGGAGGCCGGGTCCAGCGACGGTCCCTGCCAGCGCACCGGCAGCACCTCCAGCAGCCCCCACTGGGCGACCTGGCTGCCGTCCGCGCGCAGGGCGACGATCTGCGCGGTGGGACGGCGGATTCCGGTGGCGATGGAGGAGATCCAGCTGGTCACCTTGGCGGTCTCGTGGGTCAGCGGCCGGGAGAGCCGGATGGTGGAGTGACGTACCCGCGTGGGGAGTTGCCAGACGTGGCCGTTGTTCCCGCCTTCCTCCCACTGCTGCACCTCGACCTCCGCGGCGAGGCCCTCGCAGCTGTTGAAGAGACCGAGGTCCAGCCCGTCGATGGTGAGCCGGAAGAAGATGGAGGACCCGGGGTCCTGCTGGGCGGTGGTCACGTCGTGCTCCTGGTGGGGATGGTGGGGTTGCTGGTTCGCCTACTTACCGGCGTGGATCGCGGAGCCGCCCCAACCGCTCCCTGTCCAGCCGCAGCTCGGCTCGCAGCAGTCGGGCCAGCGGTCCGACGAGGCGGCGTGCCAGCACGTCCAACTCGGGGTCGCTCAGGGCCCGCGCACCCGTTGGGGTCGGCCCCGCGTCCGGCTTCGGCGCGGACTGCCGAGGCGCTTGCGGCTTCGGGGCCGCTTGTGGCGGCCCGGGTTGCGCGGCGGGGCGTGGCCTGGTGGAGGCCTGCAGGGCGATCGGCGGTGGAGCGGTGGCCGTACGCGTGGGGCGTGTTGGGGCGGCGGTCTCCGCCGCGGTGTACCGGGACGGTGCGGGTACGGCGCGCGCTACGGGGAGGTGGGCGGCGGTGCGGCCGGACATGCCGACCGTCTGCGCCAGGGCCGGGGGAGCCGCCTGGCCCGGCCAAGGAGCGGGCGGCCGTACGGCTGCGGCGTGCGCGTGGGGGGCCGGTGTGGGCGCGGCCGCTGTGGGGGCGGCGGCCAGGCGTGCTACCGGAATCGGGGCGTCGCGCCCGGCAGTCACACTGCGCGCGGGGGCGGCAGGGTACGGCGCTACGGGCGAGGGGTGCGGGTTGGGGACGGGTGCGGGCACGGTCGTCCCGGGGGTGGCGGCAAGTCGCGCGATCGGGACCGGGGTACTGGCCGCACCGGGGTTGCTCGCCCCAGCGGGCGGCCGTACGGCCGAGGGGTGCGCGTTGGGGGCCGGTGGGGGCGCGGGGGTGGCGGCCAGGCGTGCGACCGGAGCCGGAGCGCTGGGTGCGGCGAGGGCACCGCCGGGGGACTGCGGTACGGCTGAGGGGTGCGCGTTGAGGGCGGGAGCGGGTGTGGTCGTCCCCGGGACGGTGGCGGCCAGACGCGCGATCGGGATCGCGGCGCTGGGTGCGGAAGGGGCGCTTGCCGAGGAAGCGGGTGTGGCCGGGGAGTGCCTGTTGAGGGCAGTCGTGGTCTCGGTCGTCCCGGGGGCGGCGGCAAGTCGCGCGACGGGAATCGGGGGATGGCCCGCGCCGGTGTTGCCTGCCGCGGGGGTTCGTGCGGCCGAGGGGTGCGGGTTGAGGGCGGGCGTGGGTGCGGTCGTTCCGGGGCCGCTGGCCCGACGTGCGACCGGAACCGGAGCGTTGGGCGCGGCGGGGGCGGCCCCGCCGTTGGGTCCGGGCAGCGCGGACGGCGAGGCGGCTGAGGGGTGCGCGGCCGGTGTCCGGGCGGTCAGCCCGGGCGCAGTCACCCCGCTCACGTCTGCGGGACCCGCGGCGGGCGGCAGGGTGCCTGCGGCCGATGGTGCGGTGGGCATGCCGGAGCGCTGGGGGACCGCCACGGGTGCGGCCGGGTTTCCACTAGCGGGGTGCAGCCCGCGTGGGGAAGCGCCGGACGTCGGCGCGCTGCGGATCTCCGTACGCGTGGATGCGGCTGGGGCTGGAGCGGCTGCGTCGGGGGAGCGTCGCGGCGAAGCGGGTACCGGAACGGTCTGCACCGGGACGACCGGGCGGGCGGCGGCACCCGGAACGGCATTGGACCGTACGGGAGTTGTCGGAGCGGCAGTCTGAAGCCACCTGCGGACGGGGGCAGTTGAGGCAAACCGCGGGGTCTCGACCGACCGCTGGACCTCCGGAGCCGGACGCTGCGAGCCGGCGCGCCGTGGCCGATCCGCGCGCACCGCGGGTGTGATGCCCACTGCCGGACTGGCACTTCCCCGCTTCGCCACCGAACCGCTCGGCGGATTCGACACGTTGGAGATGCCTGACTGTACGGTCCGCTCCGCCGCCGAGGACAACGGCACAGATCGGGACATCGGCGCCCTTCGCGCGTCCGCTGACGACGCGCCACCGTGCTGCGCGTCGCGTGTGCGCGGAACCGTGGTCGCCGTCGGAGACGCGGACACGGCTCCGACTTCCGCTTCGGGCGTGGCGGCGGCGCTCACGTGCGGTGCGGACGGCACAGGCCGACTGCTCGTTGCCGCAGGGGCCTCTTTGACACGCGCCGGAGCGGTCCCCGACTGCCCACCACGGTGGTCACGTTGAGCAGACGCGCCAACAGGAGCGGCACTCCCGGAGGATGGCTCAGGCTCATCAGGTGGGGTGGTCCCGGAGGTCGCCGCATCCGCCCTCTTCGCGACCGAGGGCCGTCCGCCCTCCGGTGCGGTCGTGGGCGGCGGTGTGTCAACACGGCGCTGCACGGGCGCGCCCAGGCCGGCCTTCTGGTTCGGGCGCGGTCGCGCAGGGCGGGAAGGCGAAGCGGGCGCGGGCGCCGCCGAAGCGCCCCCCGAAAGCCGACGCGCCCCCGGAGGGACCGCACCCAGCGGCGCACCCAGAGCGGCACGCGTCGCAACCCCCGGCGCCTGAGCCGAAGCAGGATCGGTCGGGACCTCCGCTCCCGCCTTCGACACGGGCGGCTCGATGCGCACCGGGGCCGACCGCTCGGAAACCACCTCGGCGACGGGGGCCGCCTCGGCGACGGGGGCCGCCGGAGCGGAAGCCCTCCCGCCGGGCGGGGTTGGCATGGCGGGCGTCGGGGGAGTGGGCACCGCCTCTTCAGGAGTGGGCGCCACCGGAGTGGGCACCGCCGCTTCGGCAGCGGACGCCGCCTTACCGGAGGTCGACCCGGCGGACGCGGGCGCCGCCTGCACGGGCGCCGTCCCTTCGGGCGTGGGCCGCGCACCGGGCGCCGCAGGACCGGGAACCGTCTCTTCCGGCGCGGTTGGCGCGGCGGGTGCCCCCAGGCCGGAGGCGGCCGTGCCGGGGACCGGGAGAACGGTGGACGCCCGAGGGCGGGACACCGCCCGCACCCGTACCGCGGGCGTCGACCGCGTGGCGGTTGCCGCGGACTCCGCCCACCCGTCCGCCCCCGGCGGCTCCCGCCGGGCTACCGGCAACAGCGGGACCGCCGGGCTGTGGCCCGGGAGCCGTTCACCGGACGGCGGAACAGCACGCAGCAGCCCGTGCACCACCCCGGCTGGCGCCACGGGCGAGACGAGGTGCGTCAACCCGCTTGAGAACGACGGGTCTTGCCAGGCCGTCAACGAGTTGCCGAAATCGGCGCGCGCGCCGACCGCCGTCAGTCCGGCACGCGGCGCGGGCGGTGGCACCTGCCGCCACTCCGCACGGGCAGACGCGGCGGGCGGCGCCGGTTCGGGGGCCACCGCCCCGCGCGCCACCGCCCCGCGTGCACGCCGAAGTCCGGGGAGCCGCATCTCATGCCCCCCGTTCAGCACGGTCCACGAGCGCGGCGATCTCGCTCACCCAGCGCTGCCGGTCGCGGTGCTCCATGTCCAGGATGGTGTCCAGACCCCAGTGGAAGTGGTAGGCGATGTACGCGGCCTCCTCGTGCAGTTGGTCGGCCGCGTACGTCACGATTCCCCCAGGCGGCTCCCGCCGATCTCCACTTCGAAGGTGTCCTTGCAGTTCGGGCAGCTGACCGCCGCCCTGGTGTGGCCCTCGGAGTTGATCTGCCGGTAGAAGTCCTGCAGGAAGGCCAGGTCCGAGGCGAACATCTCCTCCACCACGCCGTCGTGCACCACGGGGAGCGTGCCCAGCCGGGTGATCACTCGGCCGAGCAGGACCACCGACAGATACGCCGAGTTCTCCTGCACGCGCACGTCGCGCAGGGGGACGAGTTCGTCCCGCGCGGTCGCGAGCCGCATGGTGCCGTGCCTGTGTACGGTGCCGGACTCGTCGACGTAGCCGCGCGGGAGCTCGAAGTCGAACTCGGTGCGCAGCGCTCGCGGTTCCGACTCCCGCGCAGGCACCGAGGCTTCGGGTTCCGGCGCGGGCGCCGGAACCTTGGCCTCAGCGCGCCCGGCGATCTGACGGCGCATTACTCAATGACCAGTTCTTCGAAGGTGATGGTCACGGTCTCGGTCAGCGCCGACGCCTCGCCCGCCTTCGCCGAGCTGGCGTCCACCTTCGAACACCAGGCGTTCCGCAGGTGGTACCGCTTGACCGGGTTGTTCATGTAGTCCATGAAGATGATGCTGGCGTTCTTGCGGGCTGCGCCCATGTTCCCCGCGATGGACTGGTTGATCCACTGCGAGAAGGACGCGCTCTGCGTGGCGCCGCGCACGACCGTGCACTGCCCGGCCTTCTTCACGCCCGGCAGCTTCTTGACGACCGGCTTTCCGGCCGCCGAGACCTGCTGGTACTCGATGACGTCCTGCTCGATCGACAGGCCTTCGACCGACTGCAGGTACTCGACCATCACGCCGTCGATCTGCAGTCCGAAATTGTGCGAGGTGAGGGCATCACCAGGCTGGAGAGACATGCTCCGTGGTCCTCGTTTCTAGTTTCCGGAAGGGATGGCCCGACGCGCCGGGCTACTCGTCCAACTCGCCCGCGCCGCTGGAGTGCTGGGCCATCCGGAAGACGACGAACTCGGCGGGCTTGACCGGTGCGATTCCGATCTCGCACACCACCCGTCCCAGGTCCACCGACTCCGGCGGGTTGGTCTCCGCGTCGCACTTGACGTAGAAGGCGTCCTCGGCGGTGGAGCCGAACAGGGCGCCGTTCCGCCACTCGTTGACCAGGAACGCCGAGATGTTACGCCGGATGCGCGACCACAGCGCCTCGTCGTTCGGTTCGAAGACCACCCACTGGGTGCCCAGGAGGATCGACTCCTCCAGGTAGTTGAAGTACCGCCGGACGTTGAGGTACCGCCAGGCCGGATCGGACGCGAGGGTGCGCGCGCCCCACACCCGGACGCCCCGCCCGGGGAAGGCGCGGATGCAGTTGACGCCGATCGGGTTCAGCAGGTCCTGCTCGCCGCGGGTGATCTGCAGCTCCAGGTCGACGGCGCCGCGCACCACCTCGTTGGCGGGCGCCTTGTGCACCCCGCGCTCGGAGTCGTTGCGGGACCAGATGCCCGCCATGTGCCCGCTCGGCGGGACCATTACGGCCCGGCCCACGGACGGGTCGAAGACCTTGACCCACGGGTAGTACAGGGCGGCGAACTTGGAGTCGTAACCAGCGGTGTCCTGCCGCCACACCCGCACCTGACGGGCGTTGAGCCCGGGCAGCGGGTCGAGGATCGCCATCCGGTCGCCCATCTGCTCGCAGTGCGCGATCAGACCCAACTGAACGGCCTTGACGGCCTCGTGGTCCAGCGCGCCCGCCTGGTGGGCGGCCATCAGGTCGGGGACCGCGACCATGGTGATCTCGTCCACGGCCTCCAACCCGCCGAAGCCGGTGCGGTCCGCGGAGTCTCCCAGGTATTGCTGGGGGGTGAGCCGACCGTCGGCCGGTGCTTTGCCCCGGGACGGTGCCGGCGCGGCGGGGGCGGGCAGCGGCAGGGCCACGGCCTGGTTCTCCGGGCGGGCCAACTGCCCGGCCGGTACGGCCTCTTCGACGGTGATGAGCCGGGACTTCTCCTTGACCTGGGTGACCACGTAGGCGCGCGAGCCGCGCTTGGCGGTGACGTCCAGCGTCTCCTTGACCTGGTCCCCGGTCTTCACCAGCAGCCGGAACCGGTCGGCAGGTCCGTCGCCCTCGGCGTCGGTGACCTCGACGGTGACCGGACCGTCGGCCTCCGCCGCGGCGGGCAGCGCCGCCACCCGGAATCCGCCGAGCGCCTGCGGCTCACCGGCGGGCAGCGCGGCCGGGGCACCGGTCGCACCGTCCGAGGCGGCCCCGGTGTCCGGCGAGGCGCCGAAGGTGCCCTCGACGTTGCCTCCGACGCGCACCACGTAGCAGGCCGTGCCGCCGTTGTTGAAGAAGCCGTACACGGCATGCGCGAGGTAGTAGCCGGCGGTGAAGTCGCCGAACGCGGCTGTGTACTGGCTCCAGTTGGTGACCAGGGTCGGCTCGTTGAGCGGCCCTTCCGGGGCCAGCCCGACGAAGGCGCCGACTGCGGTGCCCACCCCCTCTATCGGGCGCGAGCCGCTGGCCACCTCCTCCACATAGACCCCGGGCGACAGGTACGACGGCATTGGCTGGGTACTCCTCGCAGTACAGGAACGACTGGCAGCGTCCGCCATGTTGCCGCCGCGCGCGCGGCCGCGGCATGTCCGCCCGGCCCGTCCTGTGGGCACCCCGCAGGGCCTCCCCGGGCAGCGCGCGACGAACCCGAACGCTCATCGCGGCCCGAGGCGGGGGGAGAACCCAGGCCACCTGTCCACCATGCCGTTGCCACGCGCCCGCCAGCAGCCGCGCTGGGGCAGCCGCGAGGGCAGCGGATGCTGCCCGAACGGCCGCCGTGGAGCCAACCGGGCAGCTCACACTGCCCGTAAGGCTTCCCCCGCGCCCGCTGTGCACCTTCGGGGACCGCCCTAGGCTGTGCCGGTGAGCACCTGGGCGAGCCTTGAACCCGCGGCGACCACCGTCGATCCCGGCAGCAGCACCACCGTGCGGCTGCGCATCCGCAACACCAGCGACGTGGTCGAGGAGTACCGCGTCAACCCCGTCGGCGACCTCGCCCCCCACATCCGCGTCGAACCCTCTGTGCTGCGGCTGTATCCGGGCACCACCGGAACCGCCGAGGTGACCCTCAGCCCGCCGCGCACCCCCGACGTGCCCGCCGGGCCCAATCCGTTCGCCCTGGAGATCACCCCGGCCGAGCACCCGGACCAAGTCGCCGTCCCCGAGGGCAACCTGACGGTCACCCCCTTCCACGAGGTGCGCGCCGAACTGGTGCCCGGCAGTGTCCGAGGACGGTGGCGCGGGCGTCCCCAGCTGGCCGTCGACAACCTGGGCAACACCGAGGTCACGGCCTCGCTGCGCGGCCACGACCAGGCTTCGGACCTGCGCTACGACATGCGCCCCAACACCGTGCAGATCCCGCCGGGCCGGGCCCGGTTCGTGCGGCTGGGGCTGCGCCCCTCCCGCTTCCTGTGGGCCGGGCGCGAGCAGAAGCACGACTACACGGTGGACGTCCAGCGCGCCGGTGCCAAGCCCGTCGCGGCGCAGGGCCAGTACGTCCAGCCCGCACTGTTCGCCGGGTGGTTGTCGCGGCTGCTGATGCTCCTGGTGATGCTGCTGGTCGCCTTCATCGTCCTCTGGTTCACCTTCCGGCCCTCGATCAGCACGGCGGCCTCCCCGCAGCCGAACAACTCCCCGGCGGGCGCGGTGGTCGCCCCGAGCAATTCCGTACCGCCCCCGCCCTCGCCGACCCCGCAGAAGTCGCCGGACGGCAACCAGAACGGCGGCGCGCCCTCACCCCGCGTGCCGAGCAACCCCAACGCCGCCAGGGGCCAGCACGCGGACGAGCGTCAGGTGACCCTGGAGAGCGGCCAGAACCTGTATCTGGTGACCGGCCGGGAGCCGATGGGCGACGGTTCGGCCTTCCTGACCGCGCCCTGGGACTCCCAGTCCTGGAGCAACACCTACTACAGCGTCTTCCGCTATCCCGACAACTCCGTCGGCATCGAGGTGCTGCGCCGCCCCGGCAGCGTCATGGAGGAGCAGCCCAACCCGAACATGCAGCCACTCCACGACATCCAGCTCTCCAACGGGGTGCAGGACCTCAAGAACGGAAACATCAACAGCGCACAGCGCTGGAACCTGGTTCCGGTGGGCGGCGGCTACTTCCAGATCGTCAACCAGAAGACCGGCGACTGCCTCACCGACGACACCTCGCTGCCGGTCAACCCCGACGCCGCCGGTTTCGCCGCCGGGCGTCCCTGCGCGAACGGCGTCACCGACCAGCAGAGGTGGAAGTTCACCCCGGCGGGCAACTGAGCCACGCGCTCACCAGAACCTGGTGAGCGCGCCAGCCCCGATCCCGGCCGCCGCCTCCGCCTCGTTCGAGGGCACCAGCCGTCCCGACTTGGCGTACTCCCGGCGGGCGCCCTCCAGCAGGTCGGCCGCCCCGACCGGACGGCCCGCCGCCGCGGCCAGATACGCGGCGGTCACCGCCGCCGACCGGATGGCGCCGCCCGCCAGCTCGAACTCCCGGGCCAGGAACCCGGCTTGAACGTCCTCGGCGACCGGCAGCGGCGGGCGCAGACAGTGCTCCCACAGGGCGCGCCGCTGTTCCTCGTCCGGGAACGGGAAGTCCACCACGACGTCGAACCGCCGGGTGAACGCCTCGTCGATGTTGCCGCGCAGGTTGGTGGTCAGCACCGCGACCCCGTCGAAGGCCTCCAACCGCTGGAGCAGGTAGGCGCTCTCCAGGTTGGCGTACCGGTCGTGGCTGTCCTTGACCTCCGAGCGTTTGCCGAACACCGCGTCCGCCTCGTCGAAGAGGAGGACCGCGTTGACCGCGTCCGCCTGCGCGAAGATCCGTTCCAGGTTCTTCTCCGTCTCACCGACGTACTTGTCCACCACCGCGGACAGCTCCACCACGTACAGATCGAGGCCGAGCGCCCCGGCGACCACCTCGGCGGCGAGGGTCTTGCCGGTGCCGGACTCTCCGGCGAAGACCGCGATCACCCCGCTGCCCCGGCCCCCGCCGCGCCGCATGCCCCAGCCGCGCAGCACCTGTTCCCGGTGGCGGGCGCGGTGCACCAACTCCTCGATGCGGCGCAGCGGTTCGGCGGGCAGCACCAGGTCCGGCAGGCCGACCGCGGGCCGCACCCGCCGGGCGTGCCGCTCCAGACCGACGGCGTTCTGCGAGCGGGCGGCCTGGTGCAGGTGCTCCGGTCTCAGCGGCTCGGCGCGAACGGCGGCGAGGTCGAGCGCGGTGCGCGCGGCCCGGTCGATCTGGTCGGGCGACAGCCGGTAGGCGCCCGCCTCCTCGGCGGGGTCGAAACCAGCGCCGGGCAGCGCCTTCTGCCACAACTCGGCAGACGGCACCGCCGAGTTCTCCGCTTCCTCCGCCGCGTCGAGCGCCAGCAGGTGGGCGCGGGTCCACCCGGGATCGAGCGGCGCCGCCGCGAACAGCACCTGCGGTACGGCCACCGCCCCTGAGACGGGCGGCAGTTCGGCCACCGCCCGTACCCAGTCGGCCTCCGCTCCGGTGGGCAGCGGTCCGACGAGCAGTACGGCGTCCCACAGCCGCGCCTCTCGCACCGCGTCCGCCACCGCCTCGCCGTGGGCGTGCTGTGCGGGGTCCACCCTTGCCGGATCGAGGTGCAGCAGCGGTTGGCCGAGACCGGCGCAGGTTCGGGCGGCGCTCGCGGGATGGTCCTGGCCGCGCGGGCAGCGCAGATACACCGGCCGGGCCGGTTCGCGGCGCAGCGCCGCGCCGACCACGGTCGGCGCCGCGCCCTCCGTTGACTGCATCGTGGAGACGGCCCCACCCGCAACGGTTCGAAGGGCACCGTCCCCGTCGAGCAGGTACGCGGTCACTCGGTCCGGAACTCGCAACTCCCGTTCCAGGAAGGGCCGTTCCGGCTGCTCCAGCAGCAGGAGCCGGCCGTCGGCAAGTGGCGCTCCGGGCAGCAGCCGGGCCCGGGCGGTTCCGCAGAGCGTGGAGCGTCCACACAGGTCGAGGGCGAGCCCCACGGTCGCCCGGCGCTTGCCGACGTCGTCGTTGAGATACCCGTACAGCGGGGCGAAGCGGCGGTCCAGGTCGGGGGCCAGGGCCACGAGCAGCAGCGCGCGGTCCAGGGCGTCCAGCCCGAAGCGCGTGCACAGCAGGTCCCATCGCGGATGGCTGTTGGTCTCGGCGACCGACGCCGCGTGGTCCCGGGGTGCCGCTTCGTCCGGACCCGGCCGGGCCAGGAGCTGATCGGCGGCGTCGGGGGAGAGGTAGAGACCGCGCAACGGGTCGTGCGCGGTCGGGTCGTCCGCGGAGAGTTCGGCCACCCGGGAGGCGACCGCCTGCCGCAGCTCCTCCAGCAGCCCGGCCAGCACCTGCGTATCGCTCACCTGCCCTCCACCGGCAGCTCGTGCGCGGCCCGCGGCGCCCGACGCGGCGCGTCGACCACGGCGCCGTCCGTCGAACGCGCCCGGACCTCAAGCTCGGTGACGACCGGCGGGACGTCGTACTCCGGCCCGACCGCGAAGGGTGCGGTCACCACCACGTCGAGCGAGGGTTTGAGCTGGCCGCCGAGCGCGGTCCACAACTCGGAGAGCGGCCGGTCCCGGTCACCGCGCATGGCCACCGCCAGCGGCACGGCCAACCCGGTTCCCCGCAGGTGCTGCCCGAGGAGGTCCTCGGGCAGCACCTCGGTCCGGATGAGGCAGGCCAACACCGCGGACAGCAGCCGGTGTTCGTCCTCGGCCCGTGCCGTCCACGCGGTCACCAGGTAGCAGAGCCGGTACCAGCGCGGCGGCTGCCGGCGCCGTGTCACCGCGCCGCGCTCGTCACGCAACGCCACGGCACCGCGCTCCCGCCGGGCCAGGTCCTCGTGCACGTCGTAGAGGTAGGCGTTGACGGTGGGGGCGGTGTGCCTGGCCGCCCATTCCCTGGTCGGCGCCTCCAGGGCCACCTCGACGCCGCTGTCCCGTAGCGCGCCTTCGGAGATGACTGCGCGCAAAGCGGCGTCCACCTCGTGGATCACTCGTACTCCTCCCGATGCCTTCCCTGGTGGCCCGTCAGCCGTCAGATGAATCCCTCGCGCAGCGCGTACGCCACGGCGTGCGCCCGGTTGCGCAACTGCAGACGGCCCATCAGGCCCTGCAGGATGTTCTTGATGGTGCGTTCCGAGTAGGAGAGCTTCGCCGCGATCTCCCCGGTGTCCAGACCGTCGGCGATCAGACGCAGCACGTCCAACTCGCGCTCCGACACCCCGCCGTAGCCGAGCCCCTGCGGCTGGAGCAGGCCACGCTGCATCCGGCCGACCTGCACCAGCAGCCGCCCCAGCAGGTCCGAAGGTATGGCACCGTCGCCACGGTGCGCGCCCTGGACCGCGGCCAGCAGCGCGGAGGAGGTCGCCTCCCGGCGCCACAGCACCGTGCTGACTCCGCATTCGATGACGCGCAGCAGTTCCGCCTCGCGCATCCGGGAGACCACCAGCACCAGTCGCGCGTCGTGTCCGCGCATCAGCTTCCTGCACCGTGCGGTCAGCGCCTCGTCGACCTCCTCGGTGACAAGGATCACGACGGTTCCCGGAGCCACTAACTCGACGAGTTCGAGTTCGGGCTGCTCGCGGACCTTGGCGGCCGTACCGGCCGCCGATATGGGATCGTCCGCTTCCACCACTACGGGCACACGCTGCACCCGGCACCTCCAACCCGTGGCTTCAAGTGCAGCAATGGTAGGTAACTTTGTTTTTCGATCAATTGCGGTGGGTGTCTTTCGTTCCTAACCTGTGAAAGTACGGTCTCACTTCAGCCGCTCCGTCAATTCGGACATTCGCAAGCTGTCGGACAGCTTCTCCCACCCTCGGTGATCGACGGCCACTCTGTGTATACGGCAACTGGTCCAAAGGGGAAGCGTTCGTTGCCCGTTAGTGCCCGTCGCGCCCGTACCCGCGGGGGCGGGCGGCCCGAACGGTCGTGCCCCGCGGTCACCCGCAACCAGGGCGAGGACGGGATGCCCCGGCCAACGACCGGCCCGTGCTTGACGTTTCGGGTTTGGTTGTCAACCTCCGCGTATCCGCTCTGGGCGTCGACGCAGGGCCAGGCGGCGTCCTGTGAACGAGATCGGCCAGATCCCTACCTTGCGGTGCGGCCGGGTCAGCCGTGCTCGTACTCCTGGTTCTCGCTCTCCTCGGTGAGCCAGGAGATGCCCCGGTGGAGGCCGGACGCTCCATCGGGCTGGAGGTGGGCGAGATCCTCCTGCTTGAGGTCGGCCAGGCCGGTCCTGGTCCGCGCGTACTCCTGAAGCACGTTCCACAGGGCGTAGGGCCCGGTGAGCATGGCGGCCCCGTCCTTCAGGGCGTCCTCGTCGGCGTCGGCGGTACGGCGGGCTGTGTGGTCGAGCATGCGGTCCATGACGGCCGAGCCCCGCTGCGCGGCGAAGAACTGGTTGCCGTACGCGCCGATGCCGTAAAGGTGCTCGGCCGCGGCGGCGGTACGGTCGCCCTCCGTACGGTCCGGCCCGTCCACGAAGCCCGCGTCCCCCAGGGCGGCGGACCGGTTCTTCCGGTCCCGCAGATGCGGGCCGAGAACGGGCACGTCCGCCGCGCTCAGCCGCGGAACGTCATGGCCCAGGCGCACTCTGCCGACGCCGAGATCGACGTCCGCGTAGACGCCGCCGTACCGGTGCAGGATGCTGTAGCGGGCCAGATCGGACGCCGTCGGGTACGCGCCCGCCTGGACTGCCCGCCGGTAGGCGCCCGCGACGCGCTGGTCCAGGGCGGTGGTGACGTCCTTCTTCTCGATCTCCCCGCGGTCCCACGGCTTCTTGCCGAACCAACCGCCCCAGTCGGTGGCGCCGTCGGTCCAAATCCAGATCTTCCAGCCGGTGTTGGCCGCGCGGTCGGCCCATTGGTGAATGTTGGCCAGGGCGGTCCGCCCCATCTTCCTGCCGATCCAGAAGAAGTGCACCAGCGGCGGGATGGGCTGCTTCTCCTGCGGGCCCAGGGAGGTGCTGGCCGCCTCCTCGATGGTCCGCCGAAAGCGCAGGGCGCGTTCGCGCCCGTGTTCCGGGTCGAGTTCGGGCAGCCGCCCGACGATCACCTTGGCCTGGTCGACCCGGCCCCTGGCGACCGCGTCGAGGAGGTAGGAGGTGATCACGCCGTCTTCCGCGAGGGCGCCGATGGGCTCGTTCGTGAAGGGGTGCGCGACGCCGAGTGCGGGCCCCTGCTCCTGACCGGCCGGCCGGTCCCGCACGGCCGTGGCGCTCTCAGTGCGCTGGAGGGGGAGGGTGAGGGCGGCGGAGCCGCGGCGCAGCGAGCGGGTCACCGCCGCGTTGCCCGCGGCGCGTTGCAACATGGCGAGGTGGGATGAGGCGGAGGCCACGGCGCCGCCTCGCCCGGACGCCTGGCGAGGCGGTACCGGGGAACGCCCGGCCCGCTCGTCGTGTCGTGCGTGCACGCCGGGCCGCCTCCCACAGAAGTCATCGCTGTGGGCAGCGTCCCGCACGCCCACGGGCGGTGGAATGCCGGCGCGGACACACACCGGGTCCGCCCTCAGTGCCCTTTCGTCCCACCGGGACGCGACCCGATTTGCCCGGCGCGCCGCTAACCGCCGTGAAGAGGGGCGAAGACAGGATCCGCAAGGTGCATGCCGGGTACACCTGGTACTGATTCCGCGGACCTGCCGCCCCAACGACCCGCATGAAAAGCGCCGTTATCGCTTTTCGTCTCCGGAGCGACACGGGCCCTGCGTCAAATCCCCGCCTGATCTTCACGGAATTCACAATCAAGCCGGAAGGTGGGCCGCGCCGCCGACACGTACGGCGTCCACCACGGCTCGGTGGACCGCGGCAAGCCCGCCCGCGGTGATGCGGGCCGGGCTGCCTTCCAGTTCGTACCACTCGTCGGCCCCGGTGTACTGGATGCGGACGCGGGCGGTGCCGTCTCCCTGGTCCGCGGTGACGACGGTGAGATCGCCTGTGATGACGCCGACCTCATCGGTCATCGCTCCGCCCGGCCCTGCGGTGACCTCGCTGCGAAGTTCGGGTGGCATGGCCGGCTCAGTCACAGGTGTTCAGCATCGCGATCAGCTTGTCCTTCTCGGGCTGGGTGTGGACCGTCGACGCCGAGTCCAGGGTCTTGTCGTCGTACGGGCTGTACCAGGTCCCGCTGACCGCCCGGCACTTCGCATCCCGGGTGACGCCCTGGCCGTCCCTCGACAGGACCACCTCGCGGGTGTCGCACTCCCCGTACTGCTTGATCCAGTGGGGGAACTTCGCCCGCGAGTACCCGGCCATCGAGTGCGGCGCCTCCACCTTGAGCGCGTCCAGCTCGGCACGGACGGTGTCCGCCGGCGGAGGCTCGGGCAGCACCAGGTGATGCGCGGCGGGCGGTGCGTAGGCCGCCGCCGGCGTTGCGGCGGCGGGGAGGAGAACGGCGGTCAGCCCCAAAGCGGCGGCGGCCCATCGCCGCCATGTGCGAGATGTCAACATGCACCAAGGCATAACGGCGTACAAGCAGGCAAACTGCTTATTGGCCCATACGAGGGCGAGCCCGCGACCGCACGCCACCGACGACGACCGCCTCAGCACCGCCCACCGAGCGCCGGCACGCCCAGGCCCCGCGAGGTCGTCAGCGTCGGCGGCGTTCGAAGACGGCCAGTCGCAGCACGGTGAAGCGCACCACGGTCACCAGCGCGAACGCGGGAACCAGCACCAAGGCCTCCTGCGCGGGTGAGGCGGTGGGGCGGTAGTGGCGGAAAAGCAGTACCGCACCAGAGGTGAACAGATAGGCCAGGACGAACAGGCCACCCGCCGCCAGATGCGCCCGGAGGGCACGGACCGCGGACCCACGGAACGTCAGTCGGCGGTTGGCCTCCGTGTTGAGGGCGGTGATGACAAGAAGGGAGGCGAGATTGGCCAGCACCGGCGGCGACCAGTGCCGCAGCACCCAGTACAGCAGTGCCTGCGCCACGGTGGAGGCGGCGCCGATCACGGCGAACCAGCCGACCTCCCTGGTCAGCCCGGCGCGCCGGAGCCGACCGGAGGTCGTGTGCCGTGTACCGGGGCGTCCCACGTGCCCATCATGAGCCCACCGCGTGAGGATTCGCCGAGTCACACCGACCACCGGGTCGACCTTTCGGCTGCCGATATGCACCCGCACGCACGGCGGATGCGAACGGTCGACCGGCATCATGACCCCGCGGGTGACGGACCGGGGTGGAAGTCGGCCGCAACGCGGTCACCTGGACGGTGAATCAATGAGCGCCGTGGCGCCCCGTTCACCTACGGCGCGATGTGGACCCTGGCGCCCAAGTGATGTGGGATACCCCGGGTGGCCTTACCGGCGGTGGTTTTGACACACTCTCGGTAGCAGTGTCAACACACATCAATCACGCCGCTTGGGAGGTCGCTGCCGTGGATGGCTTCGGCGAACGTCCGAACAGGCCGTCTGAGGTGACGCACACGCACGCCCCGGGGCGTGGCCCGATCGGCGAGAGCCGAGGCGAGCCGTCGTGAAGCGCTGGGACACCACGCGGCGCGACAGCCGCCGCTTCGTACGGGAGCTGGGCCTGCCGCCGGCCGACAGCATCCGGGAGCTGCTGCCCGCGGTGCAGGAACGGACGGGCTACTCGATCCGCATCGCGCCCGCCCCCGAGCTGGGCACCAAGTTCGGCCTGTGCGGCATGTGGATACGCACGACGGACGGCATTGACTACGTGTTCGTGCACGAGAAGACAAGCCGGGCCCACCAAGACCACATCATCGCGCACGAGTTGGCGCACATCCTGCGCGACCACCAGGACACCTCGGCGTTCCCGGCGGGGAAGCCCGTGGGCAGCCGACTGATCTCCAGCCTCGAACCAGCGGCCATCAAGATGATGCTGGGCCGCAGCGACTACGAGTACCAGGACGAGCGGGAGGCCGAGCTGATCGGCTCCTACCTCCAGCGCCACGTTCACCGCCCCCACCGTCCCGTCAGGGCGGGCGATCGCGTGGCCGAGACGTTGCTGAGGACCCGGAGGTAGGCGGTTCGTGCAGCAGTTCCTTCATCCTCTGTGCCTGACGCTGGCCATCGCGGGATTCCTCCTGCTGCTCTGGCCGCCGCGGTACCTGCGCCAGGACCTCGCACTGGCCGCGCTCGTCGGCGTCTACGGATTCTCCGCGCTCTCGTTCCTGGTGTCCCTGGAGCCGGTGTGGAGAGTTCTCGACGAAGTCACGGGTCGCCCCTCCACCGGCATTCTGGTGGCGTTCAGCTCCGTGGTCGCCCTGCTGGCCCTGCAACCGGTCGTCCTCGCGTACTGGGCACTGCCGCCGGACAAGGCCCGCAACCGGGCTCGCCTGTGCACCGGCGCGGGGGCAGTGGTCATCCTGGCCCTGACGCTGCTGTTCTTCCAGCTCACTCCTGCCGGCCGGACCACGCCACAGGGCTTCACCGCCAACTACATCCACACGGCCGCCTACCGGACGTACCTCACGCTCTATGTCGTCGTCTACGCCATCGGTGAGACCGTGCTGGCGGTGGGTTGCTGGCAGGCCGCCCGGCGTACGGGCCAGGTGTGGATCGCTCGTGGGCTGCGCATAGTCGGGGTCGGCGCGCTGCTGACCCTGGGCTACAGCGCTGTCCGACTCGCCGACGTCGGCGCCGCCCTGGCCCATGTGAGCCCGCCGCCCGCGGCGATCGAGAACTTCGCGTGGCTGTGTGCCGACGGTGGCACCACACTCACGTTGGTGGGATTCTTCGTACCGATCATGGCCGTGCACGTCGTCCCGCACGTTCGGACCTGGGCCCGTGCGAACAGCGACTACCAGAGCCTCGCGCCACTGTGGGAGGCACTGCACCACGCCGTGCCGACCGTCGCCCTCCAGCCCGCCCGCACTGCCGTCACGGCCCGCGTCCGCCTCTGGAACACCAGTTGGCATCTGTACCGTCGCGCCGTGGAGATCCGCGACGCGCAGTGCGCCCTGGAAAGCCACCTTGAGGAGTCGGTACGCGACGAGGCCGAGCGGCGCCACCGCGCCGCCGGTCTCACCGGCACCGAACTGACCTCGGCCGTCACCGCTGACCAACTCCGTGCGGCGTTGGTGGCCTACCGCAGCGAGAAGTCCCCAAAGGCCCCGACCGAGTACGCCGACGCCGGTACCCGCGAGGAGGTGTGCACCCCGCAGGACGACGTCCGCGCGCTTCTCCGTATCGCCGCACACTTCGAAACCCCCTTTACGGAACAGGAATCCGCAACGCATGGATCTGACGCGTCTGTCCGCCCGTGAGCAACTGCGCGCCCTGGAACGAGGAGAAGTCTCCAGTCGTGAACTGACCACCGCGCACCTGGAACGCATCGCCCGTCATCCGGAACACAACGCGGTCGTCACCGTCGACGCCGACGGCGCGCTGGCCGCGGCGGAGGCCTCGGACCAGCGACGCGCCAGCGGCGAGGCCGACGCGGCACTGCTCGGACTGCCCGTCACCGTCAAGGACTCCCTGGAGACCGAAGGGCTGCGCACCACCTGCGGAGCGGCGGAGCTGGCCGAGCACGTACCGGGCCGGGACGCTGACGCGGTGGCGCGGTTGCGCGCAGCGGGCGCGGTCATCCTCGGCAAGACCAACACACCACCGATGTGCCAGGACCTGCAGACCAATAGCCCGCTGTTCGGCACCACACCCAACCCACACGATCCGCGGCGCACGGCCGGGGGCTCATCAGGCGGCCCGGCCGCGGCGGTGGCAACCCACCTCAGCCCCCTGGACGTCGGCAGCGACCTCGCGGGATCCCTGCGGTTGCCCGCACACTACTGCGGCGTGCACAGTCTGCGGCCCAGCTACGGCATCGTTCCCACCCGCGGCCACATCCCCCGCCCGCCCGGCTGGCTTTCCACGTCGGACATGCTCACCCTCGGCCCGCTCGCCCGCAGCGCGGCCGACCTCGACCTCGCCCTCAGCGTCCTGGCCGGCCCCTCACCCGACGACAGCCCCGCCTGGCGGCTGGAGTTGCCTGCCCCGCGCCACGAGCGGCTGCACCAATACCGCGTCGGCATCTGGGCCGACGACCCGTACTGCGCCGTGGACAGCGAGACCGGCGCCCTACTTGAGCAGGTGGCCAAGGACCTGCACGACGCGGGCGCCCACGTCGACAACACCACGCGGCCCGTCAGCATGGCCGACTCCGACCGCCTCTTCCAGACACTGATGTTCGCCAACTCGTCCGCCAGCGCTTCCCCGGAGGCGTTCGCGGCCGAAGTCGAGCTGGCCGACAAACTGGATCCAGAGGACCGGTCCCCCCGGACGATCTACCCACGAGCCCGCACCATGCGGTACCGGGACTGGCTGCACGCCAACGAGGAACGCCAGCGGCTGCGAAGGCAGTGGGCGGGCTACTTCGGCGACATCGACGTCCTGGTCACCCCCGCGGCTCCGACGGCGGCGGTGCCCGACCAGACCGGCGTACCCGTACCCGAGCGCCACATCACCGTGGACGGCGAGCGTCGGAGCTACTGGCAGCAGACCACCTGGCTCAACATCGCCAGCCTGGTACACCTGCCCGCCGCCACCGTCCCGGTGGGGCGCACGGCTGAAGGCCTGCCGCTCTGCGTGCAACTCATCGGCCCCTACCTGGCAGACCGCACCGTCCTGCACCTCGCCGACCTGCTGACCGCGGAGCGTTCCTGACTTCCACCGCGGGACAGTGACCGACCCGACCTCCTGTGAGGTTGATCACCGGCATACCACGTAGATGTGGGCAACCGCCCGGGTTTGCTGACGTCCGCCCGGGCGGCCGTGTGTGGTGCGCGAAAAAAACACGTCACACAACCTTCACTTGGCCCTACGATCTTGGCTTGCCGCACCGCGAGCCTCCCCCCACCACCGCGACGGCCTCTCATTCTGCATTTCTGACCCAGAAAGAGGTCTCCATGAAGTTCCGCCGCGCCTTGGTCACGGTCGCAACGACCGCGGCCATCGCCCCTGCCGCGCTGATGACGGCGCCGTCGGCCTTCGCCGCCAGCGCCGTGCCCTCGGCCAACGCCGACGTCGTCCCGTCGGCCGCGTCCGCCGCGCACCCGGCCACCACGTCGTCCGCGTCCGGTCTGTGCATGACCGGGAACCCGAAGTACCGGCCTGTTCTGCGCACCGCGCTCACGGGCCTTCCCAACAAGATCGCCGCAGGCAGTGGTTGGCACGACTTCACGCTGACCATCGACAACCCGTCGCAGTCCAAGTTCACCAACATCCACCTGTTCGCGGGCGTCAGCTCGACCTACGTCGGGTTCAAGGCGTTCCCGACCAGCCAGGTGTCGTTGCAGGCGTACTTCCCGAAGATCAAGCGGTGGGAGGACGTCACGGACACCGCGGGCCACACCGACGGCTACTTCGGTTGGGGCTGGCTCAGCGGGCACACCCACATCAACGTGCCGATGCGCATCAACGTCAAGAAGAACGCCCCGATCGGCAAGGCGTTGGCCCTCGGCGCCGGCTTCTACCAGGACGCGGCGCACAAGTGCACGGCGATCACCGCCGTCAACCACAAGATGCAGATAGTCGCCCCGGCGCGGCACACCCGCTGATCCAGCACATCCCAGTAGGGTCCGCTCCCCGCCGGGGCGCGGACCCTGCCGTGTCCCGGGCGCCTATGGGCAACTGGCCTGGCCTGCCCAGGAATTGACGCCGCTTCGTGGTGCTTCCTGATCGATCGGCTTTTCCCAGATCGAGATGTGTGCGGTGCTCTCGCCGGTGAAAGGCGCGCGGACCCAGTTCTCCCAGCGGTCGCGTAGACGTAGACCGGCCAGCTGGGCCATCAGGTCCAGTTCTGACGGCCACACGTAGCGGAACGGGATGGAGTGGTGTTCGGCCCGGCCGTTGGCGATGGTGAAGTAGTGCGAACTCATCGCCTGGGTGACCACGTCATAGGTGTCGAACGCCCACCGGGTCGGGCTGATGTGGAACGGTACGGCCTGCTGACCCGGCGGCAGCCGACGCAGGTCCGGGACCCCCACCTCGACGACGAAGCGGCCACCGGGGCGCATATGGGCGGCGGCGTTGCGGAAGCAGGCGACCTGGGCTTCCTGGGTCGTCAGGTTGTTGATGGTGTTGAACACCAGGTAGACGACCGCGAACGTGCCCGCCACCCGTGTCGTCGCGAAGTCGCCGATCGTCACGCCGACGGCGTCGCCGCCCGGCTTGTCGCGCAGCCGGGCCACCATGGCCCGGGACATGTCGATGCCGTGCACCTGGATGCCGCGGCGGGCCAGCGGCAGCGCGATCCGGCCGGTGCCGACGCCGAGTTCGAGGGCCCGGCCGTCGCCGGCCAGCTCGGCCAGCACCTCGACCGCCGGGTCCACCGCGTCCGGGTGGAACATGTCCGCGGCCGACGCGTCGTAGGTGGCCGCGACGCGCTCACCGAAGTAGCCGTCCTCATCATGCATCCCGGGACCGTACCGCTCGTGGCACGGGCGGCGCGCGTGGTTTTCCAACAGGACGGAACTCGCCGACTGCCGTAAGTTCAGGCCGGGTTCGTGAGCAGCGCGCGCTCCCAGTTCTGCGTGTCGGAGTACTCCCGCATGCTGACGAGCTTTCCGTCCCGGACGGTGAAGACACCGCTGTTCTTCTGGTTGTACGGCCTGCCGGTCCGGCCGGTGGCCCAGGAGTCCCACTCCACGAACACCTGCTCGCCTTCGCCGAAGAGGTTGGTGATGCGCAACCCGACCTCCTTCTCGGGGTCGAGATGGGCGAAGGCGGTTGCCAGGAATCCGTTGATGACCTGGTCCCGGCCCTGCCAGGTGCCCGAGATCGGCAGGTCGCCGCCGTACCAGCAACTGCCGTCCTGGGCCCAGGAGTTCCAGATCGCCTCCTGGTCGCCCGCGGCCAGCGCGTCGAAGTAGCGCCGCACGGCGGTCTTGGGCTCGATGCCGGTCATGGTGTGTTCCTGCCTTCCGCTTGCTTCGAGCGGCCGTTCCGCTCGACCTCAAGTCAAGCCGCGGGCGAAGCACCGGCCAAGAAGCGATCGGGGAAGGCAGTCATCACGAGATGTGATCGCTCGCGGTTCTCGGGCGGCCGTCGCCTGGCAGGCGGGGGGGGAAGGAGGCCGCTCCGGCATCGAGCCCGCTGGTGCCGACCGCGGAGCGTGTGCGCGTCACCGCACTCTGTCGTTGGAGGGTCAGCCCTCCACGGCGTCCTCGTTGACTCCCTCGGCGAACTCCCACCATGCGAGTGGCAGCCAGTCGCCGTGCACGAAGGCGTCGACCGACGCTCCACGGCCGCGGATGGCGACCTTGGTGCCGGGCGGGTAGGTGGTGCCGGACAGGCCGGGGACCGGGACGATCAGGGTCCCGAAGCGTTGTGGCACTGCCACAGCCTCCTTTGCGGCGCTACGCGGGAATCGGACATTTCACCTCAGAGTAGTTGAGTTGTCCGGCGCTGCGGCCCGGTGGAGCATGAGATGTAGGTCACGTGAGGCGAAGCGGCGCCGCCGCTGGGTGCCGCCCGGCAGCGCAGGGCGACGTCGACCGACGGCGTCGTTCGCCCCGGGCAGTCAGCGCGGTACCTCGCTGATCGGAGGTGGGCAATGAGGGCTGTCGTCTACAAGGGGCCGTTCGAAGTGGCGGTGGAGCAGGCCCCGGATCCCCGGATCCAGCATCCGAACGATGTGATCGTGAAGGTGACGTCCACCGCGATCTGCGGCTCGGACCTGCACATGTACGAGGGCCGCACGGCCGCGGAGCCCGGCATCGTCTTCGGCCACGAGAACCTCGGCATCGTCGAAGAGGTCGGCGAGGGCGTCACGTCGCTGAAGCAGGGCGACCGGGTGGTCATGCCGTTCAACGTTGCCTGCGGGTTCTGCAAGAACTGCGTGTCCGGCTACACGGCCTTCTGCCTGACCGTGAACCCCGGCTTCGCCGGTGGTGCGTACGGCTATGTCGCCATGGGACCGTGGCCGGGCGGGCAGGCCGAGTACCTGCGGGTTCCGTATGCCGACTTCAACTGCCTGAAGCTCCCGGGGGGAACCGAGCACGAAACCGACTTCATCCTGCTCGCGGACATCTTCCCGACCGGATACCACGGCAACGAGCTGGCCCAGGTCTCCCCGGGCGACAGCGTCGCGGTCTACGGCGGTGGCCCGGTCGGCCTGATGGCCGCCTACTCCGCCATCCTTCGCGGCGCGAAGAAGGTCTTCGTGGTGGACCGGGTGCGGGAGCGCCTGCAGAAGGCAGAGGAGATCGGTGCGATTCCCGTCAACTTCGCCGAAGGCAACCCCGTGGAGCAGATCAAGGACCAGACCGACGGCGAAGGCACGGACAAGGGCATCGACGCGGTCGGCTACCAGGCCCACGCGCGCACCGAGGACCGGGAGGAGCCGGCGACCGTACTGAACTCGCTGGTCGAGACGGTACGGGCGACCGGCGCGCTCGGCGTGCCGGGCCTGTATGTGCCGTCCGACCCCGGTGGTCCGGATGAGCAGGCGAAGCGCGGAATGCTGCTGGTGTCGATCGGCAGGCTGTTTGAGAAGGGCCTTCGCATGGGCACCGGGCAGTGCAATGTGAAGCGCTACAACAGGCAGCTGCGCGACCTGATCATCGAGGGCCGCGCCAAGCCGGGCTTCGTCGTCTCGCACGAGCTGCCCCTGGACCAGGCGCCGTCGGCGTACGAGAAGTTCGACAAGCGCGTGGAGGGCTACACCAAGGTCGTCCTGCATCCGCAACGGTGACTTCCCAGGACCATCGCCGGGTCGGCCGTGCGGATGGCGCGCGTGACGGCCGGCGATGTCCGCCGTGATGTCGACGGCGTGGGCGTCGTCCTTGAGGTCCCGCTTGTCGTGGATGCCTACGCGTGGGCCGTCCCGGCTTCCAACTCCCCGATGGTGCGTTCCAGCCAGGCCCGGTCTGCCTTGCTGGTGGCGCTGGCGAGTTGGAGCATGCCGCGGCGGAAGCGGTCGGTCATGTCGCGGGCGCGCAGCGGTCGGCCCTCGTCGTAGAAGAAGCTGCCGGGTTCGTCCATGAAGGCGAGTCGGCGGCGCAGTACCCGCACCTGGTCGGCCGGGTCCGGGAGTTGGCCGAGGAAGGCGAGCAGGACGAAGAAGGAGTTGCGGTCGGTGATCTCGACGGAGGAACCGGAAGGCTGGCGGTTCCTGTGGCGGGTCGACGAGGTGCAGGCGGCCAAGGCTGCCATCCGTGGCGACTGGTGGGATGACTTCACCGCCGTCAAGCAGCCAATGATGGTGGTGAGGGGCGACCGCAGTCCCGCCGTCCCGGCCGAGCACGCGGCGCAGATGGCGCGCCGCCGACCGGGCACCGAGGTGGTGACGATCGACGGCCACCATGACTTCTACATCACTCACACCGCGGAACTGGGCGCGGTGGTACGGGAGTTCCTGGACCGTGCGGTGCGGTTCCTCCCGGACGCCGTTCGGGGCGCGTGACCGAGTGCCGCCCCCGCTACGAGCGGCGGCGGGGCTTGCCGCCCTTGACGCCGCCCGAACCCCTGCGCGGGTTCTTGCCGGCCGCGGGCTTGTGCCGCGTGCCGGTGCCGGTTTCGGGGCGCTTCTTCTTCTGCGGTTCCGGGGCCGCCGGGCGGCGCCCCCGCGTGCTGTTGACCGTACGGCCGCGGACGATCCCGATGAAGTCCTCCACCATGTCGGTGGTCGCGTCCTCGCGCCATGACAGCGCGACCCGTGACTGCGGAGCGTCCGTCACCGGGCGGTAGGTCAGGTCCTTGCGGTGGTGCAGCCGGGCGAGGGACTGCGGGACGACGAGCAGTCCCACCCCCGCCGCCACCAGCTCGACGGCGTCCGCAGTCGTCGCCGGGCGCTCGATCGCGGGCCGTCCCGGCCGGACATCCCACTCCAGGGTCTCGTCCAGCGGATGGAACACGACGTCGTCGGCCAGGTCCGCGGGGGACACCTCGTCCGCCGCGGACACGATGTGGTCCTTCGGGATCACGACCACCGTCGTCTCGGTGTAGAGCGGGATGGCACTCAGGTCCGTCCGGTCGAACGGCAACCGTACGAAGCCCGCGTCGGCGTCACGGCGGCGCAGCATGTCGGGTGCCTCGGCGGCGGTCGCCTGGATGAGGTCGAGTGGGATGTCGGGCAGCCGCTCGTGCCAGATCCGGACCCACTTGCCGGGGATCACGCCCGGTACGTACGCCAGCCGGAACGAGGGGGGTACTTCCGAGCCTGTCACATGGCCAGGTTACCGGGCGTGGTCGGAGCCGGTGCACGCGCTCGATATCCTTGGGGGCATGACGTCGCGCAACAGCACCCAGACCATGAAGCCCGCCACGGCGGCGAAGAAGCTGGGTGTGTACCTCGAAGCCACCCCCGCGGAGTTCCGGGAGGGTGCCGTCTCGCGCGACGAACTCAACGCCCTGCAGGCCGACCCGCCCGAGTGGCTGCGGGAACTGCGCCGCAACGGCCCGCACCCCCGGCCGGAGGTCGCGGCCAGGCTCGGCGTCTCCATCTCGGGCCTGGCCCGCGGTGGCATCACGGAGCCGCTCACCACGGAGCAGATCGACGCGCTGAAACGGGACCTGCCCGAGTGGCTGCGCAAGGAGCGCGCCACACAGGCAGAGGTCCGCAAGGAAGCGGCGCGGATCAAGGACAAGCAGCAGGCGAAGGACGCGGAGCGGGGCGAACAGCCCCGGCGGCCGGGTTCCTGACCGCGACGAGGCGTGGTTCGTCCCGGGGCCCACGGCGCCGAAGCAGTCATCCGCCGAGGCCTGTGGCGTCCGCAGCCTGTCCGCCCGGCAACTTCCTTGCCGGGCCACTGACTTCGGGGTTGCCCGTCGACGGTCATGGGACGTCGTCACGGCAACCGCGCACCTCGGTCCCACCGAACACGTCGAGGAGGAAGCCCAGCCACGTGGCCGCCGTATCCCACCGCCGTCCCACCGCCCCCGAGTGGCTTCGCCACCCGCTGAACGTCCCACGCGGGCCCGTTCCGTACGGTGCCGTCGTACGTGGTGCGCTCACCACCGGACCCCTGCTGGCGGTCGGGGTCGCCACCCAGCATGTCGCATGGGGTGTGCTGGCCGCGCTGGGTGCGCTGTTCGCCACGGTCAACGACCGTCCTGGTACCCGCCGTACCAGGATGGTGCGCATCGGCGTCCCTGCCTGCGCGGGCGCGCTGGGGACCCTGCTCGGTGTACTGATCGCCGTCCTGGTTCCGGCCGGGGGAGTCGCGGATGCCGTGTGGCTGGTGCCGGTGCTGGCGGTCGCGGGGTATCTGTCCGGGGCGGCCAGTGCCGTCGGCCCGATCACATCCGCCGCCAGCCTGCAGTTCCTGGTCACGCTGCTGATCGGTGTCGGCCTGCCGCACCACGGTCCCGTGTGGCTCGGTCCCGTACTCGTCGCCGTCGGCGCGTTGTGGCAACTGGTGGTGGTCTCCGTCACCCTGCCCGAGCCGCACGCCGAGGAGCGGGAGGCCGTCGCCTCGGTGTACGACGCGCTCGGCGCCGTACTGACCGCGGCCGGTACCGGCCGCGGTCAGGTCGCACGCCGTAGGCTCACCGCCGCCTTCGACACCGCCCACGCGGCGCTGGACCACCACCGCGGCATCCGGCGCATCGGCCAGGTCTCGGCCGCCGAGTGGCGCCTGCGGGCGCAGCTGTCCGTGGCGACCACCCTGGGCGAGGCGGCCGTCACCCTGCTGTGGGAGGGCAGGCCGCTGCCCGCCGCGACCCTCGACGCCCCCGCGCGGCTGGCCCGTGCCGTACGCGAGGCGGCCCCCTGCGGGCCGATCGCCACGCCGCACGCCGACACTCCGGGCCGCCGCGCACTCCACCGGGCGCTGCTGAGCGCCGCCGAGGCGTTCGACGCCCCCGCCTGGCCGGTACCGGGGCCGCGCGACCGCTCCGCGCTGCGGCGGGCGTTCGGCCCGCTCGGCCGTGAGTACGGGCTCAGGGTGGCGTTGTGCGTGGGTGCCTGCGCCGCCGTCGCCGAAGTCCTGCGGCCCGCCCAGTGGTACTGGCTGCCGGTCACCGCTGCCTTTCTGGCCAAGCCGGACCTGGGGCCGCTGTTCTCCCGCGCGGTCAGCCGGGTGCTGGGAACCGTCCTCGGTGTCGTGGTCTTCACCGCGCTGGAGGCGGTCCTGCCGGGAAGCGCCGGTGCGGTGGCCGCCGCGGCGCTGGGTGGGGCGTTGATCCCCGTCGCCGCCCGGCACTTCGCCTTCCAGACCGCCGCGCTGACCAGCATCGTGCTGGCGCTCGCCGTGGTCAGCGGCACACACGGGGCGTCGGGCACCCGGCTGGTGGACACCGTGCTCGCCTGCGCGATCGCGCTGATCGTGGGACACCTGCCGCGGATCGGCGGTCGCCGTGAGACGGTCCACGAACACTGGGCGGCGGCACTGCGCGCCGCCGAGGCGTACTTCGCACACGTCGTCGGCGCTCCGGGCGAGGAGCACGACGAACGGGCACGGTTGCGTCGAGCCGCGTACCGGGCGCTGGCCGAAGCCCGTAGGACCGTCGTGCAGGCAGCGGCCGAGCTGCCACCCGCTGGCGTGGCGAGCGCCCAGTGGGCTCCCGCGCTGGCGGCCGTCGAGCGGCTGGTCGACGCCACCACCGCCTGCGCGGTACGGCTGGAGCACGGGCGGCGTCCGCTGCCCGCCGACGACACCCGCCGCCTCGCGGACGCCCTGGCCCGGCTGGCCGCGGACGCGTCGGCCCGCCGCCCCACCCGCCTGGTCGCCCTGCCCACCGCGGCCGAACTGGCCACGCGCTGCGCCAGCCTCGCGGACGTCGCCGACCAGCTGCACGTGCTGCGGAACGTGTCCGTCGCGGCGTGAGGCCGGGCGCGTGAACGCACGGAGAGTGTGCGCACGGACACGCGAAGCCGCTGGCGATTTGACAGCAGAAGGTACCTTTGTCCACGGACCGGCGCGCCTGCCAGGAACTGCCCTGTACCGCGCTCCCGGGGATCACCGCAACACCGTTCAGCTGAGCATAGGGACTTTTCCTTGCCCAAGAAGATCACCCTCGACCGCGCCGACGGACCCGACCGCCACATAGCCCGGGGCGCTGACGCGACCGGCAACCGGACCGTTCGCGTGGGCGTCCTCGTCACCGCGCTGCTCACGGCGTGCGTCGCCTTCCAGCTCAACGCGAGCATGCTCAGTCCCGCGCTCAGGAGCATCCAGAGCAGTCTGCACGCCACCGCCGCCGAGGTCGGGCTCACCCAGACCGCGTTCTTCACCTCGGCCGCGCTGTTCTCGCTGTTCCTGCCCCGGCTCGGTGATGTGATCGGCCGCCGCAAGGTGCTGGTCGGGATGCTGGCGCTGATGGCGGTCGGATGTGTTGTGGCAGCGCTGGCGACGAGCGTCCCGATGCTGTTCGCCGGCCGGATCCTGCAAGGCGCGTCCGGGCCCGCGGTGCCGCTGTGCCTGATCATGCTGCGGGTCGAGGTCACCGAGCCGAAGCGGTACGGCACCCTGCTCGGTGTGCTCACCGCGGTCAACGGCGGTGTCGCCGGTGTCGACTCCCTCGCTGGTGGGTTCCTCGCGGACAAGCACGGCTTCCAGGCGGTCTTCTGGGCGATGGCCGCGGTGGCGGCGATCGCCACCGTCATGGCGGCCACCATGACGCCGGAGAGCAAGGTCGCCAACGCGAAGCGGATGGACTGGCCGGGCGTCGGCCTGCTGGTGGTGTCCGTCGGCTCGCTGCTCATCGCGCTGAACGAGGCCGGAAAGCTGGCGGCGGCCAACTGGTCCCTCGTCGCCGGGCTCACGGTCATCGCCGCGATCTCCTTCGGCCTGTTCTGGCGGACCGAGGCGCGCGGTTCGCACCCGCTGGTCGCCACCCGGCACCTGAAGGTGCGTTCCACCTGGGCGATCCTGCTGACCACCGTGCTCACCATGACCGGTGTGTTCGCCGTCATGAACGGGCTGATCCCCGCCTTCGCGCAGGACGCGAAGGCAGGTCTCGGTATGACCGCCGAGCAGTCGGCGTGGTGGACGCTCACCCCGTACGCGCTGGCCGGTCTGGCCATGGGGCCGCTCGCCGGTCGGCTCGCCGCGACCTTCGGCTACGGGCGGGTACTGCGGCTGGGCCTGGTCGGCGCCGTGGCGTCGATCGTCCTGATGATCGTCACGCTCCCCGCCCACTCGCACGTGATGCTGCTGGCGGGCTCGCTGCTGGTGGGCATCACCTACGCCGGTGTGGCCAACATCGTGCTCAACGGACTCGGCATCGTGCTCTCCCCGCGCGAGAACCCCGGCTTCCTGCCCGGCCTCAACGCGGGCGCGTTCAATCTCGGCGCGGGCCTCAGCTTCGCGGTGCTGTACGCGGTGAACACGGCCGTCATGCCCAGTGACCCGACATCCTCCGCCGGTTACACCGCCAGCATGATCGCCGGCGTCGTCATCCTCGCCGCGGCCATCGCCACGTCGTTCCTGATCCCGAAGCCGACCGCCGCGGAGGCGGACAGCTGAGGGACGTAGCACCCGAGCGAGCAGGGCCCCGGTCTGATGACCGGGGCCCTGCCGCGTGTTCCAGGGGGAGTTGGAGGCCCGAAGGCAACCAGAGCCTCAAGGCGGTCAGTTGACGGCGTGGTCCGCGTGATGGAACGCGAGGCCGACGGCTGACGGGATGCGGTGTCACGGCGTGACTTCCTGTGATGTGCCTGTGAAACAAGTCAAGTTGCGGTCAAGTGTCGTTGCGGGGTAATTTCCTGATCGGTCTTTACCGTTTCCTTACGTCTGCGTGGTGGCCGTGGATGTCCTGTGACGTCCATCGCGGACTTCGCGGCAGCGGCTGACCCAGCGGGCGCCGTGCACCCGCGCCGTCGGAACTCCCGGACCACCGGCCCGCACAGCGAAGTCCCCATCGCACCGTCAACCAACCGCCATGTCCATGGGAGTCCCCGCCATGTCCTACAGTCCTGCCGGCGCGCCGCCCGGCGGTGGTCCTGCGATCCGTCAGCTTGACGGGCTCGCGACTGCCGTCACCGTGCTGCTCGCCGTGGTGGCAGGCATCGACCTGTTCGCGGTCTACGCCGATCTCAACGCCTACTCCGTGGTGGGCAACGCGCTGTCCGTCACGCACCAGGAAGTGCGGCAGGCCGACGACCTCTACCGGACGTCCGGGATC
This sequence comes from Streptomyces silvisoli, assembly GCF_029269905.1. Classification (NCBI taxonomy): domain Bacteria; kingdom Bacillati; phylum Actinomycetota; class Actinomycetes; order Kitasatosporales; family Streptomycetaceae; genus Streptomyces; species Streptomyces silvisoli. The sequence continues at coordinate 120,864 of NZ_JARJBC010000008.1, read as the reverse complement.
CTGCAGATCTGCGGCACCCTCGCCACGGCCGCGGTGTTCATCCCCTGGCTCTACCGGGCCCGGGTGAACGCCGAAGCCTTCTCGCGGGCCGTGTGCACCATGGGCCGGGGATGGGTGATAGGTGCCTGGTTCGTGCCGTTCGGCAACCTCTGGCTGCCGTTCCGCGCCGCCTGTGAAGTCTGGGACGCCAGCGCGCAGTCGGCGCCCGACCGCTCCTGGCGGCACGTCTCGCGCGCGCCCGTGCGCGCCTGGTGGGCGACGTGGGTGACGGCGGTCGTGGTCGGCAGGATCGGTGCCACCCTCGGCGGGCAGACGACCCTGGACGCGCTGAAGCACTCCGTGGCCACGTCGGCTCTGGCCGATGTGTTGAACATCGCGGCGGCTGTGTTGGCGATCGTCTTCGTGCAGAAACTGACGCGCATGCAGCGGCTGAAGACCGTGCCGGGGCCGGTCGCGTTCGTCTGAACGGTCACGGTCGACTCCAGAGAAATCAAACGTGCCTGAATGGACATCAACGCCACTTTCCGTCTGACCGCGCGGGCGTACCGCAGCGCCGCACGCAACTCGCCCGTCATGCGCGCGACCTGGGTCATCAGCGCGCTGGCGGCGGTATCCGGACTTGTCAGCCTGCTCTCAGGCGAACCGGTGGGGTGGTTCGTCTACTACGGCCTGGGACTCCCCGTGCTCTTTGAGTTGGTGTTCGTCCGCTTGGCGGTCCGCAGGGTCCTGACCGGCGAAGAGGCGAAGGCGCGGCGCCGCCGCTTCCCCAACTCATCGTCCCAACGGGCGGCGCCGGACTGATCGTCGGGCACGCGACAGCCGCGCTGGCCGGAGGGGTTTCGTGGTGGCCAGCGCCGCTGTCGTCGGGTCACTGGTTCTTCAACGTCTCCGCCATATACGGTGCGCAGGCAGGCGTCTGGAGGCCGTCGGCCGACACCCACCAACCGTTCGGGACGGGGGAGTTGGCACAGGCGGTGATGCCGTTGTAGGGCAGGTTCAGCCGCCCACCGAGGTACATGCCGCAGCTGTTGACCTGGCTGTTGGCGGTGATGACATAGCCGGGTGGTACCGGTGAGTTGCCGCAGAAGGCGATGCCGTCGTAGACGGTGTTGATCCGTTCGCCCTGGTAGATTCCGCAACCGCTGTTCTGGAAGTTCGCGGTGATCACATAGTCCGAGGGCATGGGGCTGTTGCCGCACATCTGGATCCCGTTGTAGGCGGCGTTGATCGTCTCGCCGTACCACTGGGCGCAGGTGCCGTCCGGGCCTTCGTTGGTGATCACATAACCGTTGGGGATGGACCCGTTGTAGTTGCCGCACATGCGGATGCCGTTGCGGACCGTGTTGAGCCGCCCGGTCTGGTACGGCCCGCAGCTGTTGGTGGTGTACAGCGAGGTGAAGACATAGCCGGTCGGGACCGGCGAGTTGCCGCAGACCTGGATGCCGTCGTACGGCGGTTGGACCGTCTCGGTGAGGTAGCCGCCGGTACAACTGGCCGTCAGCGTCTCGGAAGTGATGACCTGCCCCGGCGGCACCGGTCTGTCACCGCAGACCGTGGCCGCCTGTGCGCCGCCCGCGCAGAACACCACGCCACCGGCGACCAGTGCCAGCGCCGACAACAGGCGGGCCAGCCACATGCCCATTGACTTCATGTGCTCCCCCTTTCTCGAACGTACGAGTGCCGCCGAACGACGCTAGCGGGGGCAGCCCGCCTTGCGGCGCCACCAGTTCGGGGGGCTTGCGCGGTCAGCAACCGTCCAGTCCGTCCTCGCGCACCCGCCGCGCCAGGTCGGTCTTCGTGTACGTGGGCCGACCCGCCTGCTGGTACTTGGCCTTGACCCGGTCCAGGTAGTCCTTCGCCGTGTTCACGGTGATACCGGCGCGCCGCGCCGCCGACTTGAGCGTCATGCCCGAGGCGTAGTCGAGCAGGACCTGGAGTTCCCTTGGCGAAAGCCGGGGCCGGGCCGGGTCGTCGTCGTGCGCGCAGGCGAAGGCCATTTCGGGGGAGTGCGCGGTACCGCCCGCCGCGATCTCCTCGATCGCCGCGACCAGCGTCGGCAGGTCGTTGTCCTTGGTCAGATAGCCGTCGGCGCCCGCCGCGACGGCGGACACGATCCGGGAGCGGTCCGGCACCGTACTGATCACCAGCACCCGGCTTCCGGCCGCCCTCAGTCGGCGGATGTTCTGCGCCGGTACCGAGCCGTCCCGTAGCACCAGGTCGAGCAGCACAACGTCCACGGCCTCGCATGTGGTCGCCAGGAACTCGGCCACCGTGGCGGTCGAAGCGACCAGTCGCAGGCCCGGCACGTCGCGCAGCCAGGACCGCATGCCGTCGAGCAGCATGCGGTCGTCGTCCACCACACCGACCGTGATCACTCGGGCCACCGCAGTTCCACGACGGCGCCCTCGCCGGGACGGCTGTCCACCACCGCCCGGCCGCCGACCTCGGCCAGCCGGGCGTGCACCGAGCGGCGCAGGCCGAGCCCCCGGGTCACCCGGTCGGGGGCGAACCCGCGGCCCCGGTCCACGACCGTGACCACCAGCCGGTCGCCGACCCCGGTGGCGGTCAGATACGCGCGTCCGGTACCCGCGTGTATTCGGACGTTGTTGAGCGCCTCGGTGACGGCGTCGGCGACGGCCGCGGCGACCTCGGCGGGCGCCTCGGGCAGGTTGTGGTACTGCGTGATGACGCGCAGGCCGAGGCTCTCGGCGGAGCGGACGGCGCGCTCAAGGGCCGCGCCGAGCTCCGGGTGGTACTCCTCGTCGGCTGTGCGCTGGATCAGGCGGCGCAGATACGCGGCCTCGCCGGCACAACGCTCCCTGACCTGCGGGGAGTTGGCGTCCACACCACCGGCGATGGCGGTCAGCGTGGCCAGCACGGTGTCGTGCAGTGCCCGGTAGTGGTCGATGCGCTCGGCGTACCGGGCCTTCTGCGCCTCGGCGGCGAGCGCCCGGGCGCTGGCGGCGTCCAGCAGTCGGCCCTGGCGGTTGAGATACCACCAGAACACCCAGGCCATGATCGCCGACGAGGCGAGCGAGATGAGATGGCCGTCGAGGGCCACGGCGCTCGCACCGACCGTCCGGCACACCGCGACATGAGTCGCCGTCAGGACCACCACGGCTCCGGCCAACGCGGTCCGCCCGAAGGCGACCGCCGCCGCCGATGCCGCCGACGTACCCAGCAACATCACCCACCCGTCCGCCGCGGGCACCAGCGGTCCACCCCACTCCAAGGCCACGAAGGGCAGCACGCACCCGCTGACCACGACATCCGCCCACACCGCCCAACCGGAGAACACCCCCCGAGCCAGCGCCCCGCCCCACACCCACACACTGCACCCGACCGCCGCCAACAGCACCAACCACGCCACCGGTAGCCCAGGTCGATGCTGGACGACGGCGAACAGGCCGATCACCAGATGGCTCGCCCGATAGAGCATCGTGGCCAGGATCATGAACGATCTCGCCCGTTGCAGGCCCGAGCCCACGTTCACTGCGCTTCCCCCTTGTACGGCTCGTAAGGAGCGGCTTCCCCCAATCCGTGGCGTCGGCCTCGACGTTGCGGAAATCTTTACGAGCCCATTCGTAACGAACTTGTTCGTAGCGAACATGTTCGTTACGGTGGGTCGGACCTTCACATCCTGATCGACGTCGCACCGAGGCCCCCCGAGACCCGCCACCCCGAAACCCCGCAGAGGTGACCCATGCCCACTCACCACCCGATAGCCATCGTCGGCGCCGGACTCGGCGGCCTGACCCTCGCCCGTGTACTGCACGTCAACGGGATCGAGGCCGTCGTCTACGACCTGGACGCCTCACCCACCGCCCGTACCCAGGGCGGGATGCTCGACATCCACGAGGACTCCGGCCAGATCGCACTGCGCGCCGCCGGACTGTACGAGCAGTTCCGCGCGATCGTCCACCCCGGCGGGGAGGCCGTCCGCGTCCTCGACCGGCACGCCACCGTCCACATGGCACAGGACGAGGAGCACGGGCGGCCCGAGGTCGACCGCGGTCAGTTGCGGGACCTGCTGCTCGGTGCGCTGCCCGACGGCACCGTGCGCTGGGGCGCGAAGGTCACCGGCGCGCGCCCGCTCGGCGCCGGGCGGCACGAGGTGACGCTCGCCGACGGCGCCTCCTTCACCACCGATCTGCTGGTCGGCGCGGACGGTGCCTGGTCGCGGATCCGCCCGCTGGTCTCCGACGCCAATCCCGCCTACACCGGTGTGACCATGGTCGAGGTGGACCTGCTGGACGCCGACGCCCGCCATCCGCAGAGCGCGGCGGTGGTCGGCGGTGGCATGCTGTTCGCGCTCGGCACGGGCAGGGGCTTCCTCGGGCACCGCGAGGCTGACGGCAGCCTGCACATCTACGCCGTGATCAAGGTCGCCGAGGACTGGGCGTCCGGCGTCGACTTCACCGACACCGCCGCCGCCAAGGCCGCCGTGCTGGAGTACTTCGCCGACTGGCACGACAGCCTGCGGGCGCTCGTCGTCGACGCGGACGGCTCGCTGGTGCCACGGCCCATCCACGCCCTGCCGGTCGGCCACCGCTGGAACCGGGTGCCCGGTGTGACCCTGCTCGGCGACGCCGCCCATGTGATGTCGCCGTTCGCCGGGGAGGGCGCCAACCTGGCCATGCTCGACGGAGCCGAACTCGGGCAGGCCCTCGCCGCCCACCCCGCCGACGTCGAAGCCGCGCTCGCCGTCTACGAGTCGGCCCTCTTCCCGCGCGCCGAGATCTCCGCGAAGGCCTCCGCCGACAATCTCGTCACCTGCTTCAGGGACGACGCGCCCCAGGGCCTGTTGGACCAGTTCGCGGAGCACGCCAACTGAACGGCCGGCGAGTACTCCCGTGATCGTCTCACCCCGGCCCGTCGGTCGGGGTGACCGCGTCCAGGAAGCGGGCGCGTGCCTGCCGCCAGGGGGTCGGGGTGACGATCAGGGAGCGCAGGTCACGTAGCTGCCGGGGCGGGAGATTGACGGCCAGCACTCCCGTGGCCAGGCCCGCGCGGCCGTGCAGGGCGGCCAGTCGGGGGGACCCGTCGCCCTGCACGGCCAGTTCGACGCTGTCGGGGTCGGCGAGCAGCCCGTAGCCCTGGATCTTCAGGTCGTACTGGTCGGACCAGAAGTAGGGGACGGGAGAGAAGGGCTGACGCGGCTGGCCGCGCAGTTCGGCCAGCAGGTTGCGGGCGGCGGCCAGCGCCTGCTCGGTGGCGTTCGTGCGGTGCTCGACGCGTATCGCGCGCCCGTGCACCGGATGGTGCCAGCGCGCCACATCGCCCGCGGCGTAGATCCCCGGAGCCGCCGCGCAGTACTCGTCGCAGAGCAGCCCGTCCGAGGTGTCCCAGGAGCCCGGCAGCCACTCGGTGTTGGGCCTCGCCCCCACCGCGAGCAGCACGGAGTCGGTGGCCAACCGGGTGCCGTCGTCCAGCCGGAGCCCGGTGAGCCGGCCACGTGCCGAATCGAACTCGGCGGACTTCGAGGCGAGTTGGCGGACACCGTGCGTACGGTGGTAACGGGCGAGCAGGGCGGCGGCCTCGTCGCCGAGCAGCCGTGACATCGGTAGCGGTGTACGGCCGATCAACGTCACCTCTACGCCCAGTTCACGGGCGACGGCCGCGGCCTCGGTGCCCAGTACGCCGTTCCCGACGATCCCCAGGTGCTCCGCCGCGCGCAGCAGGGTGCGCAGGGCGTGGGCGTCGTCCAGGGTGCGCAGGGTGTGTACGCCGGTAAGGCCCTCGGCGCCGGGCAGGGTTCTGGCGCGGCCACCGGTGGCCACGATCACTCCCGCGCAGCGCAGCCGTTCACCGGTGTGCAGCGTGAGGGTGCGGTCCGTCGGATCCAGCGCGGTGGCCAGGGTGGCCAGGCGCAGATCGAGGCCGAGCCGGTCCAACTGCTCGGCGTCGCGCAGCCGTAGCCGCTCCTGTGTCCAGGCGCCGCTGAGGAACCGCTTGGACAACGGCAGCCGGTCGTACGGCACATGGGATTCCGCGCCGATCAGGGTCAGTTCGCCGTCCCACCCGAACCGGCGCAGGGCCTCGGCGGCGGCCACTCCCGCCGCCGACGCCCCCACAACGGCGATCCTCATGCGTGCTCCTCTCGCAGTGGTCACCATGTGACCGGGAGTTCGTTGACGCCCTGGATCGTCGTGCCCGGGCGCAACGGCAGCTGGTCCACCGGAACCGCGAGGCGCAGCGTCGGAACACGCTTGATCAACGCGCCCAGGACGACCTCCAGTTCCAGGCGGGCCAGGTTCTGGCCGAGGCACTGGTGGAGGCCGGTCGGCGGGCGGGCCTGCCGCCAGCATGGCGTCGATGCGGTCGTGCACGATCCGTTCGATGTCCTCGCGCATGCCCTTGGTCCGCCGTACGGTGAACTCGCTGAGCAGCATCCGCCGCTTGGTGTCGTGCTCGGGCGGGTCGGTGACGATGAACGACCGCTGCGACTCAAGGAGTTCACGGCTCCGCTCGCGTACCACCGTGGCGCGTGGGGAGAGGGCGGGGAAGTTCGGGCGGGTGCGGTCGGAGGACATCCGCGGATCGGCCAGCAGCCTGCGCGCGGTCTCGTGCCTGGTGACCAGCCAGCTGACGGCCGTCGTAGAGCGTCACCCTGTGCGGAGGCGCCTTCTCGGCACGTAACCGGAGGTATTCGGCGGGCGGTTGGTAGGGGCAGGTGCGGTCGCGCGGGTGGTCCGGGACGTGCTCCGGCATGGTGGTCATCGCTCTCCTGGAACTCGGATGGTGCTCGTGAAGGATCGGGTCCGTTCTGTGACGCGCGGGCTGCCGGCCCCGGTGGGGGCCGGCAGCCGACGGGCGGTGGTGGGTCAGGGACGGGTCTTGGCCAGCAGTTCGACGATCTCCGCCGTGCTGCCGGTCTCGCCGAGCCTGGGGAAGATGTGCTCGACGCTGTTGCGGTGTGCTTCTTCGCTGCGGTCCGCCATGGCGTCGGTGGCCAACGTGACGTGGTAGCCGTGCTCATGGGCGGCCCGGGCGGTGGACTCCACACCGATGCTGGTGGCAATACCGGCCAGCACGATCTGGGTGACGCCGCGGCGGCGCAGCTGCAGGTCGAGGTCGGTGCCGTGGAAGGCGCCCCAGTTGCGCTTGGTCACCGTGATGTCCTCGGGGTGGCCGGCCAGTTCGTCGACGATCACGTCCCAGCCCTCGGGCCGGCCGCCAGAGCGGCGCGGGGCCTCGGTACGGCCGGGGACGGCGTCGGAGCCGTCGGCCGCGAAGGTGACCCGTACCAGGACGACCGGCAGGCCGTGCGAGCGGAAGGCGTCGGCCAACTCGACGCCGCGGGCCACCACTTCGGGGCCGGTGTGGGGGGCGGTGGCCGAGGCGGCGATGCCCTTCTGGAGGTCGATCAGTACGAGCGCGGTGCGCTCGTCGAGGGTACTCAGTGCCATGGGTGGGTCTTTCCGTTGCGTTGTTTCGGGGGTCAGCGGCGGCCGGTGCCCGGCGCGGTCTTCGGTAGTGCGCGCGCCAGCGGGGCCGCGGTCGCGAGCGGGACCGCGCCGCCCGCCATGAACAGCGCCGGGGGGTGCGGTCCGTCGGTGTGGGCGCCGTGTTCGAAGAAGGCGGCGCAGGCCGAGGAGGCGGCCATCGCGCTCAGGTAGGCGCAGGTGCGCAGCGGCCCGGCGGCGGAGCCCAAACGCTCGGCGTCGCCTGGTGGTAGAGCGCGTTCCAGTTGGCCAGGCCGTTGTCGCCGATCGGCGGCAACGCCACAGCGATCAACGATGAGTTGGCCGGGTTGAGGATCGACCCCGGGGTCGTCCGGGTGATCAGCCCGCGGTCGAAGCCATCCTCCGGGCGTGAGTCGGGCGGCGAACCGCGCAGCCGCGTGAGTATCGCGCTCACAGCTCGGTGAGCCGTTCCAGCAGGGCCATCGCCTCGACGACGGTCTGCCGTTCCTGCTCGGTGTAGTGGTTCTGGAGGGCTCGGGTCAGCCACTCCTCGCGGGCCTGCCGGTCGCCGGCGGCGCGTTCCCGTCCGGCGCCGGTCAGCGTGACCAGTTGTCGGCGGCCGTCGTCGGGGTCGGGCTCGCGTTGGATCAGCCCCTGCTTGTCGAGTGCCGCCAGCGTGGTGGCCATCGACTGCGGGCGAACCCCCTCGGCGGCGGCGAGCCCGCTGGCCGACGCCGGTCCCCGCTTGTAGAGCAGGGTGAGCGCGGACACCTGGGAAGGCGTGAGGTCCTGGGTACTGGCGATCTCGCGCAGTCGGCGCCGCAGGCGGCTGAACACCACCCACACATCGCGCGCGGCGCGGGAGGCCGTCCCGGAGACACCGTCGGTGGTCTCGTCCATGCCGCCACGGTAAATCCTTCAGTTCAGGCTGTCCAGTTCTATCTGGTCAGCCTGAACTGATGAATGCGGGTGGTTCCTTCGGTGGGTGGTTCCGTTATGAGACGGTCTGCGCCCACTTGTCGGCGACGGTCTTCTTGGCGGTCGTCAGCTGGTCCTCGGTGGGGAAGGCGGGGGAGCCGGAGACCGCGGGGAGCTTGCCCGCGGCCACGGCGTCCAGGCTGCCGTTGACCTCCATGGCGTCCATCAGCACCGGGCGTGCGTACCCCTTGAGGAAGAGGTTCTGGCCGTCGTTGCTGTAGAGGTACTCCTCCCACAGCCGGGCGGCGGCCGGGTGCGGGGCGTTGGCGTTGATCGCCTGCGAGTAGTACTGGGCGTAGAGGCCGTCGGTGGGGACGTTCACCTGCCAGTCGACGCCCTTGTTCTTGAAGGCGTCCGAGTAGCCGACGTTGAGGTAGTCCCAGTCGATGGTGATCGGCGTCTGGCCCTTCTCGATCGACGTCGGAGTGGCGAACGCCGGGTTGAAGTTGCCGATCCGCTTGAGCTTGGCGAAGAAGTCAAGGCCCGGCTGGATCTCCACGTACGAGCCGCCGTTCGCCATCGACGCCGCGTACACCGCGCCGAACGCGGCACCGGACTTGGTCGGGTCGCCGTTGAGCGAGACCTGGCCGCGGTACTCGGGCTTGGCCAGGTCGGCGAAGGTCTTCGGGCACTCCCGCACCCGCTTGGCGTCGCAGCCGATCGAGATGTAGCCGCCGTAGTCGTTGTACCAGTCGGCGTTGCTGTCCTTCTGGGCAGCGGGTATCTGGTCGTAGGAGGCCACCTTGTACGGGGCGAACAGGCCCTGCTGGGCGCCGCTGAGCGCGAACTGCGAGCCGAGGTCCAGCACGTCGGGCGCGTTCGACTGGCCCTTGCGGGACGTGACGGCGGTGATCTCGTCCTGGCTGGCACCGGTCGGGTTCTCGTCCTGCACCTTGATGCCGTACTTCTTGGTGAACCCGTCGATGACCGCGCCGTAGTTGGCCCAGTCGCGGGGCAGCGCGATCGCGTTGAGCGTGCCCTCCTTCTTGGCGGCGGCGACCAGGGCGTCCATACCGCCGAGGTCGGCCGCCGAGGTGGCGGTGGCAGCGCTCTTGTCGTTCGCCGTGGTGCTCGCGGCGGGCGTGGAGCCGCAGGCGCTCAAGGTGAGCGCTGCCGCGGCCAGGACGCCGGTAGCGCCGATCGCCCGGTTACGGGGCACGTTCACGGGTTCTCCTTGCGGGGGTCTGAAAAGGCCACGCTGCGGTGCAACATGACGGGCTCAGTACGTAGCAGTTCGGTGGCCGAAAAGTGAACAAGTGGCCGAGAAGCGATGACGGTAACCGGAACGAAGCGGGTCGTCCAGGGGGTGCAGGCCCTGTGTGGAGGATCTTTGCCGGATTGCGGTGTGTTTGATACCCGGTCGCGTGTTCGGAGCGTCGCGGCGGTGGCGACGGAGGGTGTGCCCAGCGGGCGAACGCCCCCGATAGGCGCAAAAGCGATTTGTGGCAGCGAGTTGGGGTGAAGGGGCGGATCCGGGTGGATCGGTGGCACGAGCTGGGGTGGTGCTCGCGGTGATGCGGAGCGGCCGCGCGGGCTGGGGGTGGGCGCGCGGTCGATCGGTGGTGCGGCTTGGTGCGCGGTCGTGGCGCGCGGTCGGTCGGCTACTCGGCCGCCTGCTCGTGAACGACGGCGAACAGGCCGCGAGCCTGGGATCCGTCCGCTAGCTGCCAGTTCGCCGCGACATGTCCCAATGTGGCCGGGGTCTCGCCTCGTTCGGCGCTGAGAGCCCGATTCACCCGGATGCGGAGTTCCCGGGCGCCGGTCCGTACCAGGAGGTCGGTGCCGTGCGGCCCGTCGGTCACGGCCGAGGACTCGACCTCCGCCGTGTGGCCGCTCTCCGCGAAGTGGCCGACGACGGTCGGGTCCGGGGTGTCGTTCACGCTCTGCGAGTGCGGCTCGGCCCGGCCCATGACGAGGGCGAGGAGTTGGGCGACGAGCACCGGGTCGTGGACGCCGTCGTAGACCCACCGCCGCCCCAGCACCCCGTGCTCCATGGTGCCGATCAGGGCGTGCTCCGCGCCGTCGAGCGGCGCCCCACGGTAGGTGAGCGGCGCGTGGTAGGTGACCGGCGCGTCCCCGGACCCGTCGGTGGCCGCCATGAACTCGATCCCGACCTCGCCCTTCGGGTCATCGAGCCGGAAACCGCCCGCCTTGCCCAGCTGCGGAGTACGACCAGCGGCGCCGAGGTACCAGGGCCGCGCGGGAAGCCATCCGGTGAGCAGTTCCAGCTTGGTCGGCGACAACGTGGTGCGGTGGATGACGGCCATACCTCGGACAACCCCTCCCGTTGGTTACGCCCATCCTGCCACTCCCCTTGGCGGGTAGGGGAGTTGCTGCCGCCGTGGCCTCCGTGACACGACACAGCGGTGGGGGCGATACGGCGTGGCCGCCGCGGAGCCTGCTTCCATAGGGGGCGCCGTTGCCGTCAGCTGCGAGGAGCCGACCCTGAACACGTCGTTCGCGGAAGTACTGTCCGTGGGACTGCTGGTCGTGGTGCTGGTCTGCGCGGTGGTACGGCCATGGGGGTGGCCCGAAGCGGTGGTCGCGGTTCCGGCGGCGGGCGCGGTGATCGGCACCGGAGCGATCTCGCTGGACCACGCCAGAGTGGAGGCCGCCAGGCTCGGCCCGGTGATCGGGTTCCTCGCGGCGGTGCTGGTGCTGGCCCAACTCTGCGATGACGACGGGATGTTCCAGGCCTGCGGGGCATGGATGGCCCGTACGGCGGTGGGGCGACCGCGCCGACTGCTGGTCCAGGTGTTCGTGATCGCGTCGCTCACCACCGCGGTGCTGAGCCTGGACGCCACGGTGGTGCTGCTCACCCCGGTGGTGTTCGCCACCGCGGCCCGGCTGGGGGCACGGCCCAAACCGCATGTCTACGCCTGCACCCACCTGTCCAACACCGCCTCCCTGCTGCTGCCGGTCTCCAACCTCACCAACCTGCTGGCGTTCGCCGCCAGCGGCCTGAGCTTCACCCGCTTCGCCGCCCTGATGGCGCTGCCGTGGCTGGTCGCCATCGCCGTCGAGTACGTGGTGCTGCGCCGGTTCTTCGCCACGGACCTGGCCGCCGGCGCGCAGGCACCGCCTCCCGCCGAAGCGCCGGAACCGCCGCTGTTCGCCCTGGTCACCGTCGCCTGCACACTGGGCGGCTTCGTGCTCACCTCCGCCCTCGGGGTGAACCCCGCCTGGGCCGCGCTGGGTGGCGCGCTCGTGCTCGCGGTACGGGCGCTGGCCCGGCGGCGCACCACGCCCGCCGCGATCGTCCGCTCCGCCGCGCTGCCGTTCCTCGCGTTCGTGCTGGCCCTCGGCATCGTGGTGCGCGCCGTGGTCGACAACGGGCTCGCCTCCGGGCTCGCCCATCTGGTGCCGGGCGGCACCTCACTGCCCGCGCTGCTCGGCATCGCCGCGCTGGCGGCCCTGTTGGCAAACGTCATCAACAACCTGCCCGCCGTCCTGGTGCTGCTGCCGCTGACCGCCCCAACCGGCCCCGGCGCCGTCCTCGCGGTGCTGCTGGGTGTCAACATCGGCCCCAACCTCACCTACGCCGGGTCCCTGGCCACCCTGCTGTGGCGGCGCATCGTGCACGAACACGACGCCGAGGTGGACCTCGGCGAGTTCACCCGCCTCGGCCTGCTCGTCGTACCCGCGGCACTGGTGCTCGCCGTGGTAGCACTGTGGGCGTCCCTGCGCGTCGTCGGAGGCTGAGCACGTGACCGTCATCGTCTGGATCGTCGAGGGCACCTGGCACGCGTGCGTCGACGCCGCCCGCACCCACGCACCGCCGGACGCGCGGATCGTGCTGCTGCACGTCACCGGGCACGACGTCCCGGGCGCGGCGCACGGCGTCTACGCGGGGCTGCTGGGCCGCGGCCACCCCAAGGGGCACCACCCGGCCGAAGGCTGGGGGAGGGATCCCGGGGCGCGGATGGAGGACCTGGCCGCGGCCAGCGCGCAGGAGCTACTGGCCGCCGCCGCCGATCGGCTGGCCCGACCGTGTACCCGGCTCGCCCGGGTCGGTCGCGTCGAACGGGAGGTGGTCGCCGCCGCCGAGGGCGCCGACCTGCTCATCGTCGCCCGCGACGGCGACCGCAGCCGCCTCGGGCCGCGCAGCCTGGGGCCCGCCAGCCGCTTCGTCGTCGACCACGCCCCGTGCCCCGTCCTGCTCGTCTGGCCGGAACCGGCGCCGGGCATCGCCACGATCCCGCCGCCACCGCGTCACGGGTAGTGGGGCTCGGCCCGGCTGGAGCTGCCGACTCGCGGCAGGTCCAGCTCCGCCCGGGCGAAGGCGTCGGCCTCCGCGTCGGTGGTGAACAGCCGCCCGGTCGTGCGTAGTTCGTCCAGGACACCGAGTGCGTCCATGGGTGGCAGATGCTGGTCGCTGATGCCGCACACCAGGACCAGGGTTCCGCGTTTGGCCAACGCGGCGACGGTGTCCCGTAGCGCCAGGATCCCGGTGGCGTCGACGGCGGTGACCCGCGCCATGCGCAGTACGACCACGCCCGTCTGGCACCGCATGAGCGGGCGCAGCAGCCGCGCGGCCGAGGCGAACAGCAGCGGCCCCTCGACGCGGTAGACGGCGAACGACCGTCCGTCGGGCTCTCGTCGTACACAAGCGGAACGCACCACCGCACGCAGCGCCAAGCCAGCGGCCAGCACCAGCCCGGCGGTCACGGCGGCGACCAGGCCAAAGGCCAGTGTGACCACGGCGGTTACCGCGACGACCGCGGCCTGCCCCCGATCCGCACGAGCCAGCGCCCGCAACGACCGGACGTCCACCATCCGCGTCGCGGTGGCGATCAGCACCCCGGCCAACGCGCACACCGGCACCGTCGCCACCAGCGGCGCGGCCGTGAAGGCGAGCACCCCCAGGGCCACGGCATGCACGAGCGCGGCCAGCCGAGAACACGCCCCCTGGCGCACGTTGCTGGCGGTACGAACCACGGTCCCGGTCGCCGCCAGCCCGCCGAACAGCGGCGCGGCCAGGTTGGCCACCCCCTGCCCGAACAACTCCCGGTCGCCGTCATGTGGTTCCCCATCGCTCATCGCGTCCGCCGCCGCTGCCGTGATCAGCGCCTCCAGCGCCACCACGGCGGCGACGGTCACCGCCGACGGCAGCAGCACCGGCATCGAGCGGAAGTCCAGGAAGCCCAGCGACGGATACGGAAGGCTGGACGGCACATGCCCGATGCGCGGCAAGGACAGCCCAACCACCCGTACCAGCACGGTGCCACCGACCACCGCCACCAGGGCGGACGGCACGTTCGGCAGCAGTCGGCCACCGACCAGCCGGGCCACCACCACTGCCGAACAGAGCGCGACGGCCACCCAGTTGGGGTGCGCTATGGATCTGACCGCGGCCTCGATGACCGTGCCGCGCGGACGCACGGCGATACCCAGCCCGGGAGGGATCTGCTGAAGGATGATCACCGCGGCGCTGCCGATGGTGAATCCCTTGACCACCGGCGCGGGCAGATAGCGTAGACATCCGCTCACCCGGGACAGCGCCAGTGCGATGACCAGCAGCCCGGCCATCAGCCCCACGGTCAGCGCACCGCGGGCACCGAAGCGGTGTACGACGGGTGCGATCACCACCGTCAGCACCCCTGTGGGGCCGGAGACCTGGAGGTTGGAACCGCCCAACAGGGCGGCCAGCCCACCGGCCACCACCGCACTGGCCAGCCCGGCCTGGGGGCCGAGGCCCGAGGCGGCACCCAGACCGAGGGCGAGCGGAAGCGCGGTGATCGCCACCATGAGCCCGGCCAGCACGTCCTTGCGCGGGCAGCGCCCCATGTCAACGAGGTCGAGCCGACTGGGCAGTACACCCCGTAACCGAGCCCATGCGCTCCCTGGACCGCCATAGGTGATCACTGGAACCCATTCCCTCCTTACTGGCTTTACGTTGCGTCAAGAAGGCATTGAGGAAAGGGAGAAGGGGATTCGCGCGACGGCGTCGGGGGCAACCGCCGGTCCACAAAGCCGTGTTCGAAGTTGAACGGCTTGATGTCATCGACAATGGCACGGACTACATGGCTGCTGCAATAAAGTCCGGATTACTCGGATTTTCCGGTGATTCGGCAGGGCTGGTCAGCGACATGGGATCAGGTGTCCAGCCCGGCGGCCGATGGCCGAGCGGCGGTTGCCGGTGTACTCGGCCAACGGCCCTGCGGAACCTATCCGTTGGTCAGCCGGTCGAAGGCGACCGGTAGGTGTTCCGGGCCGCGGAGCGTGGCGTTCTCGCGGTAGGGGGGTGGGTCGGCGACCAGCCGTGGGGCTTCCAGGCGCCGGGCCAGGGCGGTGAGGGCCAGCTGGGCTTCGGCGCGGGCCAGGGTGGCGCCCACGCAGTAGTGGATACCGCCGCCGAAACCCAGGTGGGTGTTGTCCCGGCGGTCGGGGACGAAGCGGTCGGGATCGGGGAAGCGGCGGTGGTCGCGGTTGCCCGCGGCGAGCATGATGCGGATCCTTGACCCCTTGGGGATGGTGGTGCCCGCGATGTCGATGTCGGCGAGTGCGCTGCGGCCCGACATCTGCACCGGAGGGTCGTACCGCAGTACCTCCTCCACCAGCGGGGTGGCCAGGTCGGGGTCGGTGCGCAGCCGGGCGAGGACGCCCGGGTCGCGCAGCAGGGCGAGTGTGCCGTTCGCGATCAGGTTGACGGTGGTCTCATGACCGGCGATGAGCAGCAGTACGAGGGTGACGCGCAGGTCCACCGGGCCCATCGGGCCCTCGTCGTCCCCACTGGACATCAGGGCGGACAGCAGGTCGTCGCCCGGCTCGGCCCGGCGCCGCTGGATGAGGGCCTCCAGGTACTCCAGCAGTTGGTCGCGGGCCTGCTGGGCGTCGCGGATCTGCTCCTCCGTCGGCGAGTCGACGGGATCCAGGGCGAGGGTGAGCCGACGGGAGAGGGAGCCGAAGACCGGCTCGTCCTCGCGTGGCACGCCGAGCAGTTCGCAGATCACGGTGACCGGCAGCGGGTAGGCCAGGTCGGCGACCACGTCGAGCTGCCCCGGCCCCGAGCTGGTGTGGGCGTCGAGGAGTTGGTCGACCAGCTCGGCTATGTGGTCGCGCATGCCGGTGATCCGCGGGACGAACTCCTGGGTGACCAGGCGGCGTAGCCGGTCGTGCCGCGGCGGGTCCTGGACCAGCAGGCTGCGTTGGGGTGGTTTGGGGGCCTGCGGGTTGAGCCGGTCGGCACTGATCCGCGGATCGTGGAGCAGCTGCGCGATCTCGTGGTAACCGCTGACCAGCCAGGTCCCGTTGTCCATCCGGACCACCGGCCGCTCGCGCATCAGCGCGTAGTACGGGTACGGGTCGGGCCGGTTCTCGTACCGCATGACCTGGGCGAACAGGTCGGTGGGCGAAAGCCGCGCGGTCGTGGTCATCAGCGTGCTCCCTTACGTGTGTGCGGTCGGAACGAGTTGGCCGGTGGTGCGGCCTTCGGCGGGCGCCCGGTGGGGGAACCCGGCGTCCACTGGGGTGGGTTGGGCCGGGCCGTCGGGGGCGTTGAGTACGGGCGGGAACGGTGCCCCGGCCTCGATGAGGGCGGCGTAACCGTCCAGCACACGGGGGGAGTTGACGGCGACGGCGGCCACCAGCCGTCCGGCGTGGCCGTAGGCGGCCACGAAACGGCGCCGGTCGAGTGAGCCCTGGGTGACCATGACCTGGTCGGCGATGGCGGGCAGGCCCACGGACTTGCAGTTGACCCCGAACTGGTTGGACCAGAAGGCCGGCAGCGGCTGGTGGAGCCGGTGGTCCAGGGGGTCGTGGGTCATGTTGTGCGCGGCGGTGCGCGCCTGGGAGACGGCGTTGTCCCAGTGGTCCAGCCGCAGCAGTTGCCCGGGGTAGCGCGGATGCGGCCAGCGGGCGACGTCGCCCGCGGCGAAGACGTCCGGCACGACGGTGCCGTCAGCGGCCCGTACCCGGCAGGCGGCGTCGCAGGTCACGCCGCGGTCGTCGGTGGCCAGCCCGGAGTGGGCCAGCCACTCGGTGTTGGCGACGGCGCCCGTGGCGACGACGGCCACCTCCGCGTCCACCGTGCTGCCGTCGGACAGCACCGCGCGGCGCAATCGGCCGCGGGAGTCGCCCTCCAGCACCTGGACCGTGGTGTTCAGCCGTAGGTCCACCCCGGCGTCCCGGTACCAGCCGGCGGCGGCGTGGCCGACCACCCCGCCCAGCGCGCTCGCCAGGGGGGCCGCGCCGCGCTGGGTCACGGTCACCGCCAGCCCCAGGTCCCGGCAGGACGAGGCGACCTCGCCGCCGGTGAAGCCCGCGCCGACGACCAGCAGCCGGTGGGGACCGGCGAGCAGTTCCGTCCGCAACCGGTCGGCGTCGTCCCGCCCGCGCAGTAGGTGCACGCCGTGCAGGCCGCCCCCGGACGACTCGGGCCACGGGCGGGCGCGGGTCCCGGTGGCGATCAGCAGCCGGTCGTACGGCACCCGGCGCCCGTCGGCCAGCGTCACCTCGCGGGCGGGCACGTCCAGCCCGGTCGCGGCGGTGCCCAGCAGCCAGCGCGCGTCGATGTCGCGGAGCCGGGGCAGCACGGTGTGGTCGCCCGGCAGCCAGCCGGTCAGCACCGCCTTCGACAACGGCGGCCGGTCATAGGGCTCATGGGGTTCGTCGCCGATCAGGGTCAGCTCGCCGGTGAATCCCTCGTCCCGCAGCGCCTCCGCGGCGCGCAGCCCGGCCAGCGAGGCGCCGACGATCACGATCCGCCCGGCGCTCACCGGTCACGCTCCTCGGCCAGCGGCGACGGCTCGGTGGCCGCGCCCAGCGTGATCGCCTGTACCGGGCACGCGGCAGCGGCTCGCTGGACATCGCGTCGTGTGTCCTCGCCGGGGGCGTAGTCGTACTCCAGTGACTCCTCACCGTGGAACCGGAAGACCGTCGGGGCGGCGTAGACGCACTGTCCGTAGCTCTGGCAACGGTTCAGGTCCACCACAAGCCGCAGCGTGTCCGGTGGGGGCTGCGTGGTCATCGTTCTCCCTTTCCGCAGGGCGGCGTCTGCCCGCTAACAGGGCCTGCGGCCCGGGCACGGCCGGGCTCGGCATCGCGGGCGCAACTCAGATAGTGACTGCTATTCGAACTGTACACGCTATTCGAGCTTTGACGTAGTGGTCACTATCTGAATAGCCTCTATGACATGGATGCACAGCCTGAGGAACCGGTGCGGCGGCGGCTGACCAGGGCCGAGACCAAGGCCCGAACCCGCGCCCTGCTGCTGGACGCGGCGGCGCGCACCTTCGCCCGCAAGGGCTTCACCGGTGCCTCGGTGGAGGAGATCGCCGAGGCGGCGGGCTTCTCCACGGGCGCGCTGTACTCGAACTTCAGCAGCAAGGAGGCGCTCTTCCTCGAGCTGCTGTCGGACCGCAGGAGGGACCGCCTGGCGGCGGCCGCCCAGGCGCTGGACTCCCATGGGGCGGGCACCGCGGAGGCGGTCACCGAACTGGGGCGGCTGCTGGTCAACGTCGCCGACAAGGACATCGAATTCGCCGCGCTGCAGGCCGAGTTCTGGCTGTACGCCATCCGCAACCCGCAGGTGATGGGCGCGCTGGCGGACTCGGCGCGCGAATCGCACCAGGCGCTGGAAGGCCTGGTCGCCGCGGCCATGGCCCGGCGCGGCGCGCCCGAAAGGGTCTCCGCGCAGGCCGTGGCGACGGTGGTGGCGGCCCTGTTCATCGGACTGGTCCGCCAGCGACGCGTCGACCCCGACTGCGTTTCGGAGGAACTCTTCGGCCAGGCCCTCAACTGGCTGTTCACCGGCATCAACGCGGAGGACGCCGACGGCGACTGACCGCCGGTGGAACCCTTGGGGGCCGCCCGGCCGCGGCGAGTGCCTGACGAGCCGCGAACAGCGTGCGCGGCAACACCTGTGACAGGTAAGGATGTTGGCGGCGGGACTGGCCGAACCGCGCCGCTCGGCAGCGGACCGGCCCAGCCCACCTGACGCAACCGCCCGCAGAAGGAGCCCCGACCGGTGACCGCCATTCCCAACTGCCTGATGATCCCGTGCCCCAGGCCCACTGCCACGCGTCGACTGGTGGTCTTCCCGCATGCGGGCGGGGGAGCGAACTTCTACCGTGCGTGGGGCGAGCGGTTCGGGCCGGACGTCGAGGTGTGGATCGTCCAGTACCCGGGGCGGGAGTCACGGATGGCCGAGCCGTTCGTCAGTGACCTGGACGAGTTGGTGGGGGAGATATCCGCCGGACTGCGGGCCACCGGCAACGGGCCGGGTAACACCGCCCTGTTCGGGCACAGCATGGGGGCGACCATCGCGTACGAGACCGCTCTGGCGCTGGCGGGCGGTCTCCCTCTCGACGCGCTGTTCGTCTCCGCGCGACGGGCACCCGGAAGCGGCCCGGTGTCCGAGGCGCGGGCGCGCCCCCGTACGGACGAGGAGATCCTGGCGGTGCTGCGGCAGCACGGTGGCACGCCGATGGAGATCTTCGATCAGCCGCTGGCACGGGAACTGTTCCTGCCGGTGCTGCGCAACGACTACCTGCTGCTCGACTCCTACCGGCCGGAGGTGGGGCGGCCACTGCTGGACATACCGATCATCGCGCTAAGCGGACGCCAAGATTCCTCGGTCGAGGCGGAATCGGTCATGGGGTGGGGGCGGTTCACCACGGCCGAGTTCCACAGCCATGCCCTGGACGGCGGTCACTTCTACCTGGTGCCGCAGGTGGACCGCGTTGTGGAACTGGTTCGGGCACATCTGCGCGATTACCCCCTTGTCGGGAAGGCATCGATGCGCTGGAATGCGTGAGCTTGTCGGGACGGGTGTTCCAGCAGCATGCACGCGTCCGACAGCGGAACGCGTGGCCCTGGCATGCCCCCTGACGTCTTACCAGACGAAAGGATGTCGATGTTCGGCTGGCGGAAACCGCGGCTGGCAGGCGTCACACTGGCCGCCGCGTCCATGGTCCTGACCTTCGGGACCACCGCGAACGGCGCTGAGTTGACTTCTGCACCGAACGCGCGGGCGCTCTCGGACAACAGAGCGCCAACACCTGTGATCGTTGTCCTGAAGGACCAGCTATCCAACGCCCCGGCCGACGCCGGGCACTTGAAGGACCGGGCGCGTGAGGCCGCCGCCGCGCAGGCACCGCTGCTGGCGAAGGTCAGGGCGAACGGCGGCACCCGTATCAAGAGCTTCGTCGTCGGCAACGCCTTCTCCGCGACGGTCAGTCCGGCGCTGCGCGACGCACTGGCGGCCGACCCCGCGGTCGCCTCGGTCGTCCCGGACGAGACGGTGAGGGTGACTCCGCCGAGCGCCACCGCCCCGGGCACCCAGGGCGGCGGCGCCAAGGGACCCCAGGCCGTCACGCCCAACGCCCGGGGCAACGGCAACGGGAAGAACCCGTACGCCATCTGCCCCAGCGACCCGTCCAAGCCGCTGCTGGAGCCCGAGGCGCTCTACTCGACGCACGTCGAGGGCACCCCCGGCTCGCCCGGCGCCCACCAGATCGCCACCGGCAAGGGCGTCAAGGTCGCCTACATCGCGGACGGCCTGGACCCCAACGACCCGGACTTCATACGTCCTGACGGCACGCACGCGGTCGTCGACCACCAGGACTTCTCGGGCGACGGCTGGGACGCGCCGAGCGGCGCCGCGGAGGCGTTCGGCGACGCCTCGGCGATGATCGCGCAGGGGCGGGAGAGCTACGACCTGTCGAAGTTCGTCAACCCCACCCACCCGCTGCCCGCCGGGTGCAACATCCGCATCGAGGGCTTCGCACCCGACGCCTCGCTGGTGGCCCTCAAGGCCGGTGGCACCACGTTCCCCAACTCGGCGATCCTGCAGTCCATCGACTACGCCGTGTCGGTCGCCCATGTCGACGTGCTCAACGAGTCGTTCGGCAGCAACGTCACCCCGGACAGCGGTGCGCACGACACCATCTCGCTGTTCAACGACGAGGCGGTGGCCGCCGGTGTGACGGTGACGGTGTCCAGCGGTGACGCCGGTATCAACAGCACCATCGGCACCCCGTCCACCGACCCGCACGTGATCTCCGCGGGCGCCTCGACGGACAACCAGAGCTATCTGCAAACCGGTTACGCCGCCGCCCAGTTCTCCAACGGCACCTGGGCCAACGACCGCATCTCGGCGCTGTCGTCGGGCGGTTTCACCCAGGCCGGACGCACCGTCGACCTGGTCGCGCCCGGTGAGGCGGACTGGGCACTGTGCTCGCCCAAGATCAGCGAGTACACCGAGTGCACGAACTTCAACGGGACGGGCAGCGCGATCCAGCCGTTCGGCGGGACCAGTCAGTCCGCGCCGCTGACCGCCGGCGCGGCGGCCCTGGTGATCCAGGCCTACCGGGACAGCCACCACGGCCAGTCGCCAACTCCCGCGCTGGTCAAGCAGTTCCTCACCGGTACCGCCCAGGACCTCGGCCTGCCCGCGCAGGAGCAGGGCGCCGGTCTGCTGAACGTGCGCGGTGCGGTGGAGGCCGCCCGCGGCTACCACAGCCCCGCGGGCGCCAAGCAGAGCGGCACCGTTGCCGTGACCACCGGCCAGCAGGACATCTCCGGCACGCCGGGCTCCGGCCACACCGCTGACGTCACCGTGGTCAACACCGGCCACACCACCCAGACGGTCACCGGTGCCACCCGTACCTTCGCGCCGCTGGCGAACTCCCGGCAGACCGTGCCGCTGAACTCCTCCACCGACCCCAAGTTCGCGTACGCGACCAACGGTGCCACCTGGGTGCACCACGAGGTGAAGTTCACCGTGCCGCCGGGGGCCGACCGGCTCGCCGCGTCGATCGCCTGGCAGGGCAAGGCGCAGAAGTCGGGCGCCAACACCGTGACCCCGGTGGTCCGGCTCACCCTGCTGGATCCGTCCGGCCGACTGGAGACCAACACCCGTCCGCAGGGCGGCCCGGTCTCGGCCAACTTCGGCATCGCCGACGTACCGCACCCGGTCGCGGGCAAGTGGACCGCGATTCTGTACACCCCCGCCGGTAGCGACGGGTTCACCGGTCCGGTGCTGCTGGACACGGCCACCCAGCGTGCGGTGCAGGCCGGTTCGGTCAGCCCGCAGGTGACCAGGCTGGCGCCGGGGCAGAGCACCACCCTGCACGTCCACCTCACCACTTCGAAGACCAGCGGTGACAGCGCCGAGTCGATCACCGTGGCCAGCTCCAACGGCCACACCACCAGCGTTCCGGTGATCCTGCGCAGCCTGGTCCCGCTCTCCGGCAAGGGCGGTGACTTCACCGGCACGGTCACCGGCGGCAACGCCCGTGACGCCTCGCCCGCGCAGTCCTTCACCTACGCCTTCGACGTCCCGTCCGGCCACCGCGACATCCGCGCCGGTGTGACGCTCAGCGACCCGAACGTACTCGTGCAGGGCGCGCTGATCACCCCCAACGGCACGCCGGTGGACATCGAGAGCAACGCGCTGCTGAACACCTCCGGTGCGCTGACCGGTACCACGCGGGGCGTGTCGGCCACCGCCGTCAACCCGGCGGCCGGTCGCTGGCGGTTCGTCCTGAACGTCCTCAACCCGGTCAGCGGTGCTGAGCTGAACGAGCCGTTCCACGGCACCGTCGGCCTGGACCAGGACCAGGCGACCGCCACCGGTCTGCCGAACAGCACCAGCGCCAAGTTGGTGGCGGACAAGCCCACCACCGTGCGTGTGACGTACACCAACAACACCGCGGCCACCCAACTCGTGCAGGCCGACGGCCGGCTCACCAAGATGGTGGACGTCCCGCTGGTGCCGCAGGGCACCTCGGCCACCGTCGCGCTGCCGCTGCACCCGACCTCGACCACCCCGGGTTTCCTGGTGCCCCCGGGCACCGACAGGTTGACCTCGGTCGCGGCCTCCTCGACGCCAGCGCAGCTGGAGTTGAGCGCCACCGCTGGTTCGCCGGACTCGTTCGGTGACCTCAAGCAGGCGCAGGACGGTTCCACCGTCTCGGTCGTCAAGGGCCAGGGCAGCGCCGCGCAGCCGGTGGTTCCGGGCTTCTGGAGCAGCTACGTGCAGCAGATCGGCCCGTTCCCGGCGACCGGTGCTCCGGCCGGTACGTCGACCATCACCGCCAGTGCCCACACCCAGGCGTTCGACCCGGCGCTGACCTCCAGCACCAACGACCCGTTCGCGGTCGCGGTGAACGCCTCGGCCCCGACCCTCAGCCCGGTCACCGTCAAGCCGGGCGCCACCGGCTCGCTCCAGGTCACCATCACTCCGCGCGGCCCCAAGGGCAGCACCGTGCACGGCGTGCTGTACCTGGTGACCGCCCCGGGCGGTGTGGCCACCGCCAACAACCAGATCGGCACCACCGGTTCGGTCCTGGCGGCGATCCCGTACACCTACACCGTCAACTGACGCGGATCAGCCAAATCCCGGCCGGGGCCGCTCCATTGTCGGAGCGGCCCCGGCTGCTTTCGTAGGCGCCTCGCGGCGGCGGGCTCCACGGCCGCCGCCGAAGCGGCGTGCCAGCCCGGCGGATCACTGGATCTGGCGGCGCACCAGCTCGTGGAACAACCCGCCGGTGTCGGCCAGCAACCGCGCGGGTGGGCCCTGCTGGACGATCCGGCCGTCCGACATCACGATCACCCGGTCCGCGTCCAGCACGGTGGACAGCCGGTGCGCGATCACGATACGCGTGGCGTTCAGCTCGCGGGTGCTCTCGATGACCACCCGCTGTGTCTCGTTGTCCAGCGCGCTGGTCGCCTCGTCGAGGAACAGCACACGCGGGTGGCGGATCAACGCCTGGGCGATCATCAGGCGTTGCCGCTGACCACCCGAGACGCTGCCGCCGCCGTCGGAGAGCATGGTGTGCAGGCCCATCGGCATCCGCCTGATGTCCTCGGCCACCCCCGCCATCTCGGCGGCCTGCCAGACCTCTTCGAGGGAGTACGACTCGGCGCCGCGCACGCAGTCCAGGATCGTTCCGGTGAACGGCTGGGCGTTCTGCAGCACCACCCCGCACTGGCGGCGCACCGCCGCCTGGTCGAGCGCCGCCAGGTCCTGGCCGTCGTACAGCACGCTGCCGGTCAGCGGCCGGTCGAAGCCGATCAGCAGGCGCAGCAGAGTCGACTTGCCGCAGCCGCTCGCCCCCACGACGGCCACGAACTCGCCCGGCGCCACCCGGAACGAGACGTCGTCCAGCACCAGCGGCCCGTCCTCGGTGTACCGGAACGACAGGCTCCGGGCCTCGATGGCACCGGACAGCGTGCCGGGCGCGGTGCTGCCTCCGCGTACCTCGGGCCGCTCGTCCAGTACCGGCTTGATCTGCTCGTACAACGGCAGTACGGATGCCGCCGAGATCAGCGCGCCCGTCAGCTGGGTGACCGAGGTCAGCAGCATCGTCACGGCGGTGTTGAAGGTGAGGAAGCCGCTCGCCGACAGCGAGCCGCGGGCCGGACCGGCGAGCAGAGCGAACATGATGAGCGTGCACAGCGGCAGGTAGACCGCGTTGCACACGGTGATCAGGTTCTTGATCCGGCCCACCCGCCGCTGGAGTTCCCGGCTGCGGGCGAACTCGCCGGCCCAGGCCGCGTAGGCGAAGCCCTCGGCGGCGGCGACGCGTAGTTTGGGCAGTCCGCGCAGCGTCTGGAACGCCTGGTTGTTGAGCTTGTTGTTGAGTACCGTCAACCGCCGCTGCCAGCGCACCTGCCACAGCCCGAGGGCCAGGAACACCGCGCCGATGACCACCAGCATCGCCAGCGCCGTCAACGCCAGCGGAAGGCTGTACCACAGCAGCAGCACGAGGTTCACCGCACCGACCGTGCCGGCCTGCACGGCCACCGAGCTGATGCCGGAGAGCACCCGGCGTATCGCGCTGACCCCCAGCGCCGCGGTGGCCAGTTCGCCGGTGGAGCGACCGGCGAAGAATCTCGTGGGCAGCCGCAACAGCCGGTCCCACACGGCCGGCTGCAAGCTGGCCTCGATCCGGCCCTCCAGTCGCAGGAGCGCGATGTTCTCCAGCAGGGAGAAGGCGGCCGACACAATGGTGGTGGCCACGATGGCCAGCGATGTCTGGACGATCAGGCTGGTCTCGGCGTTGGGCACGTAGGAGCCCAGCACCTGTCCGGTGGCGATCGGCACCATCGCCCCGAGGACGACCGCGACCAGCCCGCCCAGCGTCAGGTTGCGCAGGTCGGGCAGGGTCCCGCGCAGCCCGAAGCGCAGCAGCCGCCAGGCGGGCAGGGGCCGTTCGGGCAGCGGCCGGTAGAACATCACCCCCTCGGACGCGAGCCGCCCGGCGTTCCCCGCGCCGATCCTGGTCCGGGTGCCGGCGACCGGATCCACCGCCTCGTACCGGCCGCGCCGCCACAGCAGTGCGACCGGAGCGTCGGTGGCGGCCCAACGGCCCACCAGAGGCCCGGAGTTCTCCCGCCACCAGCGTCCGGCGAGCCGGACCGTACGGGTACGGAACCGGGAGTTCAGCGCGATCCGCTCGACGGGATCCAGCCGGTCGTTCACCGCGCCGCCCGGTGTGGGCGCGGTGACCGCGATCCCCGCCGCGGCGGCGACCGCGCGGCAGACGGCGAGCGCGGCGTCGTCGGACGCCGCGGCCGGGCCGGTCGCGGCGCGGCGCGGCTTGTCGATGGACGCCAGCAGTGCCTGGTCGGCCTGGGCGCGCACCGCCTCACCGGCCTTGATCCCGGCCGCCGCCCGGTCCTCGTGGGCCCGCTCCAGCCCTTCGATCCAGCGGTCGAGGGCGAACAGCAGCCGGGCCTGCTGGTTGACCAGGCGCTGCCACATCGCGCCGTCGATCAGCAGGTCCTGGGCCGCCTGCGCGCTGTACTCGGCGCCGTACCGCAGGCTGCCGGGGTCCACGGACATCCACAGGATGCCGTCGTCATCAGGCGCCAACCGGCCGTGCTCGTCCGGCGTTTCGAACAGCATCCGCAGCCCGCGGCCGATGCCGAGCGCGAACGCGTCCTCCAGCGGGCTCAGTGGTGTGTCGGGGCTCTGGTAGTACGTGTTGTCGTACAACTCCCTCAGCTGGATGCGGCGCAGTACGCAGCCGGTCAACGGCCGCCCGACGAGGGTGTGCCGCGGGCCCTCGACAGGGCCGAGCAGCAGGGTTCCGGCCTCCAGTCGACCCAGGAAGTGCCAGCGGCCCTGGCCCGTCGCGTCCACCGCGAACAGGTCCATCGCGCCGTCCACGAGCAGCCACAGCACATGCGGGCCGTCGAGCGGCAGATTGCGTACGCCGGTTGTGCCGACCGGTTCGCCCAGCCCTCCGAGGGCGCCCACGACCACATCGCCGCTCGCCGCGACAGACGTCATCTCAATGCTCCCTGACCAGTTGGGCGTACGGCCCTCCGGCGGCGAGCAGTTGCTCGTGCCGTCCGCGTTCCACCACAGCCCCGTGCTCCAGCACCACGATCTCGTCGCTGTCCCGCACCGTGCTCAGCCTGTGCGCGATCACCACGCAGGCGCAGCCGCGCCGCCGCAGGTTGTCGATGATCACCTGCTCGGTCTCCGCGTCCAGCGCGCTGGTC
Organism: Streptomyces silvisoli; assembly: GCF_029269905.1. Lineage (NCBI taxonomy): Bacteria > Bacillati > Actinomycetota > Actinomycetes > Kitasatosporales > Streptomycetaceae > Streptomyces > Streptomyces silvisoli. Next base: position 95,023 of record NZ_JARJBC010000008.1, on the reverse strand, counting down.
ACCTCGTCCAGCACCAGCACACTGGGCTGCCGCACCAACGCCCGTGCGATCTCCAGTCGTTGCCGCTGCCCGCCGGAGAAGTTACGGCCGTCCTGGTCCACCCGGCTGTGGACGCCGCCCGGCCGCCTGGCCACCACGTCGTACACGGCGGCGTCCTTGAGGGCGGCGACCACCGCCTCGTCGGTGATCGACGGATCCCACAGCGCCACGTTGTCGCGTACGGTGCCCTCGAAGAGGAAGACGTCCTGGTCGACGAAGGAGACCGAGGCGGACAGCGCACCGCGCGGGATGTCCGCCAACCGCCGCCCGTCGACGAGGATCTCGCCCTCCCACGGCTGGTACAGCCCGGAGATCAGCCGGGAGACGGTGGACTTGCCGCTGCCCGAACCGCCGACCAGGGCGACCTGCTGGCCCGGTCCGACCGTCAGCGAGAAGCCGGTGAGCAGCGGCTTGTCGAGCGGGCTGTAGCCGAAGGTGATGTTCTCCAGCGCCACATGGCCGCTCAACCTGCGGACGCTGTCCTCCGGTTCGCGCCGTGCGTACCGCGGGTCCGCCGGGAAGCGCTCCACGTCGCCGAGCCGGGCCACGTCGGCCGCGAAGTCCTGCACCCGGCCCGCCACCCCGTTCAACCGGGTGACCGGCGCGGTGAAGCTGGTGACCAACGCCTGGAAGGCCACCAGCAGACCGATGGAGATATGGCCCTGCACCGCGCGCGTCCCGCCGATCAGCAGGATCAGCGCGCTGTTGAACGCCGCGAGGGCGGGCGCCACCACGGCCAGCGCCGCGCTCGGCACGCCGAGCCGCTGCTGGCCGTCCAGCGTGCTGGCGTGCTGCCCGGCCCAGCGGCGGAAGTACGCGTTCTCACCGCCGGTGGCCTTCATCGTCTCGATCAGCCGCAGCCCGCTGTACGAGGTGTTGATCAGCCGGGCGCTGTCCGCGCGGGACTTCTGCACACCGTTCGCCCGGATCCGTACCACCAGCCGTAGCGCCACCACGTTGAGCAGCGCGATCAGCACCCCGATGACGGTCAGTTGCGGGTCGTACGTCCACAGCAGGACCGCGTAGAGGACCACGACCACCGCGTCCACCCCGGCCGCCGCCAGGTCCCTGGCCAGGGTCTCGGCGACCGCGTCGTTGGACTGCAGGCGCTGGACGAGGTCGGCGGGGTCGCGCTGGGCGAAGAAGGTGACCGGCAGGGTGAGCAGATGCCGCAGGAAGCGGGCGCTGCTCAGGGTGGAGGAGATGATCCGCCCGCGCAGCAGGTTGGCCTGCTGCAACGCGGTGAGCACGGCGGTCAGCACGACGGTGGCGGCCAACGAGGCGAACAGCACCGGCAGCAGCGAACTCTGGTCGCCGAGCAGGAACATGTCGATGTACGTACGGCTCAGCGCCGGTACCGCGGCGCCCACCAGCACCAGCAGGAAGCTCGCGAGCACCGCCGCCAGCATCGTGCCCGACGTGCCGCGCAGCCGGGCCGGCAGCGCGTCGGTGATGCCCGGCCTGCGACCGCCGCGACGGAAGCCCTCGCCGGGCTCGAAGGTCAGCACCACACCGGTGAAGCTGGTGTCGAAGTCCTCCAGCGACACGAAACGGCGGCCCCGGCCCGGGTCGTTGATGCGCACTCCGTACCGGCCGAGGCGCCGTGCCATGCCGTCGTAGACGACGAAGTGGTTGAACTCCCAGAACAGGATGGCCGGTGCCCGCACTTCGGCCAGGGCGGCCGGTTCCATCTGCATGCCCTTGGCCGTCAGCCCGTAACCGCGGGCCGCCTTGAGCACGTTGCTGGCCTTGGAGCCGTCCCGGGAGACACCGCAGGCGATGCGCAGTTCCTCCAGCGGTACGTGGCGTCCGTAGTGGGCGAGGACCATGGCGAGGGACGCGGCGCCGCACTCCACCGCTTCCATCTGGAGCACGGTGGGGGTGCGCACCGCTTTGCGCCGCTTGCCGCGCGGCGGGGGCTTGATCTCGGCGCGCTGCGGGCGGTGTCGGCCGCTCATGGCAGCAGCCAGTCGATCGGGCGCTGGGCGGGCAGCCGGACGGCGGCGCTCACCAGCGTCATGGAGTCGATCGGGTACGGCGGGCCGCTCGCGGACGACCACGCGTATCCGGACTTCGTGGCGTCCGACCGGTCCAACTGGACCAGCACGGCCACCGGTTGACCCTGCGCGGAGAACTGCTCGGCCAACTGGCTGTCGCCGAGGAAGCCGGTGATCTGCTGCCGGGACTGCGGCACCCGGCCGACCGCCTGGACGTGCCCGCGCAGCACACCGAACCGCTGCGTCGGGACGGACTGGACGGTCAGGTCCACGGGGGAGCCCACCGGGACCGTGGCCGCGCCGCTGGCGGACGCGTAGACCACCGCCACCAGGGGGTCGTTGGCGCTGTTGACGCGCTCCATCGTCGCCAGGTCCGCACCGGTGCTGACCACGGCGCCGATCCTGGCGTCCAGGGTGGTCACCCGGCCCGCGGCCACCGTGCGTACGGTCTGCGCCCGTTGGCCGGTGCGGACGCTCAACAGCCGTGCGCCGCTGGGCAGTGTGTCGCCTTCGTTCGCGAACACGGCGGTGACCTGACCGGCGACCGGGCTCTGCAGTACGTAACTGCCTTCCGCGTGAGTCAGAATGCCCGGCGCGTTCAGTTTGGCGGAAACCGAGCCGGTGACCGCCCAGAAACATGCGGCGGCCATCACGACCACTGTCACGGTGAGCACGAGCCAGCCCTGCGGCCGGGCGAAGCGCACCGGCACGTCCAGTTCCTCGGGGGATTGCAGCTTCGCAAGCGCCTTTTGTCGGAACTGCACGTACTATTCCTTCAACTGCTTTCAGGATCGGCCTGCCGAAGGCCACGGGGATTCGGTTGGCCGACGGCATGAACGGACCCCGGAACGCTGGTTCCGGGGTCCGGCGCCGTCAGATGCCGGCGAGACCGGTGACGCCCGGGGCGACGCCGGTGACCGACGCGACGGTCGGCGCGGCGATCGGCGCCACGGTGTCGACGGTGCCGACCACGGAGCCGACCACGCCCGAAACGTTCAGGCCGAGGACGCCGAGGCCGCCGGACACGTTGTCCAGGTCGGCGTCGTCGATCTCACGGGTCTCGACCTGGGGCGTGAAGTCGTTACGCATGACGTGCGTTTCCCTTCGTAGCTCTGGTGTTTCCTAGCCGGCTTTTCTGAACGGGGACGGTAAGCCGGGGACCGGTTTTCACAACGCCCGTATGTCGATGAATGCAATCACGTCGGCGGGGCGCCGGGCCACCGGAGTTTCGGGTCTTTCCGTGAACGTTTCGGCACGTCAGCGGGGTGATGTGCGGCATCGGGCACCGAACGGTGACGACTTCTTCACAAGATCGTTTGTCCAGTTCTCCCGCATTGGCGAGGTAGTTGCATTCGGCTGTGCCCGGATTTGGCGGAATCTGTCGCTCCGGTTCGGTGCTCGGGATGTGAGCCTTGTGTGTGCGTGGCGTGGGGTGCCGGGCACGCTGCGGAGTGAGCCGTGTCTCACCGCGGCCGACCGCCCTTGTCTATGCAACGAGTTGCATAGCAGGATGCCGCGCATGGCACTTGAGCACGCCATCCTCGTCTCCCTGCTGGAGCAGCCGGGGTCCGGCTATGAGCTGGCCCGGCGGTTCGACCGTTCCATCGGGTACTTCTGGACCGCCACCCACCAGCAGATCTACCGCGTGCTGCGGCGCATGGAGCGGGACGGATGGGTCGAGGTCCGCGACGTACCGCAGGACGGGCGGCCGGACAAGAAGGTGTACTCCGTGGCCCCGCCCGGCCACACCGCGCTGTCCGACTGGCTGGCCGAGCCGGTGGAACCGGAGAGCGTCCGGCACAGCCTCGCGGTGAAGATCCGCGGCGCCGCCTTCGGCGACCCCGCAGGGCTGATCGCCGAGACCGAGCGCCACCGCGAGGTGCACGCCGAGCGGCTGGCCCGCTATCTCGCCGGAGAGCAAAGGGACTTCCCGGAATCCGCCGAACTGGACGCCGGACAGCGGCTCCAGCACGTGGTGCTGCGCGGCGGCATCGCCTACGAGCGGATGACCCTCGACTGGCTGGACGACGTGCTCGCCACCCTGCGCCGCCTCGGCGGCGCCCCCGAACCGCACTGAGGACCGCCCCCGGCACAGAAAGGCGCCCCGCACATGGCCGACGCCCTGCTGTTCAACCCGCACACCTACGACCCCGCCCACTTCGACCCCGAGACGCGCAGACTGCTGCGCGCCACCGTCGACTGGTTCGAGGAGCGCGGCAAGCGCAGGCTCATCGAGGACTACCGCAGCCGCGCCTGGCTGGAGGACTTCCTGCGGTTCTCCGCCAAGGAAGGGCTGTTCGCCGCCTTCCTCACCCCGGCCGCCGAGGCGGCGGGCCACCAGGACAAGCGCTGGGACACCGCGCGCATCGCCGCCCTCAACGAGATCTTCGGCTTCTACGGCCTCGACTACTGGTACGCGTGGCAGGTCACCATCCTGGGCCTCGGCCCGGTCTGGCAGAGCGACAACGCCGCCGCCCGCGCCCGCGCCGCCGAACTCCTCGACCAGGGCGAGGTGTTCGCGTTCGGCCTGTCCGAGAAGGCGCACGGCGCGGACATCTACTCCACCGACATGGTGCTCACTCCGGACGCCGACGGCGGCTTCCACGCCACGGGATCCAAGTACTACATCGGCAACGGCAACGCCGCCGGGCTGGTCTCCGTGTTCGGCCGCCGCAGCGACATCGAGGGCCCGGACGGCTACGTCTTCTTCGCCGCGGACCCGCGCAACCCGGCGTACCACCTGGTCAAGAACGTGGTGGACTCCTCCAAGTACGTCAGCGAGTTCCGGCTGGAGCGCTACCCGGTACGCCCCGAGGACGTGCTGCACACCGGCAGTGCCGCCTTCGACGCGGCGCTGAACACCGTAAACGTCGGCAAGTTCAACCTGTGCACCGCCTCCATAGGCATCTGCGAGCACGCGATGTACGAGGCCGTCACCCACGCCCACAACCGGATCCTCTACGGCCGCCGGGTCACCGAGTTCCCGCACGTCCGCCGGGAGTTGACCGACGCGTACGTCCGGCTCGTCGGCATGAAGCTGTTCAGCGACCGCGCCGTCGACTACTTCCGCACCGCGGGACCCGACGACCGCAGGTACCTGCTGTTCAACCCCATGACCAAGATGAAGGTCACCACCGAGGGCGAGAAGGTCATCGACCTGATGTGGGACGTGATCGCCGCCAAGGGCTTCGAGAAGGACACCTACTTCGCCCAGGCCGCCACCGAGATCCGCGGCCTGCCGAAGCTGGAGGGCACGGTCCACGTCAACCTGGCCCTGATCCTGAAGTTCATGGGCAACTACCTGCTCGCACCCGCCGGGTACGCCCCCGTGCCCAGCCGTCTGGACGCGGCCGACGACGCCTTCCTGTTCCGCCAGGGACCGGCCCGCGGCCTCGGCGCCATCCGCTTCCACGACTGGCGCGCCGCCTACGACGGACACGCGGACCTCCCCAACGTGGCGCGCCTGCGTGAACAGGCCGACGCCCTGTGCGAGTTCGTCACCACCGCCGCGCCCGACGAGGCACAGCGCAAGGACCTCGACCTGCTGCTCGCCGTCGGCCAGCTGTTCGCCCTGGTGGTGCACGGCCAGTTGATCCTGGAGCAGGCCCGGCTGACCGACCTGGACCGGGACGTGCTGGACGAGTTGTTCGGCGTGCTGGTGCGCGACTTCTCCGGGTACGCGGTCGAGCTGCACGGCAAGGAGTCCGCCACCGAGGCCCAGCAGCGGTGGGCGCTGGGCGCGGTCCGCCGCCCGGTCACCGACCAGGAGCGCACCGCCCGCGTCTGGTCGCGGGTCGAGGCGCTGTCCGGCACGTACGAGATGCGGCCGTAACACGCCGCCTCGGGTCCGGTGCCCTCCGGTGAACCGGGCGGCACCGGATCCCGTACCACTGTTCGCAAGGTCGCACCTCTGACGCAGCACGCCCCGTACCGGCCGGACACCGCGGAGGACCACCGATGAGCGAGCAGCACAGCCTTCCGATCTCGACCCACCCTGATGGCGGCGCCGAACTCCATGTCGTCCTGCACCTGCGCTGGGAGGACGTCGCCGCCCTCGGCCGCGACGCGGCCCGGCTGGCCGCCCAGCTCCAGCGGCCGGTCAGCCTGGACGAGGCGGCCAGCCAGCGGCTGAGCGCCCGGCGCACCACCACCACGACGGCGACGAAGGACCGGACCGACACCACCACGGCGTCCTCCCGGATGTCCCTGGCGTCCAGCGCGTCCACGGAACCCGCAGGCCAGTGGTCCTCCGGTTCCGCCACCTCGGCGGTGGGTACGACCGCCAGCACCACCCGTGGGCCGTTCGACCCGCCCGCCAAGATCGCCTCGCTGCCCGGTGCGACCGTTGACCCGGGTCGCGCCACCGGTTGAGCCCGCGGGCGAACACCGTCGGTTGTCGCGGGCGATGCGAACTGACACCATGATGCCCGGCCGCCACCGGGCAACCGGTGGTGGTGACAGGCAGTGATCCCGACGCGTAACGCTAGGTAACGACATGCGCTTGTTGGCCCCCGTAAGGCCACGCGCCCTGGCGAGCTGTGCCTGGAGCCGCTACTCGCGGTGTAGGCGTTACCACAAGTCGTTCTCCGGTGGTCGCGGTCGCGAACTCCCCCCACGCAGAAGATCGATTGGTTTCGCCATGTTTCTCGCTCGCTCGGATCGGCAGGTGCGGCAGTGATCGCGGTGATGACGCGGCCCAGCCCCGCCGACCAGTCCGCACAGCGCGTTCCAGAGCCCCGGAAGTCCACCCTGCCGTCCCTCACCGGCATGCGGTGGATGGCCGCGCTGCTCGTCTTCGGCCTGCACGTACACAATTTCGGATACTTCGGCGGCGAGGGTCAGGGCTTCGTGTCCTGGGGATTCGACGCGGGCGACACGGGGGTCTCCTTCTTCTTCGTGCTCTCCGGCTTCGTACTGATGTGGTCGTCCCGTCCCCGGGACAAGGCCGTCGGCTTCTGGCGGCGGCGTTTCGCCCGCATCTACCCGGTGCACCTGGTGACCGTGCTGATCGCGCTGCTGATGGCGTACACCATGGCGCCGAAGATGCGGCCGACCGGCGAGGAGGCCGCCGCCAACCTGCTGCTGGTGCACTCATGGACGTACGCGTGGTGGCAGACCCTCGACCCGGTCAGCTGGTCGCTGGCCTGCGAGGCCTTCTTCTACCTGCTGTTTCCCGCGCTGGCGTGGCTGCTGCGGCGGTTGCCGGTGCGCGCCCTGACGTTGCTCGCGGTCGCCAGCGTGATCACGGTGATGGCGCTGCCCTGGGCGAACACCCACTTCCAACTGGGCTGGCACATCTACTCGTTCCCGCTCGCCCGGGTGCCGGAGTTCATCCTGGGCGCGGCCAGTGCCCGGCTGGTGCTGCTCGGCCGGTGGCGCGGACCCGGGCTTGAGGCGTCGCTGGCTGTCACGCTGATCGGGTACTTCCTGGCGCCCCGGCTCGGTGGTGCCACCGAGCACATGGCCGGGACCATCATCGGCTTCGCGCTGCTGATGCCCGCCGCGGCGCGCGCCGACATGAACGGCGAGCCCTCGATGTGGCGGCACCGCGTCCTGGTGCGGCTGGGTGAGCTCTCGTTCGCCTTCTACATGATCCATCTGCTGGTGCTGTACGCCGGCGCACGACTGTTCGCCGCGTCACCGCACCTCCCGGCGGTGGAGGCGGTGGCCGCCGCGGGCGTCGCGTTCACGGTGTCGCTGGCGCTCGCGTGGGTACTGTACGAGGGCGTGGAGCGCCCATGTCGGCGGTTGCTGCTCAGGCCGCTGACCCCGGCGCCCGCCGCCCCTGCTGGAGCCGCGGAGGTCTGATGGGTAGAGCGGGTGTGCGGGTCGGCGCCGTCACTGCGGCGATCGTCGCCCTGACGTTGCCGTTGGCCAGCAGCGGCGCGGCGGAGCCCGCCGCAGCCGGTGACTTCGCCGTCGCCTCCGTCCACTGCCCGGCCGTGCCGCCTCCGCCGCGGGTTCCGGCCGGGGGCAGCACGGTGGTGGTCGGTGCCTCGATCGCGGCCGGATACCGCAGCTCGCAGGGCGAGCGGACCGCCTGGCCGCATCTGCTCGCCGCGCGCCTGCGGCACGACCGTGTTCCGGTGGCGATCGTCAACGACAGTGTCAGCGCCGCCCGCCTGCTCACCGACACCCCCGGTCACCCCTGCACCAGCGCCCTGCACCGCGAGGGACCGGCACTGGCCGTACCCGGCGTGCGCACCCTGGTGCTGGCCGACCTGATCAACGACATCCAGCAGACCCCGCACGTCTACGACCCGCGGGCGATCGAGGCCGGCCTCCGCCAGTTCGTGGCCAGGGCGCACGCCCACCATGTGCGCGTCGTGGCGGGCACGATCGCGCCGTACGGAGGCTTTCCCGCCTACCAGCCGGCGGGGGAGCGGACCCGGCGAGAGGTGAACGCGTTCATCACGCACAGCCATCTGTTCGACGCGGTGCTCGACTTCGACGCCGTGGTCAGGGACCCGCACCAGCCAGTCCGGATGCGCCCCGCGTACGACTCGGGCGACCATCTGCACCCCAGCGACGCGGGCCAACGCGCGATGGCCCGCGCCGTCCCGCTGCGCGTGCTCTGGCCGCCTGCGGGGAGGTAACTCCCGGAAACCGCCTGGGCTTCGGGCCCGGCCCGAAGGTCACGCGCGGGCCGGGGTGAAGGTGATACGGCGGTCGACGGGGGAGTAGCCGCTGACCGTGACGGTGGGGCCGTGGGTGGGCAGCGACGGGTCGGGGAACCCGGCGTCGACCGGTTCCAGGCCCTCGACGCGGCGGTCCACAGTGCGGAACGGTGGCGGAAACGGCGCCGCCGACTCGATCAACCGCTCATAGAACTCAAGCCACTTGGTCTGGTCGAAGGTCACCGCGGCGATCACCCGGCCCTGGTACCCGTACACCCCGGTGAACCGCCGCTCGGCCAGCGAGCCTTGGGCGACCAGGACCTGCTCACCCATGCTCGGCACACCGACGGACTTGATGTTGACGCCGAACTGGGCGGACCAGAACGCCGGTACCCACAGGTGCGGACGGCGCTCCGCGCTGGAGCTGACCATGTTGTGCGCGGCGGTCCGCGCCTGCGCCACCGCGTTGCCCCAGTGCTCCAGGGACAGGAACTGGTAGCCGAACAGCGGGTGCGGGGAGCGGGCCACGTCGCCCGCCACGAAGACGTCGTCGGTGACGATGCCCCGAACGTCGAAGGCCCGGCAGCCCGCGTCACAGGCGATGCCCCGCGGCCCGGCGGCCAGCCCGGAACCGGTCAGCCACTCGGTGTTGCGGGTCGCCCCGAGGCAGATCACCGCCAGGTCGGTGTCGACCGTGCTCCCGTCGGACAGATGGGCGTACCGCAGCCGACCGGCAGGGTCGCCCTCCAGGCCGGTGACCATGACCCCGCAGCGCAGGTCCACGCCGTGCGCCCGCTGTAGCGTCGCGGCCACCTCGCCGACCACCTTGCCCAGCGCGCCCACCAGCGGCGCCGCCCCGCGCTCCACGACGGTGACCGGTAGCCCCCGGGCCCGGCAGGCGGAGGCGATCTCGGAGCCGGTGAAGCCCGCGCCGATCACCAGCACCCGGCGCGGTCCCGTCGCCAGCCGCCGGTGCAGCGCCGCCGCGTCATCGCGGGTGCGCAGCACGCAGACCCCGTCGAGCTCGGCCTCCTGCGGATGGAACCAGGGCCGGGCACGCACCCCGGTGGCGATCAGCAGCCGGTCGTACTCCACCTCGTCGCCGTCCGCCAGTCGCACCCGCTTGGCGGACATGTCCAGACCGGTGGCCGCGACGCCCAGCCGCCACTGGGCGTCCAGCGCCTCGTACCGGGGCAGCGCGGTGTGCTCGGCGGTGGTACGGCCGAGCAGGACCTGCTTGGACAGCGGAGGGCGGTCGTACGGTTCGTACGGCTCGTCGCCGATCAGCGTGAGCGAACCGGTGAAGCCCTCCTCCCGAAGCGTCTCCGCGGCGCGCAGACCGGCCAGCGAGGCGCCCACGATGACGATCCGGCCCTCACGTCTGAGCGCCGTCAGATACCCGTCAACCGCCATGCCGGGCACCTTCCTCCTCGACCCGCTCGTCCACCGCGATGGCCTGGACCGGGCAGGCCCTGGCGGCGCGCAGTACGTGCTCCCGCTGCGCCTCGTCCGCGTGCGGGTCGTACAGCAGCGCCTCGTCGCCGTACAGGGTGAACACATCCGGCGCGAGGAAGGCGCACTGCGCGTATCCCTGGCATCGGTTGAGGTCGACCACAAGCCTCATGGGATCTCCGCTCCCGCTTCGCCGGTTACACCGGGTCCCCTCGGTCCAGCTTGGAAGGTCCACCGCCGCCGCGCCCGTGCGAGTGGGCCGAACGGAGTCCGGCAGCGGCCGGGCCTGCCCTTTCGGCATTGGGCTAGGGTGATGTGGTGCCAGTTCTTGGGAGTCGGGAGACGGAAATGGCGCAGCAGGCGCGGGCGATCCGGACCAGGCGGACGATTCTTCAGGCCGCGGCGGAGGTTTTCGACGAGTTTGGCTACGAAGGCGCCAGCACGACCGAGATCATCGCCCGCGGCGGGTTCACCAGGGGCGCGCTGTATTTCCACTTCCCTTCCAAGGAAGCGCTCGCCGACGCGGTCATGGCCGTCCAGTCCGAGGCGCTCGTGCCACCGGTGCGGAAAATCAGGCTGCAGGCCGTCATCGACCTCACCCTGCTTTTCGCCGAACGGCTGCGTACCGATGTGGTGCTACGGGCGGCGGTTCGGCTCGGCGTCGACCAGGCGTCCAACAAGAACCCGAACCGGGCGCCCTACCAGGAGCCGATCAACCTCATTGAGCAACTCCTGAAGGAAGCCGGGGACCGCGGCGAACTGCTGCCCGGCGCGGATCCGCAGGAGGTCGCCAGAACACTGGTCGGCGCGTTCACCGGAATCCAGATCATGTCCCAGGTGTACGAGCGGCGGCAGGCGCTGCCGAGCCGGATATCGGTGCTGTGGAAGTATCTGCTGCCTTCTTTGGCGGCCCCGGAACTGATGGCCTACCTCAGCACCGACCCGGAACGCGGCAAGGGTGACGCCCCGGACACGGCACCACCGGAGGGCATGGTCGGCAGCGCCTACGGCAGCCTGCCGACGCGCGCGTAGTCGGCGTTCAGCCGTGACCCGACCATGCCGTCGGCCCAAGCGCCGCTGGATCAAAGGCCCTTGACCGCTCCGCCGTCGATCACGTAGTCGGCGCCGGTGATGCTGCGGGCGCGGTCACTGGACAGGAAGACGATGACGTCGGCGACTTCCTCCGGCGTGATGAAGCGGCCCGTCGTCATCTTCAGCCTGTTCGGCGTCATCTCCACGTATTCATGGTGGCCGTACCCGCGTACGGCCGCCATCGTCGCGCCGAAGCCGTTCGGGTCCTCCCACACCGAGGTGAGGGTCGGACCGGGGGTGACGGTGTTGACGCGGACGCCCTTGGGTCCGAACTCCTCGGCGACGCCCTTGCTCACCGCGGCCAACGCGGCTTTCGCGGCGCTGTAGTTGATGGGCCCGGCGGAGGGGACGTGCGCGGCGATGGACGAGACGTTGATGACCGACCAGGGGCCGCCGAACTCGGCCAGGCCCGCCAGCGCGGCCCGGGTCACGCGTACCGCGCTGAAGAAGTTCACGTCGAAGGTCCGTCGCCAGATGTCGTCGTCCGCGGAGAGGAATCCCTCCCGCGCGTAGGCGTCGCCGCCTCCGAGGTTGTTCACCAGTACGTCGATGGCGCCGAGTTCGGCCCTGGCCCGCTCGATGAGCAGTTCGGCTCCCTCGGGTGTACTGAGGTCCACCGCCATCGCAATGACCTCGCCCCGCGCGTGCTCGGCCGCGGCGTCCTTGAGGTCGGCGGTTATCGTCCGTGCGGCGCCGACCACCCGGGCGCCCTCGGCCACCAGGGCGCGCACCACGGCCAGGCCGATTCCTCGGCTGGCGCCGGTGACAACGGCGGTCTTTCCTAACAGCTGAGAGTCCATCCCCACTCCTTCGGCACGGTCAGAACGCAGGTCGATCATGCCCTAATCGCCCCTGCCGGATGTGTTCGGGAGCCTGATCGGCCGTATTCGTCCGGCCGTTGAACGGGAAACCGGGTGGCCGGTCGTGAAAAGATGAATGACGGCTTCCTGGTGCGCGTGTGCACCTATGCCACAGCGCAGTTGGCGTCGGCGCCGAGTCAACTCATCTCCGCCTGCCACCTGTTGGCCGCCACTGCGGTCCACTGGCCGGAACCGCGGCGCCGTCGAATCCCGCTGGCGGTCTGCGTGAGCTGGCGGTCTTCGGTGTACGGCGGTGCACTGCCGCCGAGTTGGAGGCGCATATCGCCGTGCGGCTCGGCGAATACCGGGAATCCGTCGAATTCGACGCTCCCACGGCGCCCGTCGCGTGTGTGAGGTGTGCGGCGGGGGCGATCGGGCAGGGCCGGTCCGGTCGCGCGGGAACCCGGAGGAAATGGTTTTCCTTTGCGATTGCTGGTCTTCGTGGGCGGGAACCGCGTCGCCCCGTCAGCCGGGGCCGCGAAATTCGAACATCCCTCTTCTGTGGGCGACATGGGCGTGCCATCATGCGAGTGGTTCTGACGTGTACACGGCAGCAAGGTGTCGTTGTGCACGCGCAACCCCTCCCCCCACGGAAGGCCATCGCATGTCCCGGAAACGCCTGGCGGGCATAGCCGCCGGAGCGGTGGTCGCGGTCGCCGCGGCCACGCTCCCGCAGGCATCGTTAGCCGTCGCCCGCAGCAACCTCCCGCAGACCACGAACGAAGCGACCCAGGACACGGTCGTCGTCTACCGCGTCCCCACCCACCGTCCACAGGACGCCCAGACGCTGATGCGCGCCGGATACGACCTGATGGAACACCGCCAGGGCAACGACCTGTTCGTGCTGGGCGACCGTACGACCGGCGGACAGCTCAGACACCTCGGCTTCGCCCCCACGGTCGTCAAGACGGCGAAGCGCCCGGCCGCCCGCCAACTGCCCGGCGACTCCAGCGGCACCTATGACGGCGGCTACCACACCGTGGACGCCAACTACGCGCACATGGACCAGGTCGCCTCGCAGCACCCGGACCTGGCCACGGTGGTGACATACGGCCAGTCCTGGCTCAAGCAGAACGGCATGGGCGGCCATGACCTCAAGGCGATCTGCGTCACCAAGAAGCAGCAGGGCGACTGCCAGCTCAACCCCAACTCAACCAAGCCGCGGTTCTTCCTGATGAGCCAGATCCACGCCCGCGAGATCACCACCGGAGAGGTCTCCTGGCGCTGGATCGACGAGCTGACCAACGACTACGGCAAGGACCCGGACATCACCAAGCTGATGGACACCACCGAGATGTGGGTGGTCCCGATCGCCAACCCGGACGGCGTCGACATGGTCGCCCAGGGCGGCGACAACCCCGTCCTGCAGCGTAAGAACGCCGATGACTCCAACGGCTCGTCGTGCGGTCAGGGCGGCGGCCAGATCGGTGTCGACCTCAACCGCAACGCGGGCACCCACTGGGGCGGCGCGGGCACCTCGGACCAGCCGTGCGACGAGGTCTACCTCGGCCCGGCCGCCGACTCCGAGGTGGAGAACACCGCCCTGGAAGGGCTGTTCCGCCAGCTCTACCCGGCGGTTCGCACCGGCACCGGTGACTCCGACCCGGCGCCCGCCGACGCCCGGGGAATGATGATCACCCTGCACAGCGACGCCAGCATGGTGCTGTTCCCCTGGGAGTTCGACAGCACCGTACACACCGGCAACGACGCCGCGCTGCGCGCGCTCGCGGGCCAGATGGGGTCGATCACCGGCTACCAGTCAGGGCAGGCCGGTGAGATCCTCTACAACGCCTCCGGCGGCACCGACGACTGGACGTACGACAAGCTCGGTCTGGCCAGCTTCACCATCGAGATCGGCGACGTCGACAACCGCGGCTGCGACGGGTTCACCCCGCCGTACTCCTGCCAGGACAGCTACTTCTGGCCCAAGATGAAGCCCGCCCTGGTGTACGCCGCGCAGCACGCTGCGGCGCCGTACCAGACCACGGCGAGCACGGCACCGCGCAAGCGGTAGCGCCTCCCGCGCGGGGTTGGGGGATCCCTCCGGGGCTTCGCCCCGGGCCCCCACCGCGTGGGTTCGCGGATCCTCCTGGCTTCTCGCCGGGGCCCCGTCGCGCTGCGGGGCCGTTAGACGTTGGCCGGGTTGCCCTGGCCGCAGAGCCTGCGTTCGTCGTGGAGTGCGAACGGGGTGGTGCGCAGGTCCACCAGTTCGATGCCGAAAATCCGTAGCCGCAGCGTGAGTTGGGTGCTCAGGTCGTAACCGGCGTACAGCGCCCAGGCTGGCCTGGCGTCGCCGGACCCGGACGCCCGGCCCTTGAGGTAGACGGACAGGTCGCCGCCCACACCCGCCGCGCCGTACAGGAACACGCTGGCCTGCGCCCCGATCCGGGCCGTCGCAGTGGCGGCACCGGCGATCCGCGGCTGCCCGCCATCGGTGCGCTGGTCCACCTCGTGCAGCGGCTGCCAGCCCTGCGCACGGTCGTAGCGCGCTCCCACGGTGAACGACCCGGTGGTGCGCCGCTCGGCGTCGAGGACGATGCGGCCGTCGGCCGTGAACCGGTACGAGAACGTCACCTCGGCGCTGACCACGACCGGCACCGGTCCCACCCAGAAGGTGTACTGGCCGGTCACCGCGGCGAGCGGCACCGAGACGGTGCCGGTGTCCACGTGCCCCGGCGCCGTGCCGTGCAGGCTCCAGCCGTACCCGTACGTGCCACCGAGCCCGACCGCGGCCCGCTCGGGCCGTATGTCCCGGGCGCCGCGCCGCTCGTACTGGAAGATCAGCTCGGGGCTGAAGTCGACCTCTCCGGCCAGCCGTGCCGGGGAGCGGTCGGTCGCCGCGATGTCCTTGGGCAGCGGTACGTTCAACGCCAGCCGCAGCGTGGGCCGTTGCGGGGCGGCCGGGGCGGACGGTGAGGGTGTCGGGGTGGCCGGGGCCTGTACCGGACCGCCCTTCGTGGTGACACCCGCCGACAGCGGCCTGACCCGCAGCTGGCGGGGGGCAAGCAGCGTTCGCCTGTCCACCCGCTGGTCGCCGAGGAGTTCCGAGATGCTCGCGGGGGCGGTGGCCACCTCCGTCCGGCCCTTGGCCGACCTGACGACCTTCGCCACCTTGAACAGCGCGCCGGACGGCGCCTTCCGGTTGGGCGCGGACGCGATCACATCGCCGGTGCGCACCGAAGCGGTCTTCGGCGTGTCGAGCACCGCCCGATGCCCCTGCGCGTCGTACGAGGCCAGCCGGATCGGGGCGGAAACTCCCTCGGCGGAAGGCGAGTTGCCGGGCGTCTCTGCGACCCCCGCGCCGGTGTCGGCGCTGTCCACCGGCGCGTCCAGGGGGGCGTCCGGCGTGGCGGGCGCCGAGGGGCCGGCGTCAGCCGCCACGGCGCTGTGGCCCGAGTCGTCCAACGACGGCAGCAGCGCGTGGGCGCCGAGTGCGGCGGGTACCAGCACGCCGAGCGCTGCGGCGGGCACCGCTACGCGGCGCCAGGAAACGGCCATGAACAGGTCCCTCCGGAGGGGCGACGGACTCCCATAGCATGACGGTTTGTGATCTTGGGGAGCCATGGAGAAGGACAGCGAGTTGAGCCAGGACGGCGTGGAGGTTTCCACAACGGTGCAGGAGGCCGTCGCGGCGCTTCATGCCGATCTCGACCAGTTGGTCGAGCTGGTGACGGAACGCCTCAGGGCGCGGCTGCCCTCGTACGCGGCGATACCGCCCGGGCTGCTGAGGCTCCGGGTGCGGCGGGCACTGGTCGGCGGCATATCGGCGGTGCGCCGGCTGGCCCAACTCCCCGGTAGCGAACTGGACTTCGGTCAGCGCAGCGCCTGGCCGCCGGACCACGCGCCCAAGGTGGAGGACGTCATCTCGGCCTACCGGATCGGTGTGGACACCGTGTGGTCCCGCTTCCAGGCGGAGATGGCGAAGCGGCAGGCGCCCGCCGAGGAACTGCTGGCGATCGGGGAGAGCGTGTGGGCCTGGGCCGGTGCGGTCACCGTGCACCTGGTTCGCCGCGCCAACGCCGACGGCCATCCGGCCGCGGACCGGCGGCGCGAGGCATATGTGCGCACCCTGCTGCTTGACCCGGCCGCCGCCTCGGCCGACGGCGACGGACTCGACCAGGCGGCCATCCGGCTGCCGTTCCGGGCCCGTGCGGTCTCCGGCGGCACCGTACCGGTCGAGGTGGTCGAACTGCTGCGGCCCTGGCTCGCGGTGGACTCGGCGGGCGGGCCGCTGGTCACGGCGGTGGACGGGGACGTCGCGGGGCTGCTGGTGGCCCGGCCCCGCGGGCTGCGCCGCCACCTGGTCGTCGGACTGGGCGCGGCGGTGCCGCCGTACCGGCTCGCTGCGGAGTTCACCCAGGCCACACAGGCGCTCACAACCGCCGTGTGCTTCGGGCTGGTCGGCGCTTTCACCCGCGAGGAACTGGGGCTACGGGCGGCGGTGGTCAGCGCGCCCGCGCTGGGCCAGCAGTTGGTGGAGCAACGGCTGGCTCCACTGCACGAGCGCGGAGAGGAGGGCGCCCAGCTTGAGGAGGCGGTCGCGGCGTATCTGCGGTACGGGATGAGGATCGAGGCGGCGGCGCGGACCCTGTTCGTGCACCCGAACACCCTGCGCAACCGGCTGCGCCGGTTCGAGGAGGCGACGGGCACCAGTCTGCGCGAACCGGCCGACCTGGCCGAGATCTGGTGGGCGTTGGCCCACCGCCGCATCCACGGTTAGCGCTGGACGACCGACCGGCTGAGCTGCATCGTCTCCCCGCAGGCGCGGAACTTGGCCCTCCGGTGGCGTGCGTCCGTGATCGGCACATCCGTCCGCACCGCGTCGTGCGGTGCCCGTACCACGGCCTCGCTCTCGCTGACGCACAGGTCGCTGGCGCCCTTCGCGCCCCTGGGCGTGTAGCGCAGGTCGAACGTCACGCCCGCGCCCTTGGGCAGGGTGACGGCCGCGGGGCGTCCGCGGCCGACGCCGTTGACCGCGTTCGCCTTGCCGTTGTGCACGGCCACCACCGGAAACCCACCGAACAGACAACGGCCCTTGCTCCGGTTGACCGCCGACAGCTGGGCGTCGGAGAGCTGGAGCAGGGTGAAGCTCCACTTCAGGGCGTGCGTACGGCAGTTGGGCAGGGACTCGTGCGCCACCGCCGGGGTGGCCGGGAGGCTGGACAGGCTGACGCGGGGCCCGGCCGGGGGCCGCCCCGGCGGGCTGCCGTGCGCGGCCGTGGGGCCGCAGGCAGCCACCCCCAGACCGGCGGTCAACGCCGCCACGGCCCCGATCAGGCGATGCTTCGCTCGCATGGATTACCCCCAGCTATCCGGCTCTGCGCGTTGCGGATGGTAGTCCGGCCATCCGCCCTTGGAGGATCATCCCAGACCACCCTCCGGCCGACGAGGTGCCCGGTCCCCTAGGCCGTGCGTTGCGAGGCGGCGGCCTCGGGACGCAGGTCGGCCATGGTGAGCCGGCGCGCGGGCGGCTGCGGCAGCACGTGCCGGGAGACGGTCCGCGGACCGGGACCGACGTGCAGGAGTTCACCGGAACGCAGGTTCCGCCAGCCCGGGTCGTCGTCCAGCCGTTCGCTGGCGACCACCACGGCCGGGGCGTCCGCCAGGTCGTGGGACCGTACCCGCAGCCGGCCGCCGCTGCCGGTGTGTTCCATACGACGGCCGGTGCCGCGCTCCAGAACGTACAGATCGTGGGTGTCGGGATAGCGCAGTGCCCACAAGTCGTCGGCGGTGATCAGCACCAGGTTGAGCGCGAACACCGGCAGGTTCTCGGCGATCCAGCGGGCCGCGTGCTCGATGCCCGCGCCCACGTCGCCGCCGCGCGCCGAGGTCTCCCGGGTGATCAGCGCGAAGAAGCGCTCCGAGTCGGTGTCACCGCGTACCAGATCGAGGTCGTCGCCGAGGTGCCGGTCCAACGCGTCGAGTCCCTCGATGACGCCGTTGTGCGCGAGCAGCCGCCCCTGCTGGAGGAACGGATGGGTGTTGCTTTGCAGCAGCGCGCCGGTGGACGCGTAGCGCACATGCGCGACGAAGGTGGCCGACTCCACCCGCCTGGCCTCCTCGGCGAAGGCGCGGTCCCGGAAGGCGGCGATCGGCGCCTTGTGCACCTGGGGCGTTCCCGACGCGTCGTAGAACCCCAGACCGGTGCCGTCCGGGTCCCGGTGGCTCTGCGCGCTGAGGCTGTCCGGGGCCTGGAGCAACCAGAAGACCGCGCCCACCCGTTGCGGCGCGCTGCTCATGCCGAAGAGTCGGCACATGTCGCTTTTCCTCCTTCTCTCTGCCGCCGGGGGCCTGGGGTACGAGGATGACAGCACTCACAGCCGACGGCGGTAACGTCTTGTGTTCCGGGCGAGTTGGGCCGCAACCGAAACACGTGGTCCGGATGTCCTGGGTGTTGTCGGGTTGTGCAGGGTGACGAGGGGCAGGGTGTTGAAGCGCACAGTTGGGAGATCGAAGGTCGGGGGAGCGAAGGGAGCCGCGGCGTACCGCAGGCGTGCCGCTGCCGCCGCGGTGGGGCTGTCGGCGCTGGCGCTGGGGGTGAGCGCCTGCTCGACTCCGGCCCACGGCCAGGGAGCCGGGAGCGCTGCCGCCGCCGTTGACCCGGCGAAGATCACAGTGACCATGGACAAGGACTCCTCCGGGGACGTGGTGCCGGACAAGCCGGTGAAGATCGGCGTGCAGGACGGCAAGCTCGCCTCGGTCACCGTGGCCGACTCCAAGGGCGACGCGATACCCGGCACCCTTGACGCGGCCACCGGCACCTGGACCCCCAGCTCGCCGTTCGGCGTCGGCTTGAACTACACGCTGCGGGCCAGCGCCACCACTCCCGGCCACAACGGCAGGCCCGCCACGCAGCAGGTCAACTTCACGGTGGAGACGCCGGGTAAGGCGTTGGAGCTGGACTCGATCACCCCGGCCAAGGGCGCCGTGGTCGGGGTCGCCATGCCGATCTCGATCGTCTTCTCCCACCCGGTGGCCGACTCCGCCAAGGCCTCGGTGGAGAAGCAGCTGAAGGTCACCACCAGCCCGGCGGTGACCGGCTCCTGGCACTGGTTCGGTGACGAGCGGGTGGACTGGCGCCCGCAGCAGTTCTGGAAGTCCGGTACGCATGTGACCGTCGACGCCAACCTCAACGGCGTCAACGACGGCAACGGCCGCTACGGGACGCACAACTACGAGCACGGCTTCACCATCGGCAGCGATGTCGAGGCCGTCTCCGACACCGCCAGCCACAAGCTGAACGTCTACCAGGACGGCAAGCTGGTCCGCTCGCTGGCCGCGGACAGCGGCAAGGCCGGCTTCTCCACCTGGGGCGGCACCATGGCGGTGATCGACAAGCAGCCGGTGGTGGAGATGACCTCGTGCAGCGTCGGCATCCAGTGCGACAAGAACGGGCCGAACTACTACGACCTGAAGCTGCCCTGGGACGTGCACCTGACGGACTCCGGCACCTACGTCCACTACTCCACCGGCGACACCGATCCCGGCCTGGACAACAACTCCCACGGCTGCATCCACCTGTCGCTGGACGACGCGAAGTGGTTCTACGACTTCGTGAAGCAGGGTGACCCGGTGACCGTCAAGGGCGAGCCGAAGAACGCCGCGCCGGACAACGGCTACGCCGACTACAACCTCGACTGGTCGCAGTGGGTCGCGGGGAGCGCGCTGCACTCGTGACGGTCAGCCGTCCTCCTCTTCGAGGACCCGGATGACGCTGTTCGGGCAGAGTTGTTCGGCCAGCCGGGCCTTGTCGCGCAGTTCGGGCGGCGGCTGGTCGTCGAGCACGACGACCATGCCGTCCTCGTCGGACTGGTCGAACAACTCCGGGGCGTGCAGGGCGCATTGACCGGCGCCCTGGCAGCGACCGCGGTCGATCCTGATGCGCATGGCGATCACTCCTGCCAGGTGACGGGCAGCTGGTGGACGCCGTAGATGAACATGTCGTCGCGCAGCGGCACCTGGTCCGCGGGCACCGCCAACCGGAGCGTGGGGAAACGCCGGAGGAGCGCCGGATAGCCGATGCGCATCTCCATCCGCGCCAGTTGCTGGCCCAGGCACTGGTGGACGCCATGGCCGAAGGCGATGTGGTGCGCGGCGCCACGGGTGACGTCCAGGTCGTCGGGTTCGGGGAACCGCTCGGGGTCCCGGTTGGCCGCGGCGACCGAGGCGACCACCGTCTCGCCCTCGCGCACCTCGACCCCGGCGAACTCGACGTCCTCCCGGGCCACCCGGACGACGCCGAACTGCACGATGGTCAGGTACCGCAGCAGCTCCTCGACCGCGTTGTCCACCACGTCGGGGCGCTCGCGCAGGGCGCGGGCCTGCTCTGGGTGGCGCAACAGGGCGAAGGTGCCCAGTGCCAGCATGTTGGCGGTCGTCTCGTGTCCCGCGATGAGCAGCAGTTGGCCGAGCCCGGTCAGCTCCTGGTCGGTCAACCCCGCGGACGGGTCCTCGCAGCGGATCAGCTGCGACAGCAGCGCGTCATCCGGAAGCTGGCGCTTGATCGCCACGAGGGACCGCATGTAGTCCCACAGCGCGTCCCGTGCCGCGTACACCGACTCCTTCGGCTCGTCCAGCCGGAACAGGGTGGCCGTCCACCGCTGGAAGTCGGCCCGCTGGGCGTACGGCACGCCGAGCAGTTCGCAGATCACCAGTGACGGGATCGGCCGGGCGAAGGTCTCCACCAGGTCGACCGGCGGGCCGGCGCGCTCCATCGCGTCCAGGTGGTCGGCGACGATCCGCTCGATGCGCGGCGCCAGCTCGCGCATCCGCCGCACCGTGAACCAGCGCGTCACCAAGCGGCGGTAGCGGGTGTGCTCGGGCGGGTCCATGCCGATCAGCGAGCCCGGCACCCGTGGATCGCCGTCGCGGATCGGGAACGCCCGTACCGGCGAGGAGGCCCGGCGGCGGTCGGAACTGAACCGTAGGTCCTCCAGCAGGGCACGGACGTCCTCGTACCGGGTCAGCAGCCAGCCGACCTTCCCGTCCGGGAAGGCGAGCCTGCTGATCGGCCGACTGCGCCGCAGCTCGCCGTACTCCTCGGGCGGATCGAACGGGCAGCCTCGGTGCGTGGGCAGCGGGACCGGGGACGGCGTGGGCGATATGACAGACACGGGCGGCGCTCCTTTCCACCGGCGGGTCGGCCGCACGACCGTCCCCCGAGCGGCCGACCCACGAGCAAGCCCTCTCACCTACCAGGGTAGTCCGTTGCCAGGGGCAACATATCGTTCACTTGTTCGGCTTTCCGCCGGACGGTGATGCGGAAGGAAATCGTGGCGATCTCCGGCAGGACACGATGGAAAGGCAGTGGGGGCGCATGCCGCTCGGGACCGCGCTGACCCGCCGGGTCAACGGACGAGGCTCAGCCCGGCCCGACCCCGTCCAGATAGCGCTGTGTGCCGCGCCGCCTCAAGTGGCGCTCCGCGCCGCCGAGTCCGCCGACGTAGCTGAGCAGCGCGATCGCGGCCACCAGTATCGAGTCGTACGGCGCCGCGATCACCCCCGCGCCGTGGAAGCTGCCCAGCTTCGACATCGCCGTCATCGCCGCCAGATAGCCGACCAGCCACAGGCCGTGCAGCAGATCCCGCCAGTCGAAGCCGTCCCGCCGGTGCTCCCAGGCGTGCCATGAGTACCCGACCGCGGTGGCCACGGCCAGCGCCAGCAGCACGTAGTGCAGCCGGTCCCAGCCCGACCAGTAGAAGATCAGCGCCGTCACGGTGAAACTGACCGGGGCGAGCAACGCCACCCCCGGTACCAGCCGGGCCATCTGCCGCCCGGAGCGGCGGATCGCCTGCGCGGAGACCAGGCTCATCGAGTAGCCGAGCAGCGTGAGGATGCTGGTGACCGCGATGATGTGCGGCCAGTCCCGCAGGAACACCAGGAAGCACGCGCTCAGCACGAAGTTCACCGCCAGGGCGTTGCGGGGAATGCCGGACCTGGTGTGCACCGCGCCGATGCGCTGCGGCAGCAGCCCGTAGTGCGGCAGCCCCATCGCGTACGCGGCGCGGCTGCCCTCCGCCGTGTAGACCAGTGCGGAACCGGCCGGGGATCCCACGGCGTCCACTGAGAGCAGCATCGACAGCCAGAACAGGTTGAGCGCCTTGGCCAGATACAGGTACGTGGACTGCTGGTTGACGCCCGAGGACCAGCCGTGCGCCAGGTTGGCGTGCGGTATCGCGCCGAGGAAGGCCAGTTGCAGTACCACGTACAGCGCCAGCGACCCCAGCAGCGCGGTCGCCACCGCGCGCGGGATGTCACGGCGCTGCCCGGTCGCCTCGCCGGCGAAGTCCAACGGCGCCTGGAAACCGGTGAACGCGAAGACCGCCCCCGCCGTGGTGATCGCGGTCAGTGCCACCGGATAGCCGTTCGGGGCAAGGCCGCCGTGCCCGGT
Source organism: Streptomyces silvisoli (assembly GCF_029269905.1). Lineage (NCBI taxonomy): Bacteria > Bacillati > Actinomycetota > Actinomycetes > Kitasatosporales > Streptomycetaceae > Streptomyces > Streptomyces silvisoli. The sequence goes on along the minus strand of NZ_JARJBC010000008.1, from coordinate 72,576 downwards.
GAGGTTGTGCCGGTCGAAGTGCGCGGCGAGCAGCGCCAGCGCGGTCACGGTGGGCACCGCGATCTTCCCGATGGTGATCAGCAGGTTGAACCGGGCGAACAGCCGCACCCCGAACCAGTTCAGCAGAACGAAGGCGCCCATCAGCCCCAGGCCGAGCAGATAGCCCCACGGCGCCAGACTCGACCCGGAGTACAACCACGGCCAGTGCGGGCGCAGATACGCGATCGCCGCGGTCGCCTCACCCGGCGGATTGGTGGCGTAGGCCAGCCAGATGCACCAGCTGGCGAACGTGCCCACCAGCCGCCCCGAACTGTGGAACGGCCAGCGCACCAGCCCGCCCGACATCGGATAGGAGGCCCCCAGCTCGACCAGCACCAGAGCCATCGGCACCAGCGCGAGGCCCGCGATCACCCAGGTCAACAGCGCGGCGGGACCGGCCTCCTGGGCCGCGTACATCGGGGTCAGCAGCCATCCGGAACCCAGGATGCCGCCGAGTGCGATACCGGTGAGGTGCCAGAACCCCAGCGCTCTGCGTAGACCGGGGTCGCTCGCCGCGTTGCTGACGCCTCTGCTGGTCGTCGTCGCCATCCGATCTCCCCCGTGAGTCAGTGGGCGGTGCTGCTGCGCCTTCGGCGAGGGTGACCACTGCTCTCCGCCCCGTTGTCCGACGGAGCGTCAACCCCTCCTTCCAGGTTCCCACTTCATAGCACGCGCACCGTAAGTACGCTGGTTCTGTTCCAAACTTCACCGGACCTGCGGAGCCACTCTTGGACATCGCCATCACGTGCGCGGGCACGAACCCGGCCCAGGAACTGCGCCTGCTACGCCAGTGGTTGCCCAAGGCCGACCCCGAACTCGCCCTTGACTTCGACAGGCAGGAGAGCTCCAGCGAGCATCTGGGCGGCGAGCTGGTGACCGAGGTGCTCACCGGGATCAGCGCCGCCGCCGACATGGTGGCACTGTGCGCGGCCGTGGCCGGATGGGTGCACAACCGGTTCGGACGCAATGTCGACACCAGGCCCAGGGTCCAGCGGAGTCCGGCGCCGGACGGCGCCGCCACGGTCACCACGGTGGTGGTCGGGCCGGTGACCGTCACCGTGGTCACCGCGCCCGGCGAGCCCCTGCCCGTGGTCTCCCGCGATGACGGCTGACCCACTGGAGGTCGCCCATCTGCTCAGCATCGGTGTGTCCGAGTACCCCGACCCCCACTACGGCGACCGGCGCTCGCTCGCCAGCAGCGCCAGGGCGCTGGAGAAGGCGCTGAGCGGGGGTAACAGCATCTGGGCGATCCCCGAGGGCGGCAGCACCGTGCTGACCGGTTTCGTCACCCTCCGCCAGTGCCTGTACGCCCTCAAGGAGGCCGCCGCCGTCCCCACCGACCTGCTCATCGTCTACCTCGGCTGTCATGGCAGCCGCTTCATGAGCAATCCCGACGAACTGCAACTCGCCCTGTCCGACTCGGACTTCGACTACTTCAACCTCCATCTGTCGTTCCGCCAGGTGAAGGAGATCCTGCGCAACGCGGTGGCGCGCCGGAAGCTGCTGCTCCTGGACTGCTGCTACGCCGACGACTCCTTCCTCGGCGCCCGCCGCGACAACACGGCGCTGGAGGTGGTCGGGGTGTGCACCCTGGCGGCGACCGAGTACCGGGTGGAGGCCAGTTCGGTGTGGAAGGAGACCGGGTACACCGGCTTCGCCGGGGCCCTTGTGGAGGTACTGGAGCAGGGCATCGCGGAGGGGCCCGCCGAGCTGACCATCAGCGACGTCTTCGAGGCGGTCAAGTCCCGCATGGTGGCGGCGGGACTGCCGCAGCCGGGCATGCGGGGCGACGCGGACCGGCTGGTCCTGGTGCGCAACCCGGAGTTCCGGCCGGGACCCGACGACATCGACCCGCCCACCGCCGAGCTGTCCCCGCTGCTCGACCTGCCGCCCGCCGAGTTCGCCGGACATGTGACGGGACCGCCCGACGGTGCCCCGGCGCCGGAGGCCGAACGGCTGCTGGCGGGCTTCGTCGACCACCGTACGCTCGCCGACATCGCGCTGCTGATCGGCGAGTTCACCGGGGCCGGTCGACCGGACCACGTCGCCGCCACCGCGGAGCGGGTGCTCGCCCAGCGGGACAGCGCCGACTTCGCCGCCCTGATCCATCTGTCGCACGGCGACGAAGCCCTCCTGGACACGCTGACCAGCCGCTCCGTCGACACCTTCGCCGTGGTGCTCGGCGGACTGCTGCTCAGGGAGTGCGAGCAGTGCGCGCGGGTGGCCGACGAGTTGTGCGCCCGGCCGCCGGTCGCCGACTGGACATCGCACCAACTCGTCGAACTGCTGGCCCGGATGCGGCACGGAACCGGAACCGACGCGCCACGCGACCGTGTGCTCGGCGCGCTGTCGGTCGACCGGCTCAGCGCACTGGCCACGCACCTGTGGGAGGCCGACGACCACCGGGGCATGCCGCCCGAGCGCCGCCGGGACGCGGTGGACGCGGTGGAACGGATCGCCGTGCTGGCCCCGCCCGGGAAACTGTACGAACTGGCGTCGGTGATGGCCGCGTCCGGCCAACGGGAGCTGGGCAACGCCCTGTTGGAGGCCGCGGCAGACGGCCGGTCCGCGGCCGATCTGGCCGACCTGCTGCGTCTCGCCGGGGCGGATCCGGACTTCGCCGAGCTGCTGCGGTTCACCGCGTTGCGACGGCACCCACCGCGGTTCCTGCTGCCGGTGCTGGACGCGCTGCCGGACGGGCCGCGGGCCGCTGTGCTGGACTGCGCCGCACAGCAGCCGCACGGGCTGTCGGTGCGTGATCTGTCCCGGCTGCTGTTGCTGCTCCACCACGAGGGGCGTGCCGACACCCTGGAGTCGGCGCTGGACGCGGCGATCCGGCACCGGCCGCCCGACCAACTGGCCGCCATGGCCGTCCAGTTGTACCGGTACGGCGGCCGACGGATGGCCGGGCTGGTGACCGGACGGCTGGTGCTGGCCGGGGCGCCCGCCGTGGAGAAGACCATCGAGGTGATGCGGCTGCTCCAGGAGGCGAAGCAGGACCTGATGGTCGCCGCGATGCTCAACCGGGCGGCGTGGGGCCTGCGCGCGGACAGCGCGCTCCACGTCGCCTGCCGACTGGCCGATCTGGGGTTCCAGCAACTGGCACGCGCACTGGTCCGCCGGGTGGTCCGCACGCTGTCGGACCGTACGGCCTGCGGCGTGGACGATGCGTTGGTCGGGGCACTGGACGGGTTCACGACCCTGCCGGGCGCGACACACGACCAACTGCCCTGGCTGCTGGGGGCACTCACCGAGTTCTGCACCGCCCAGCAGGTGTGGAGCCTGATCACCTGGGTCCGGCCGCGCTGCCACGCCGGTGAGGAGATAGTGCTCAACCGGGTCTGCCGGATCTGGCCGGTGGCGCGGATCGAAGACCTGGCCGACATCATGGACCACGAAAGCTACGGGGCGCTGGCCCGGCAGCTCATGGCCGAGGCGATCGAGGTCTTCACCGAACGGCGCCCTCAGGGCGCCGAGACCGCGGAACTCATCCTGGTGCTACACCGGCGCCTGGAGCGGCGGGCGTTCAGGAAGGCGTCGCAGAAGCTGGTGGTGAGCCTGGCGGGCAAGCGCGATCCGGATCAGGTGATGCGGCTGGTCGACCGCCTTGTCGGCGCCGACGAGTACCATCCGCTGCACGACGTACTGTGCGACGCGGTGGTACGGCACTTCGACGTGGACGCGCTGATCGCGTTGCCGGGCGTGCTGAAGACCAAGCAGCTCACCATCGTCCAGGAGATGGCGATGGCGGCGCTGGTCAGCCCGGCCCGGGTACCGCCCGAGCGAGTCCCCGACGTGCTCCAGGCACTGCACGACGCGGGCAGCCCCCAGGAGGACCTGGCCGACATCTGCCGCTACATCGGCGCCCGCCGCAGGGTCGACCACACGGACGTGATCCGCTGCCTGCGCGCGGCAAGCCTTTACCCCGAGGCAGCCGCCTACGCCAAGGGCACCGATTCCGGCCGCCGCCGCTTCTACGTACCGTAGGCACCGGGCACCTGGCCCTGGTTGCCCACCAAGGGGTCGGGGGACCGCCCCCGGGCGAACCCTCAGTACAGGTGCCGGTGGTCAGCCGGCGGCCACGCCAGCACCGCGTAGATCTGCACCATCGCCGCCTGCTGCAACGTCTCCGTCTGCGCGCTGCCCTCGAACCGGAACAAGCCCGTCGAGGAGTCGCGGAACCGGTTCCACACCGTGTCCCCGTACTCGGCCATCGCATCGCGATAGGCGTGCCCCCCGGCCACCGACTCCAGCAGCAACAGGTTCTTGAAGTAGATCGAGTTGAAGTACGGCGGCTGTCCCAGCAGCCTGCCGCCGGTGACGAAGTAGGAGTGTGCCGCGCCGGCGATCCGCTGCGCGCGGTCGAGGTACTCCCGGTCGCCGGTGATCTGGTACAGCAGCGTGTTGACACCCACCGGAACGCCCTGGTTGTACGTCCAGAACGTGGTCTCCACGGTGCCGGTCAGGTTGACGTGGTCCCAGTACAGCGCGTCGGGGCTGAGCAGATAGCGGTTGGTCCAGTCGTACATCCGGCGGGCCCAGTCGAGGTACGTGGCCTGGCCGGTGATCTGGTGCAGCCGCAGGCCGAGTTCGGCGCCGGGCATGTTGGAGACGGTGTTGCGGTCCTGGCTCCAGGTCGCCTGGGTCCAGAACACCCCACCGGGGTCGGCGTGCGCGGTGTCGGAGTCCCAACCGGAGACCACGAGTTGGAAGATCTGCTCGGCCCGGGCCAGCGCCTCGCGGTCACCGTGCATCAGATACCGCTGGACGTCGAGCAGCCCCACCCATTCGTTGTCGTCGTAGAAGAAGTCACCCCCGCCGCCGTAGGGCGGCACCGGGTAGGAGGCGTACCCGGGCTTGCCGGTGGTGCCGCCGGACGCCTTCCAGTACCGCTGCTGGCCGACCGCCCGCGCCGCGAGGTCCGGCAGATAGCCCTCGCCCTGTTGACCGGGCATGCCGGTCAGGTCCAACGTGGCGGTGTGCGCCTGGGAGAACGGCCACTCGTAGGAGTATGCGTTGTCACCGGAGACGACGGGATACCGCTCGTGGTAGAGACCGGAGCCGTCGCCCACGGCGAGGTACTTCTGCAACGCCTGGTAGGAGGCGGCGGCACGGGCTGCTGCGCTCATCGGGGCGTCCTCCCTGGGGACGGGTGCGGATGCCGGAGCAGCCGCACGCCTTCTGTGAGGCCGCGTCAAGGCTAGCGGAAGCGCGCCCCGGCGGCCCTGGTTCCGCCGCCGATTGCGCGGCCACCGGGCGCGCCGCAGGCTGGGAGCGGGAGTGACACGGAGGGCGGAGACGATGGAGCGGACCGCGTGTTGTGTGGTCGGTGGCGGCCCCGCGGGCATGGTGCTCGGCCTGCTGCTGGCCAGGTCCGGGGTGGATGTCACGGTGCTGGAGAAGCACGGGGACTTCCTGCGCGACTTCCGCGGTGACACCGTGCACCCGTCCACCCTGTCGCTGCTGGACGACCTGGGCCTCGCCGAGCGGTTCGCCGAGCTGCCGCAGCGGCGGGTGAGCACCGTGCAGTTGCCGATCGGGCCGGGGGGCGAGCTGTTCACCGTCGGGGACATCAGCTCGCTGCGCGGGAAGTACAACTACGTGGCGATGGTGCCGCAGTGGGACCTGCTGAACCTGCTGGCCGACGAGGCCCGGCGCGAGCCGACGTTCCGGCTGCGCATGGACACCGCGGCCACCGGGTTCCGGTACGAGCGCGGCCGGGTCGCCGGGGTGCGCTACCGCACCACGGACGGCCGCACCGGCGAGCTGGCGGCCACCCTCACGGTGGCCTGCGACGGCCGTGGCTCGCTGGCCAGGGACCTGCCCGAGCTGGGGCTGCGGCGGTTCCGCTGCCCGATGGACGCCTGGTGGTTCCGGCTGCCCCGCCGGGCGGGCGACCCGCGCGGGCTGGTCGGCACCTTGGGGGAGCGGTTCCTGGTCGCCATGATCGACCGTGGCGAGTACTGGCAGTGCGCGACGCTGATCCCCAAGGGCACCGACGTCCAGCGGCGGGCCGCCGGTCTTGAGACGTTCCGCTCCCAGTTCGCCGCGGCCGCGCCGTGGATGGCCGACCGGGTGGCGGCGCTGGGTTCGTGGGACGAGGTGAAGCTGCTGGACGTGCGGCTGGACCGGCTGCGGCACTGGTACCGGCCGGGGCTGCTGTGCATCGGCGACGCCGCGCACGCGATGTCGCCGGTGTTCGGAATCGGCATCAACCTCGCCGTACAGGACGCCGTCGCCGCAGCCCGCCATCTGGCCGGGCCGCTGTGCGCGGGCACCGTAGGGCCGGGCGACGTACGGCGGGTGCAGCGCCGCCGGTGGCCGACGGCGGCGGCGACCCAGGCGTTGCAGCGGATCGCCCACGCCAGGGTCGTCGGACCGCTGCTCGCCGGTCGTTCGCCAGGTGCCGAGCGGGACCGGCCGCCGCGACTGGTCCAAGTGCTCACCGCCGCCCCGTGGTTGAAGCGGGCCCCCGCGTACTTCTTCGCCTACGGCGCGCTGCGTGAGCGGCCGCCCGCGGCCGCGTCGGACCGGTCGCCGGTCAGTCGCTGACGACGCCGTCCAGGTACACCCAGTCACCGTCGTGCCGGACGAAGCGGCTGTTCTCGTGCAGCTCGCCCGCCCGGCCGCGGTCGGTGTAGTGGGCGCGGAACTCCACCGTGGCCTCGGTGTGGAACGCGCTGCCCCCGGCGCCGCCGAGGACCTCCAGCCGCTCCCAGCGCAGCCCCGGGTCGAAGTCCACCCGGGGCGGCCTGGTGTCGGGGTGCCAGCTGCGCAGCAGATACGCCTCGTCCCGCACGGCGAAGGCGCTGTACCGGGATCGCATCAGCTGCTCCGCGGTCCCCGCCCGGACCGTTCCGCGGTGCAGTCGCCCGCAGCAGTCCTGGTAGGCCGAGGGCAGCCCGCACGGGCAAGGTGCTCCGGCCGGGCGGTCGGATGGCGGCGTGTGTCGGGACATGGCTCCACGGTGACTGTGCGTACGGTCTGGTGCGTGCCCAAGCGTAGGGCACCCCGGTCAGCCGTTGACCGCCCGCAGGGCCCGTGCGGTGGCCCGGGCCGCCGCACGCTCGTGGCGCCGCGCCAGGAAGCGGCGGATGCGGGAGACCGCGAACGCCACCAGCACCAGCCCGCCCACCAGCAGCGCCGCCGCGATCGAGGCCGCCGCCCAGGGATGGAAGATCGCCAGCGTGACCAGCCCGGCGACCGCGAGGTCCTCCAGCAGACTGATCGCGATGTTGCTGGCCGGCTCCGGAGAGGTGTTCACCGCCATTCGCAGCGACGCCTTGACCGCGTGGCTGGCCAGCGCGCTCACCCCGCCCAGCGCACCGGCCGCCACCTCGCCGAGCGATCCGGGGTGATGGCCGGCGAGCAGCGCGGCGACCGTGGCCCCGGCGATGGGCCGGATGAACGTGTGGATGCCGTCCCAGACGGTGTCCACGTAAGGGATCTTGTCGAAGACCGCCTCGCACACGAACAGCACACTGGCCGCGATCATCACATCGGTGCGCTCCAGCACCGGCGGAACGGCGGTCGCGCCGCCGAACCGCCCGAACAGCCCGAGCAGCATGACCACACCGTAGGCATTGATCCCACTGGCCCAGCCGCTGGTGAAGACCAACGGAACTATCGTCATCTCGCCTTCCCGAGGAGGTCCACGGGCCGCGACCACCGCGCGTCCCGGGTCCAAATATCTCAGGACGGTGGTCCGGCGTACTCCACGGCCGCGTCCAGCAGCCACTCGGCCAGGTATCCGGCGAACGAGGAGCGCACCAACAGCCAGAACCCGGGCCGCCGTTCGTCGCGCGCGGCCAGCACGACCTGGGCGCGGGCCAGCAGGGTCTGGGCGCAGCGGCCGGGCCCGAAGGACCTGGGATGCAGATCGAGCGACGTGCCGTGTGCCAGCAGGTCGCGGCTGCGCGGACCCGCGACCAGCAGTGCGGTGCGTTGCGCCGACACGTCGGTGACCGCCGCGTGCGCCCCGCCGACCGCACCGCGCAGCCGCGCCTCCAGCCCGCTCGCGGTGCCGGGCGGACCCACCACCAGCCATTCGTCGGGCCCCAGCCACAGCGCGGCCAGCCCGCCGCCGCGCACCATGGTGTTGGGGGCCACCGGCAGCGGGATGCCCAGCGCGAGCCGCACCGCGTCCGCCGCCGGGCCCTTGGCGTCCAGCCGTACGTTCACCTGGGTCAGGAACGGCAGCTCGGCCAGCCGCACCGCCCCGCCCGAAGCACGGGTGGCGGCCGCGAGACGGGCGGCGAAACCGCCCAACGGGCTGTGCTTCTCGACCTGTTCAACCATCCCGGCGGGTCCCCTCCGGATCGTAGAGAACGGGGTCGGCGACCGTGACCGGGACCAACTCGCCGCCCACCGGTGCGTACAGCCGCTCGCCGATCCGCCGGCGGCCGGAGCGCACCAGGGCCAGCGCGAAGGTCCGGCCGAGGGCGGCGCTGCGGTAACTGGAGGTGACATGGCCCTCCATGGGCACCGGGGGTTTCGCAAGCCGATCGGTGGCGATGAGCTGGGTGCCTTCGGGCAGCAGCACGTCCGGTGGCGGCAGCAGGGCCACCAGCTGCTTGCGGTCGGGCCGGCTGGTGTCGGCGCGGGAGTGCGAGCGCTTGCCGACGAAGTCCCGCTTCTTCTTCGACACCACCCATCCCATGCCCAGGTCCTGCGGCGTCACCGTGCCGTCGGTGTCCTGCCCGACGATCGGATACCCCTTCTCGGCGCGCAGCACATGCATGGTCTCGGTACCGTACGGGGTGATGCCCAGTGGTCTGCCCGCCGCGTGCAGCGCCTCCCACAGCGCGGTGGCGTACCAGGACGCCACGTTGATCTCGTAGGCCAGCTCGCCGGAGAAGCTGATCCGGCACACCCTGGCCGGTATCCCGGCCACGGTCGCGTCCCGCCAGGCCATGAACGGGAAGTCCGGTGCGCCGACGGCGAGTTGCGGCGCGATCGCGGCCAGCACCTCGCGGGAACGCGGGCCGACCAGCGCCACGGTGGCCCACTGGTCGGTCACCGAAGTGCAGTGCACCCGCAGCTCGGGCCACTCCGTCTGCGACCACTCCTCCAGCCAGTCCAGTACGGCGGCGGCGTTGCCGGTCGTGGTGGTGAGCAGGAAGCGGTCCTCGGCCAGCCGCGCGACGGTGCCGTCGTCGAAGACCATTCCGTCGGCCCGGCACATCACCCCGTACCGGATCATGCCGATCCTCAGCGTGCTCATCATGTTGGTGTAGAGCCTGTCGAGGAACACGCCCGCGTCCGGGCCCTGGACGTCGATCTTGCCGAGCGTGCCGGCGTCCATCAGCGCCACGCCCTCGCGGGCGGCCCGGCATTCACGGGCCACCGCGGCCGCCATGTCCTCGCCGTCCCGCGGGTAGTACCAGGGGCGCTTCCACTGGCCCACGTTCTCGAACCGGGCGCCGTGCGCGAGATGCCGGTCGTGCAGCGCGGTCACCCGCACCGGATCGTGCAGCACCCCCCGGTTCCGCCCGGCCAGCGCGGCGAAGGAGACCGGGGTGTACGGCGGGCGGAACGTCGTGGTGCCCAGCTCGGCCGGATCGACTCCCAGCAGTCGCGCCGCCACGCCGCTGGTCAGCACGCCGGAGGTCTTGCCCTGGTCATGCGCGGTGCCAGCGGTGGTGTACCGCTTGAGGTGCTCCACCGAGCGCAGCCCGGCACCGCTGGCCCGGGCCAGGTCGGCGACGGTGACATCGCGTTGCAGGTCCACGAAGGCGCGGTCCAGATTGTCCTGGCCCGGCACCACCCACAACGGCACTGAGGGCGCGCCGGGTTCGGGCGCCGCGGACGCCCCTGGTGGCGGCAGCGGACGGGCGGCCGTGAACCCCTCGTCCTGCGCCGCCCGGCGTCCCGCCTCGGCGCCGTCGGCCAGACAGCCCGGCAGCTCGCCCACCCCCCGGGCGGCCCCCGCCACCCGTACCGCCTGACGGCACCCGTCGGGCAGGAACGCGCTGAGCCCCGGGTCGTACCGCAGTTGACCGCCCGCCTGGCCGAACAGATGGAGTGCGGGATTCCAACCGCCCGACACCAGCAGCAGATCCGCTGCGATCGGCACCGCTGGCCCGGTCGGCTCCCCGTCGTGCAGCGGCCGTACGGTCACCCCGGTGAGCTGCCGGTCGCCGGCCGTGCCGGTCACCGCGTGCCCGGCCAGTACCTCGATCCCCGCCCGTGCGGCCCGCTCGGCTGCGGCTCCCGGCCGGGGCCGGGCGTCGACGACAGCGGCCACGTCCACGCCCGCGGCCGCGAGGTCGAGCGCCGCGTCGTACGCGCTGTCCCCGGTGGTGAACACCACCGCGCGCCGGCCCGCGACCACCGCGTACCGGTGGAGGTACACGCGTGCCGCCGCGGCCAGCATGATGCCGGGGCGGTCGTTGTCCGCGAAGGCGATCGGGCGTTCGTGCGCACCGGTCGCGAGCACCACCCGCCGGGCCCGGATGCGCCAGATCCGCTCCCGCGACAGATGCGAGGGCGCCTGTGCGCCAAGGTGGTTGGTGCGCCGCTCCACCGCCAGCAGATGGTTGTCGTCGTAGTGGCCGAAGACGGTGGTACGGGTCAGCACCCGGGTCTCCGCCGCCGCGGCGAGTTCGGCGGTGGTCCGGGCCACCCAGTCGGGCAGCTCGCCGGTGCCCAACAGGCTGCCGCCGGGCTCCGGTTGCTCATCGGCGAGGATCACCCGGGCCCCTGTCCTGGCGGCGGCCGCCGCCGCGGCCAGCCCGGCCGGGCCGGCGCCGACCACCAGCACGTCGCAGTGGGCGTGCACCGCGTCATAGCGCGCCGGGTCGGGCTCGTCGGCGAGCCGCCCCTGCCCCGGCAGTCCGCTGGCCACCAGGCCGTCGTACAGCTCGACGGTGGTCGCCGTGAGCATCGGCTCGGGGAAGGGCGCCTTGATCTGCACGATCGCGTTCGGTTCCGCACTGTCCGCCGTGAACACCCCGCGCGGACGGTCCAGTTTGACGCTGCGCGCGGTCCGCCGTACCCCGGTGGCCAGCAGCGCGGAGGCCAGGGTGTCGCCGCGGTAGCCCTGGTACTCGATGCCGTCGAACCGGAAGGACAGCGGCTCGTCGCGGCGGATCCGGCCGCCGGCGGGCAACCGGAACGGCTGCGCGGTCATCCGGTCACCGGCCTCGGCTCACCGACCCGGTAGACGGCGAGGACCTCGTTGGTCGCCGTGTTCCGGACCGCGTTGAACCAGCGGCGGCAGCCCGCGGAATGGCACCACCGCTCGGCGTGCGGCCCCTTGGGGTTGTCGCGGAAGAACAGATAGCGCGCCCACTCCCGGTCGGACAGCGCCGCCGGATCCTGCGGGTACGGGACGTGCGCCTGGCCGCCGTAGCCGAACTCGGCCTCGTCGCGCGGCCCGCACCAGGGGCAGGGGATGAGCAGCATCGTCGGGCTCCTCTTGTTGTCCTTCGCTCGCCTGCGGGCGGGCCCTCCGGCGCGCTCAGTGGGCGACCGCCGCCGCGCCGTGCTCGTCCACGAGCGCGCCGGTGGTGAAGCGGTCAAGGTGGAACGGCCTGGCCAGCGGATGGGGTTCGTCGTACGCGATGGTGTGCGCGAGGACCGAGCCGACCCCGGGCGTGGCCTTGAAACCACCCGTCCCCCAACCGCAGTTGAGGTACAGCCGGTCCACCGGCGTGCGCCCGATGATCGGCGAGGCGTCCGGGGTCACATCCACGATCCCGCCCCAGGTGCGCAGCACGTGGGCGCGCGCGAACACCGGGAACAGCTCCAGGGCGGCGGCCATCTGGTCCGCGATGATGTGGAACGCGCCGCGCTGGGTGTAGGCGGGGTAGGCGTCGATCCCGGCGCCCATCACCAACTCGCCCTTGTGCGCCTGGCTGACGTACACGTGCACCGCGTTGGACATCACCACCGTGGGATGGACGGGTTCCAGGAGTTCGGAGACGAGCGCCTGCAACGGGTGGCTTTGCAGCGGCAGTTCGACACCGGCCATGGCGGCCAGCACCGAGGAGTGGCCGGCCGCGCACAGCGCGACCCTGTCCGCCGCGATCGGGCCCAGCGAGGTGCGCACCCCGGTCGCCCGGCCGCCGCGCACCTCGATGCCGGTGACCTCGCAGTTCTGGATGAGGTCGATCCCGGCCGCGTCGGCGGAGCGGGCCAGTCCCCAGGCGACGTGGTCGTGCTTGGCGATGCCCGCGCGTGGCTGGTACGTGGCGCCCAGCACCGGATGGCGGGTGTCCGGCGCGGTGTTGATGATCGGGCAGACCTCCCTGACCTGGTCCGGGTCGAGCCACTGCGCGTCCACGCCGTTCAGCCGGTTGGCCTCGACCCGGCGCATCCCGTCCCGGACGTCCTGGAGGCTGTGCGCCAGGTTGAGCACACCGCGCTGGGAGAACAGCAGCGGATAGTCCAGTTCCTCCTCCAGCCCCTCCCACAGTCTCAGCGCGTGCTCGTAGATCCCGGCGCTGGCGTCCCACAGGTAGTTGGAGCGGATGATGGTGGTGTTGCGCGCCATGTTGCCCCCGGCCAGCCAGCCGCGTTCCAGCACCGCCACATCGGTGATGCCGTGGTCGCGGGCGAGGTAGTGCGCGGTGGCCAGGCCGTGGCCGCCGCCGCCCACGATCACCACCTCGTAGCGGCGCTTGGGGTCGGGGTTGCGCCAGAGCCGGTCGGGGTGTTCGGGCAGCCCGGCGCCCGGGGGGCGCGGGCTCACCGGGCGGCTCCCCGGTCCAGGTCGCGCAGTCGTCGCATCGCCGGGTCGAACAGGGGCTCCTCGGCGACGACCGCGGGCACCCGGCGCTCGAAGTAGCCGATCTCCAACGGGCGCCCGGCGGTGGCCAGTTCGGCTGGCAGCCATGCGTAGGCGATTCCCTTGCCGATCGTGTAGCCGTAGGCGGCGCTGGTCACATGGCCGACGCACGCCCCGCCGTCGTACACCGGCTCCTTGCCCATCACTACCGACGCCGGATCCTCGACGGTCAGACAGGTCAGCCGGCGGCGCACCCGGGCGGCGCGCCGTTCCAGCGCGGCCCGGCCGATGAAGTCCCCCTTGTCCGGTCTGACGGCGAAGGCCAGTCCGGCCTCGTACGGGTCGTGCTCGAAGGTCATGTCGGTGCCGAAGGACCGGTAGCCCTTCTCAAGGCGCAGGCTGTTGAACGCCCCGCGCCCCGCCGCGACGCCGCCGTACGGCTGGGCGGCCCGCCACAGCGTGTCCCACAGCTTCAGCCCGAGGTCGGCGGTGGTGTACAGCTCCCAGCCGAGTTCGCCGACATAGCTCAGCCGCATCGCGGTGACCGGCACCGTGCCGATGTGCGCGCACTGGGCGCGGAAGTAGCGCAGCGCCTCGTTGGAGAAGTCCCGGTCGGCCAGCGGCTGCAGCACCTCGCGGGCGCGCGGCCCCCACAGGCCGACACAGCAGGTGCCCGCCGTGATGTCCCGCAGCCCCACGGAACCGTCGTCGGGCAGATGCCTGCGCAGCCAGTCGAGTTCCAGGTTCGAGTTCGCGCCGATCTGGAAGTGCTCCGGGCCCAACCGGGCGACCGTCACGTCCGCGCGGATGCCGCCGTCGTGGTCCAGCAGCAGGGTGTACGTCACCGAGCCGACCGACCGGTCCATGGCGCCGGTGGTCAGCCGCTCCAGGTACGCCAGTGCGCCGCGGCCGGTGACCTCCAGCCGTTTGAGCGCCGTCATGTCGTACAGCGCGACGGCCTCCCGGGTGGCCAGCGCCTCGGCGCCGACGACGGGCGACCAGTAGCGGGCCGCCCAGTCGTTGGGGGCGGGTATCTCCCGGCCCCGGGTGAGCGGTTCGTTGGCGGCGTACCACTGCGGGCGCTCCCAGCCCGCGGCTTCCAGGAAGACCGCGCCGAGTTCCCGCTGGCGGGGATGGAACGGAGTGGTGCGCAAGGGCCGTGGCGCGCCCGGCGGTTGCAGTGGGTGGATGATGTCGTAGACCTCCACGAAGTTCTGGCAGCCCCGGGTGAGCACGTACTCGGGCGCCAACTGGTGCGGCTCGAACCGGTTGACGTCGCACTCGTGCAGGTCGAACGACGAGCAGTGGCCGTCGACCAGCCATTCGGCCAGTGCCCGGCCGACGCCCGCGGAGTGGGTGACCCAGACCGCCTCGGCCACCCAGAAGCCGCGCACCCGCGGCGACTCGCCCAGCAGCGGCATCCCGTCGGTGGTGAACGAGAACAGTCCGTTGATGCCCTCCTCCACCTTCGCGTCCCGGGTCGCCGGCAGCAGTGCGCGGGTCTCTGCCCATGCTTCGGCGAAGTCCTCCTCGGTGAACGCCCGTACCGACGGCATGGAGTCGCCGGTGCCGACGGGCGCGATGTCGTCCACGGCCACCGGCATCGGGCGGTGCCGGTAGCTGCCGATGCCCAACCGGTCGTGCCGGTCGCGGTAGTACAGGGCCGCGTCCTGGTGGCGCAGGATGGGCCGGACCGCCTCCGCGGTCTGCCCGGCCAGCGCGGGCACCGGACCGGTCCACGCCAACTGGTGGGCGAGCGGTACCAGCGGCAGCTCCATCCCGGCCATCCGGGCCACCTTCGGCCCCCAGATACCCGCACAGCACACCACCACGTCCGCCGGAAGCTCGCCCCGGTCCGTCATGACCGCGCTGACCCGGTCGCCCACCGTCCGGATGTCCAGCACCTCGTGCCGGTCGAGGAAGCGCACCCCCCGGCCGCGTGCCGCCCGCGTCTGCGCCTCGACCGCGAGTACCGCCTTGGCCAGACCGTCACTGGGCACCAGCAGCCCGCCCAGCACCCGCTCCCGGTTCAGCAGCGGATGCAGCGCCACGCACTCGTCCGGGCCGATCACCCGCGCCGGTACGCCCCACGCGGTGGCCCAGCCGTGCCGTCGGTGCAGTTCGGCCAGCCGCTCCGGGGTGGTGGCCACCTCAAGTCCGCCGACCTGGAGGAAGCAGGGCTGCCCGGCCACGTCGAGGGCGGAGAACTTCTGCACGGTGTAACGGGCGAAGCCGGTCATGGTCTTGGACGGGTTGGTCTGGAACACCAGGCCGGGGGCGTGCGAGGAGGACCCTCCGGTGGCGGGCAGCGGCCCCTGGTCGACGACGGTCACCTCGGTCCAGCCCCGTAGCGACAACTCGTCGGCCAGCGCGGCTCCCACGACGCCCGCCCCGATGATCACCACACGCGGTCCGGCCATCACGAACCTCCTGCTCGTAGCGGTGCCAGTGGTCACGCCCGGTGGTCCCGGGTGGTGTGCCGGTGCCGGTGGAACTCCTCCCTGACCGGCGGCAGCGGCTCATTGCCCAGGACGAGGTCGGCGGCCTTCTCGGCGGTCATCATCACCGGGGCGTAGATGTTGCCGTTGGTGATGTACGGCATCACCGAGGCGTCCACCACGCGCAGCCCGTCGACTCCCCGTACCCGCATGCTGGTTGGGTCGACCACCGCCATGGTGTCGGTGCCCATCTTGCAGGTGCATGACGGATGCAACGCGGTCTCGCCCTCCCGGCGCACCCAGTCCAGGATCTCCTCGTCGGTGCGGACACCGGGTCCCGGCGCGATCTCTCCGCCGTCGTAGGGGGCGAGGGCGGGTTGGCCGAGGATGCCGCGGGCGGTGCGGACCGCCTCGACCCACTCCCGGCGGTCCTGGTCGGTGGACAGGTAGTTGAAGCGCAGGGCGGGCTTGGACCGCGGGTCGCGGCTGCGGATCTTCACCGAGCCCCGGGCGTCGGAGTACATCGGCCCGATGTGCACCTGGTAGCCGTGGCCGCCCACGGGCGCCGAGCCGTCGTAGCGCACCGCGACGGGCAGGAAGTGGAACATCAGGTTCGGGTAGGCCACGTCCTCGTTGCTCCGGGCGAAGCCACCGGCCTCGAAGTGGTTGGTGGCGCCCGGACCACCGCGCGACAGCAGCCACCGCAGGCCGACCCACGGCCGGTGCCGCCACTTCAGATACGGCTGTACCGACACCGGCCGCCTGCAGGCGTGCTGCACATAGACCTCCAGATGGTCCTGGAGGTTCTCGCCCACCCCGGGTACGTCCTGTACGACGGGTACGCCCAGGGCGCGCAGCTCGTCCGCGTTGCCGACACCGGAAAGCTGTAGCAGCTGGGGCGAGTTGACGGCGCCGCCGCACAGGATCACCTCGCCTGCCCGAACCCGCCGTGTGGCGCCGCGGCCGTGCCCGTACTCCACGCCGACGGCGCGCCTTCCGTGGAACAGCACCCGGGTCACCATGGTCCGGGTGCGCACCGTCAGGTTGCGCCTGCCCATCGCCGGACGCAGATAGGCGCCGGCCGCGGACAGCCGCCGCCCGCGGTGGATCGTGCGGTCGAACGCGGCGAAGCCCTCCTGCCGGTAGCCGTTGACGTCGTCGGTGAGTGGGAACCCCGCCTGCTGCGCGGCCTGCAGAAAGGCGCCGAACAGCGGGTTGGACGCGGGGCCGCGCTCCAGCACCAGCGGTCCCGACCGGCCGCGCAGGGGGTCGTCGGCCGCCGCGGCCAGGCAGTTCTCCATCCGCTTGAAGTACGGCAGGCAGTGCGCGTAGTCCCAGCTCTCCATGCCGGGATCAGCGGCCCAGCGCTCGTAGTCCAGGGGGTTGCCGCGCTGGAAGATCATCCCGTTGATGCTGCTGGATCCGCCGAGCACCTTGCCCCGGGCGTGGTAGATGCGGCGACCGCCCATGTGCGGCTCCGGCTCCGACTCGTACATCCAGTCGTAGAAGCGGTTGCCGATGGGATAGGTGAGGGCCGCGGGCATGTGGATGAACACGTCCCACGGATAGTCGGAGCGACCGGCCTCCAGCACCAGCACTCGGTTGCCCGGGTCCGCGGAGAGCCGGTTGGCCAGCGCGCTACCGGCCGAACCGCCGCCGACGATGACGAAGTCGTAGCTGGGGAGAGCCATGGCTGCCTCGTCTCCTTCGAACCGTCTCCTGAGAGCGATCGATTGGCGGGCATGCTAGTACGGGTATCGCGATGCGCACCAGGTTGCGTTCAGCGCAACCTGGTGGGCAAGGGTCTTGTTGTCGAGGGCACTTATAGTTTCGCCATGAGCAACCTCAGTGGAGCCGCGGAGCCCTCGTCCGCCGGTGGTGTGCAGTCCGTCGACCGTGCCGTCAGCGTCCTGGAGATCCTCGCCGAGCGCGGCGAGGCGGGGGTCAGCGAAGTGGCGGCGGAGCTCGACGTGCACAAGTCCACCGCGTTCCGGCTGCTCGGCGCGCTGGAGGCGCGTGGTCTGGTGGAGCAGGCGGGGGAGCGCGGCAAGTACCGGCTCGGTTTCGGGATCGTACGGCTCGCCGGTGCCGTGACCGACCGCATCGACATCACCCAGCAGAGCCGCCCGGTCTGTGAGCGGCTGGCCGGGGAACTGGGCGAGACCGTCAACATCGCGGTGCTGGAGGAGACTTACGCGATCAACCTCTACCAGGTGCGCGGCCCCGGCGCGGTCGCAGCGCACAACTGGGTCGGCCAGCTCACCCCGTTGCACGCCACGTCCAGCGGCAAGGTACTGCTCGCCCAGCTCACCGCCAAGCGCCGTGCCGAACTGCTGGCCGCGGCGGGCCTGAAGAAGCTGACGTCCCACACCATCACGTCCAAGGCGCGGCTGGAGAAGAACCTCGCCGAGGTCCGTGAGCGCGGATACGCCACCACACACGAGGAGTTCGAGATCGGGCTGAACGCCATGGCCGCCCCGATCCACGCCCGGGGCGGCGAGGTCGTGGCGGCCGTGAGCGCGTCCGGTCCCGGTTACCGGTTCACCGACGAGCGGATGAGGGAGCTCGCCCCGCTGCTGGTCAAGGGTGCCGAGGAGATCAGCCACCGCCTGGGGTACCTGGGCTGACACCGCGGCTAGCGGGTGCCAAGCGGTCCAGTACGAAGGCGTGGAACGCGCCGATGTGGTGCTCGCTGGGCACCAGCACCCCGCCGTTCGCGTACAGCCGGGAGGACATCCCCGGCTGGCAGCGCTCACAGGCCGCGAAGTCCTGCCGGTTGACCCGGTCGAACAGCTCCACCGAGCGGCTCAGGTCGGTGCCCGCGGCGACGACCTCCGGCAGGTAGAGCCAGTCGCACTCCACCAGGGTGCGGTCGGGGGCGAGCGGATACATCCGGTGCCAGATCACGTGGTCGGGAACCAGGTTGACGAACACCTGCGGCTTGATGGTGATCGCGAAGTACCGGCGGTCCTGCTCCGCCGTGACCGTGGGGATGCGGGCCACCCCCTCGGAGCCGTCCACGGTGAACCCCTTGATGTCCGCCCCGAACTCGGCGCCGTGGCCCACGAAGTACTGGGCGGCGTAGCCCTCGGCGAACTCCGGTAGCACCTCGGTGAGTTCCGGATGGATCGTGGCGCAGTGGTAGCACTCCATGAAGTTCTCCACGATCAGCTTCCAGTTCGCCCGCACGTCGTAGCTGATCCGGCGGCCCACCGCCAGTTCCGCCACCCCGTACGGTTCGACGGCCCCGGCATCGCCGAGCCGGGCGACCACCTCGCCGATCACCTGCTCTTCGAACGACGGCGGCTCCCGCGCCAGACAGACCCAGACATAGCCCAGCCACTCCCGCACCGCCACGCCGGCCAGGCCGTACGTGGTGCGGTCGACGTCCGGCATGCGCGTCAGGTTGGGCGCCGCGAGCAACGTGCCGTCCAGGCCGTACGTCCACGCGTGGTACGGGCACCGGAAGGCCCGCCTGACCTCGCCGGACTCCTCGGCGCACAGCCGCGCGCCGCGGTGCCTGCACACGTTGAGGAAGGCACGCACCACGTCGTCGTGGCCACGGACCAGCAGCACGCTCTCCCGCCCCACGGTGACCGTGCGGTACGCGCCCGGGCCGTCGAGGTCGGAGCGGCGGACGGCGCAGAACCACATCGACTCGAAGATCAGCCGCTGCTCGGCGGCGAAGATCTCCTGCCCGGTGTAGTGCTCACCGGGCAGGGTCGGAATCAGGCTTTCCGGCAAGCTGTTCGCTGTCACGTCCTTGCCTCCGGCGTGGTTTCCCTGTGGGCTGGGGTCGATTGGGCGCACCGCCGGGGATTCGCCACCGTGGTTGCTCGCCGTCGCGGCGGAACCTCGTTCGGGGCTAGCCCCCGAACTCCCGGTCGCGGGGCCCTACTCGGACGCTTTGACGGGGTACGCCACCGCGCCACGCGGCAGCGGCGGCGTGTCGCACAGCAGCACGTACACCATGCCGTGCTCCACCAGCACCTGGTGGGTGCGCACCGGAAGCCGGGCCGGTAGCCCGTCGGCGAGGCCGGTGCGCAGGTCGAACTTCGAGGCGTGCAGCGGGCATTCGACCGCGCACCCCTCCAGCCAGCCGTCGGAGAGCGCGGCGTCCTGGTGGGTGCAGGTGTCGTCGATGGCGAACAGCTCGCCATCGTCGGTGTGGAAGACCGCGACGGGAGGGACCGTTTCGAGCCGGAAGGCCTCGCCCCGCGGAAGGTCCACGAGGCGGCACACGGGAATCATCATGACACCTCGGTGCGTATAGTGAAACGAATTGCGGGACCCGCAACGCCCAGCAGTTTGGGGGCGGCTCGGAACCAGTGTCAAGGCAACGACGGGGCGCCCGCGAGAGGCAGTTCAAGCCGGGCCCTTCGTTGCGGATCATGGCGCACGTCTCGTCTCACGCAACCTGTGTCGTGCGTCTCAACGGGTTTGCCGGTCGGTAGCTGGGTACCAGCCAGGAAATTACGGGCCGCCCCGACCGCCGTCCTGGAGTGTCATATGCCTGATTCCGGACAAATTAGACAAACCGCTGCGACCGTCACCGCTCCCCCCGCGCCGCCGGGAGATGACACCGGCGACCTCGCGCGCTTCGGGTACCGCCAGGAACTGGAGCGCTCGCTGGGATCCTTCTCCAGCTTCGCCGCGGGCTTCAGCTACATCTCCATCATGACCGGTGTCTTCCAGCTGTTCGGCTTCGGATTCGCCTCCGGCGGGCCCGCGTTCATCTGGAGCTGGCCGCTGGTCTTCATCGGCCAGGGCGCGGTGGCGCTGTGCTTCGCCGAGGTGGCGGGGCAGTTCCCGCTGGCGGGCGGTGTCTACCAGTGGTCCAAGCAGGTCGCGCGACCCGCCACCGCCTGGATGTCCGGCTGGATCATGACCATCGGTGCCGTGGTCACCGCGGCCGCCGTGGCCGTGGCGTACCAGGTGATCCTGCCGCAGGTCTCGCTCGCCTTCCAGATCGTCGGCGGGGCCGCCGACGCCGGGCAGACCGCCACCCCCGAAGGCGCCAAGAACGCCATCCTGCTCGCCCTCGGCCTGGTGGTCTTCACCACCGTCGTCAACATCGTCGGGGTGCGGCTGATGGCGAAGATCAACAACCTTGGTGTGGCGGTGGAGTTGGTCGGCGTCACCCTGCTGATCGTCATGCTGGCGGTGCACATCAGGCGTGGTCCGCAGGTCATCACCCACACCCAGGGCACCGGCACCGGGCAGTCCCTGGGGTACTTCGGCGCCTTCCTTGTCGCCTCGATCATGAGCGCCTACGTCTTCTACGGCTTCGACACCGCGGGCTCGCTCGCCGAGGAGACCAGGGAGCCGCGACGCCACGCGCCGCGCGCCATCCTGCGCGCGCTCACCGCAGCCTTCCTCGCGGGCGGCCTGCTGATGCTGGTCGGGATGATGGCGGTCGGCGACATCAACGCCAAGGAGCTGGGCACCCTCGGCATGCCGTACCTGATCAAGTCCACCCTCGGTACCGGACTCGGCAATGTCTTCCTGGTCTGCTCCGCCATCGCCATCACCGTGTGCTGCCTGGCCGTGCAGACCGCGGCGATCCGCCTGCTGTTCGCCATGGCGCGGGACGGGCGGCTGCCGTTCGGCGCCGCGATCGCGAAGGTCTCGCCGCGCTCGAAGACGCCGATCGTGCCGGCGGTGCTCACCGGTGTGCTGACCATCGCGCTGCTGCTGGTCAACATCGGCAACCAGCGGGCCTTCTACATCCTCACGTCGGTCGCCATCATCCTGTTCTACATCCCCTATCTGATGGTCACCGGCCCGATGCTGCTGCGCCGGGTGCGCGGCCAGTGGCCGCGCCCGGACCACGGCCCGTACTTCAACCTGGGCCGCTGGGGCACCCCGGTGAACGCCTTCGCGGTGCTGTACGGGGCGGCCATGACCGTCAACCTCGCATGGCCCCGGGCGGCCGTCTACGGCCATGACCACTGGTACTTCCAGTGGGGTGCCGTCGTGTTCACCGCAGTCATCGTGGCGGTCGGCGCGGGCCTGTACCTGGTCCGCCGCGGACAGCGCAGCGCTCCGATCAGCGACTGACTCCCCGGTTCATGGCCAGCCCTTTGCGTGCTGTTTGATCTCGGTTGACGCGCAACAGCACGTGATCTTCAGCCGAGGGTGGGAACGCGTGACGGCCCGGTCGGCAGGGGGATGGCCGCGCATCGGCCATGGCGGGCGTACTGGCGGCGGGCGCGGCGGCACGCCATGCGCCCGCCGGCGGCTCGGCCGGTCCTCCACGACCGCGGCGCTGGTCGCGGTGGTCGAGGCGTACCGGCGGGAAAGCGGCTCCGGACTGCTCGCGGTGGGCCATGACCGCCACTGGAGCGCTGGCGCGACCGCCCCGTGCACTGGGCAGTTGGCCGGATCACGTCGTTCGACCGTGGCCGCCGCCGCACGGCGCGGATAAGCTTTCGGACCGACGGCCCCGTCGCGGCAAGGAGAACGGAACCGGTGAACCACTCCTCGCACACCGGGTCGAAGCCCAGCAAAGGAGACATCAGGCGACTGCGTCGGCTGTCCGAATCGCTGCTGAACCGGCTCAACCTGCCGGACAAGTGTGATATCCCCACGCTCTGCGAACTGCTCAGCCAAGAGCGCGGCCGTCCCCTGCACCTCGTGCCGTTGGCCATGGGCGCGGCCCACCCGTGCGGCATGTGGCTCGCATTGGACGTGGCCGACCTCGTGGTGTTCGAGGCCGACACCAGCCGACTGCACCGGGACCACATCATCGCCCACGAACTGGCCCACATGATCTGCGGCCACCGCGATGTGAACCAGCCCGAGAAGGCCGGGCTCGAACAGCTCTTCCCCGACCTGGACCCGCGCCGGGTGCACGAGATGCTGGGCCGCACCAGTTACTCCTCCCAGGAGGAGCAGGAGGCGGAGATCCTCGCGTCACTGATCCTGGAGCGCGTCACCCGGCCGCCGAAGGAACCGGTGTGGAAGGTTCCGCCCGCCGAGGCGCAGACCGTGGCCCGTATCGACCGTACGCTGCAACACCCGGAGTGAACCCGCTGGAGGGTACGTGGGAGATCTGAAGGGTGTTGTCTTCCCGCCGTGCGCGGCGCTGTGCGCCCTGGCGTTCCTGTACAAGCTTCGCGACCTGCGGCAGCACCGGCGGGACCCCGCGCTGCTCGCGCTGATCACCGCCTTCCTGCTCAAGGGCGTCTCCTTCGCGCTGTCCGTTCCCGCGGTCTCCGCCAGCGTGGACGCGCGCTCCGGAGTGCCGAACCTGGGGGCGCTGGGCATCCATCTGCTGGGTGGAGTGTCGTCCAGTGCCGCGTTGCTGGTGGCCATCACGTACTGGGTGCACCCGGCCCAGCAGGCCCGGCCGAGGGCACGGGCCTGGCTGACCGCCTTCGGCGCCTGCGCGGTGGCGATGTTCGCGCTGTGGCTGGCCGCGGAGCCGCACGGGCACGTCAGGTCGGCCGACTACATCCTGCAGAACGTGAGGAACCCGGTGGTCGCCGGATACACCCTGCTGTACGCCACCGCGTTCGGCGCCGGAATGATCCAGATCGCCCTGCTGTGCCGACGCTACGCCAAGGCCGCCGGCCGGCAGTGGCTGCGGTGGGGAATGGCCACCACCCAACTCGGCGCGCTGTGCTGCATCGTCTACTGCGCCAACCGGGCCTGGGCGGTGATCGCGATCCGGTTCGGGCTCAACCCCCTGCAGTGGGAGGCGTTGACACCGGTCGCCAACGGCATCGGCATCCTCTGCCTGGCGAGCGGGCTCACCATGCCGTCCTGGGGGCCGCAGCTGTCCGAACTACGGCGCAGGACCGGCAACTTCGTGGCCTACCAGCGGCTCCACCCGCTGTGGCGCGACCTGTACGCCGCGATCCCGGACATCGCGCTCAGCCCACCGGCGTCCGCGCGGTTGGACCGGTTCACCCCGCGGGACATCAACTACCGCCTGTACCGGCTGGTCATCGAGATCCAGGACGGCCTGCTCGTACTGCGCCCCTACATGGATCCCGAGGCCGCCGAGGCCGCCGCCCGGTCCGCCAGGAGTGCCGGTCTGGCCGGTGGGCGGCTGGACGCGGCGGTGCGCGCCGCCCAGGTGCGGGCGGCACTACGCGCCAGACGGAACAACCTGCCGACCACCGGCGGCGCCGTCTCCCCAGCCCCCGCCGCGGAACCCGGGACGGTCTCGGAAGAGGATGGGGACTACCTGGGCGAGGTCTCCCGACTGGTCGGTGTCGCCCAGGCCTACGCGGCCCTGGGACGGACGAAGAGGAGTACCACATGAAGCAGCGCAGGCTGGGCAACAGCGGGTTGGCGGTCTCCGCGCTCGGGCTCGGATGCATGGGCATGTCGATCGCGTACGGCCCCGCCGACGAGACCGAGGCCAGACGGGTCCTCGACCGCGCCGGTGAACTGGGCATCACCCTGCTGGACACCGCGGACGCCTACGGGCGCGGCGCCAACGAGGAGTTGCTGGCGGGCTGGCTGCGCGGGCGGGACCGGGACCGCGTGGTGCTGGCCACCAAGTTCGGGCTGCGGCACGACGCGGCGAGCGGCCGGGTCGGCGACGTCGACACCTCCGCGGAGTACGTGCCGGTGGCCTGCGACGCCTCACTGCGCCGGTTGGGCGTCGAGCACATCGACCTGTACTACGCGCACCGCCGGGATCCGCAGGTGCCGGTGGAGGAGACCGTCGGGGCCATGGCCGCGCTGGTCGAGGCGGGCAAGGTGCGGTACCTCGGACTGTCCGAGGTGAGCGCCGAGACCCTGCGCAGGGCGCACGCCGTACACCCCATCGCCGCCGTGCAGTTGGAGTACTCGCTGTTCACCCGGGACGTGGTGGAGGGCGAGATGCTGGCCACCTGCCGCGAACTGGACATCGCCGTGGTCGCCTACTCGCCGCTCGGCCGCGGCATGCTCACCGGCGCCGTCTCCTCGCGCGAGGATCTGACACGGGACGACAACCGGCTGCGCTGGCCGCGCTTCTCCGCCGAGAACATCGGACCCAACCTGGAACTCGTCCACGCGGTGGGTGAGTTGGCGGCCGAGATCGGCTGCACTGCCGGGCAGGCGGCGCTCGCCTGGCTGCTCGCCCAGGGCGACGACATCATCCCCATCCCCGGCACCAAGCGCCTGCGCTACCTGGAGGAGAACGTCGCGGCGGCCGAACTGCGGCTCACCCCCGAGCAGATCGACCGGCTGGGCAAGGCGGTGCCGTCCACCGCGGTCGCGGGCGAACGCTACCCGGAACAGGCGCTGCGCCGCGTCGGCCACTGAGCGCCGCCGGGACCCTACGGCCGCTCGGCCGTGGGGTCCCGTGGCAGTCCCTCCAACTCGCGCACCCGCTCGATGACCTCGGCGATCGAGCTGAGGCTCTGCGCGGACAGGCCCGCGCTGCGCAGCGCGACCCGCTGGACCTGGGAGTCCCGTAGCGCCACGAGCAGGCGGAGTTCCGCGTTCACCTCGTCCGCCACCCGGTCGTCGAAGAAGTAGGCGGGCGGTACGCCGAAGAACCTCGCCAGACCCTCGACATGGCGCAGGGTCGGGTTGTCCCGCTGTCCCCTGCGCAGCAGCCATATGTAGCTTCCGGAGATGGGCACGCCGCCCTCGGTGATGGCGCGCGCCACCTCCTCGCTGCTGTACGGACCGCGACCTGCCGGAATCACGGTCTCGAACAGGTGGTTCAACTTCTCGGCCAGTGTACGAACCGGCGTACTGCTGGAGTTGGTCAAGGTCACACCTCATTCCTCCCCGGGAATGTATCGCTGACTCCTGTGAGTGGCGATGGGCGTGTGCCCAAACATGAGTTGACACTACTGGGTTGGCTGCTTAGGTTCTTGATCGTAATGGCCTTCGACTCATGTTGGATGCCAAGCGAAGCTGGATGCTCGCCAGTTGATGGGGGATCCGGACTGGCACCACGTGTTACGGGGGCACGAGCCACTACCGGCCGACGGGGGAAACCAGCCATGACAGATGTGTTGACCAGACACGTCCCGCGACGTGGAGCCATGCAGACCCGCCCGATGTCAGGTCCCGCCGGGACCTGACGCCGCGACCGCGGCCGCCTCGGCCCCACCGGCCAGCGGCAGCGCCGCCGACCGTCTGACTCACCCGACCGCCGAGCACGGTGGCCGGGTGGTCCGGTCGGCCCTCATGTGTACCCACGCCAGCAAGCTCCACCGAGGTCATGGACTCTTACGCGAAGAACGACACATCCGTGCTCACCACGTGCCTGGCCCGTCTGGGCTGGTCACCAGAGCGCCTGGCCCGCGAGATCAACAGGGTGTGCGGACCGGGCACCATCAGCGTCAAGGCGCCCTACAACTGGTTGAAGGGCGCACGCCCCCGTGGACAACTGCCCGACGTCGTGGCCAGGATCCTGTCCAAGGAGTTAGGCGAGCCGCTCACCGCCGAGGCGATCTGGGCGGCCAGGCCCGCGTCGCACCAGCCCACCGGCACCGAGCCGGGCGGCCAGGCAGCGCAGAGACCCGAGCCAAGCCCCCTCGCCGAGCGGGAAGTCATCACCGCGACCGTCGACTGGCTGGTCGGCACCGACCCCAGGCCGGTCACCGAGGAACCGGCCGAGGAACTCCACCCGGCCGTGCTCGGCGTCCTCACCGCCCGCATCGCCCATCTGCGGCAGCTGGACGACTCCCACGGCGGCGAACTGGTCCTGGACTGGGCGCTGCACGAACTGCGCTGGGCCGAATCGCTGTTGGTCCAGCTCTCCTCCGGCCGGCCGATCGACCCCCGGCTGCACCGGGCCATCGCCGAACTGCGCCAGCTGGTCGGCTGGGTAGCCGCCGACCTCGGCCGGGAACGGCTGGGCCAGAGCTATCTGCTGAGCGCCCTGGACGCCGCCCGCACCGCGGGGGACCGGGGTCTGGCCGCGCACATCATCTCCTGCATGAGCGACCAGGCCAGATGGCAGGGGCGCGGTGAGGAGGCGTTACGGCTGGCCCGGATCGCCAGAAAGGGATCGGTGGGCGAGCCCATCGGCATCGCCCATGCGCTGCTCGCCACCCGCCAGGCGCTGGCGCACGCCACCATCGGCGACGAGGAGGGGTGCCGACTGGCGTTGGACGAGGCCAGGGAACTGGCCGGATCGGTACAGCCCGGACACAACCCGTCATGGACGTACTGGGTCAACTCCGCGGTGCTGACCGCCGACGCAGGCCGGGCCTGGCTGGAGCTAGGGCGGTACGAGCAGGCCGAGCACTGCCTGGAATACGGGCTCGAACTGTTCGACGAGGCGCAGCCGCGCACCAGGGTGCTGCACTACATCTCGCTGGCCGAGGCCCGGTTGGCGCTGCGCGATGTCGACGGCGCCGCGCTGGCCGCGAACGCCGCGGTGGACCTGGCCGGCCCGATCACCTCGATGCGGGTCCGCCAGCGGCTCACCGAGCTGAGCGGGCGGTTCGGCGACATCGACGGCGCGGCGGCCCGCCGGATCGTCCGCCGCACCGAACGGGTGCTGGGCGCCGCCGTCCCGGCCCCGGCGGACCCGCCCGAGGCGGCCGACCGGCCGCTCGCGCTGTGCCCGTACCCCAGCCCGGCCGCGCCCTGACACACGGCGGGCCGGGGCGACACCCCGGCCCGCCAAGGCAGTTGTGGGATCAGCCCACGTCCAGGCGCCAGTCCAGGGCGCGCCGGAAGTACACCAGCGGCTCCCCGGGCGCCATACGACAGGACGCCACCTCACCGATCAGCACGGCATGGTCGCCGTGCTCCACGATCCTGCTGGTGGCACACCGCAGATACGCCAGGGAACCGGTGAGCCGGGGCACCGCCCCGTCCCAATCCCACCGTCGGCCGCCGAACTTGTCGTCACTGCGGCTGGCGAAGACCCGGGCCAGCTCCTGCTGGTCAGCGCCCAGCAGATGCACCCCGAACTCCGGCGCGCGCAACAGCGCGTCGTAGGAGCGGGCCGAGCGGTCCACCGCCACCAGGACGGACGGCGGAGCCGCGCTGTAGGAACAGATGGAGGACACCAGCAGACCGCATGGATCCCCGGACGCGGTACGGGCGGTCACCGCGGCCACGCCCGAGACCAGGCTGGACATCGCCTCGGCGAAGACCTCCGCCGGTGTGGAAACCGTTTCGGATATCAGTGTGTTCACGAGCTTGACCAGACTCCTACGGCCGACGGCCGATGTACGTGGCGGCCAGGGCCTTCTTGTCGATCTTCCCCACCGCGGTCAGCGGCATCTGCGCGACGATCTCCACCCGGTCCGGCGCCTTGTAGGGCGCGAGACCGCGTCCCCGCAGGAAGGCTCCGATCGTCTTCACACTCGGCTGCTCCCCGGAGACGACGAGGAACGCCACCGAGCGCTCGCCCAGCTTCCCGTCCGCCTCGGGCACCAGCGCCGCGGACACGATCTCCGGGTGGGCCAGCAGATGGCCCTCGACCTCGGTGGCGTCGATCTTCACACCACCGCGGTTGATCTGGTCCTTCACCCGGCCGATCACCGTCAGATGGCCGCTGGGCAGCCTGCGGACCTGGTCCCCGGTGCGGTAGAAGCCGTCCTCGGTGAAGCTGGTCCTGTTCTGCTCGGGGGCGCGGTAGTAGCCGCGCAGCGTGTACGGCCCGCGGGTCAGCAACTCGCCGACCTGGCCGTCCGGCACCGGCCGGCCGCCGCCGTCCACGATCAGGATCTCGTCGTCATCGGATACCGGCACCCCCTGAGTGGTGCTCAGCAGCTCGACCGGATCGTCCAGCCGGGTCAGGCAGATCAGCCCCTCGGACATCCCGAACACCTGCTGCAACGTGCAGTCCAGCCGCTCCACCACGGTGGCGGCCACGTCGTCGGCCAGCCGCGCGCTGCCCACCTGGAGCACCCGCAGGCTGGACAGGTCGGCCGGACCGCGGTCCAACTCGGCCAGCCAGTGCGGTACCAGGGTCGGGTTGAGCGAGGTGATGGTCACCCGCTCCCGCTCGATCAGCCGGAACGCGGTACGCGGATAGGGGTTCGACGCCATCACCACGGTGCCGCCGACCTGGAGGGTGCCGAGCAACCCCGGGCAGCTCATGGTGTAGTTGAACGCGATCGGCAGCACCGCCAGATACACCGAGTCGGCGTCCATCCGGGCCACCGTGGCGCACTGCCGCGCGTTGTACGCGTAGTCGTCGTGGGTACGCGGAATCAGCTTCGGCGTACCCGTGGTGCCGCCGGACAGCAGCAGCAGCGCGATGTCATCGGCGGCGGGCGGGTCGGCGCGGTTGCCGTCAGGGTCGGCGGGCGTGGCCATCAGGCCGTTCAACGAGGTGAATCCGGCGCGGTCCTGCGGATCGCCCAGTACCACCAGGTGCTTGAGCCCGGGGCAGGCGGTCGCGACCTCCTCGGCCAGCTCGCGGTAGTCGAACCGGTCGTGCTGGTCAGGGAAGAAGTAGGCGGTCGCCTCGGCGAGGGTGGCCAGATGCGTGATCTCGTTGCGCCGGTGGCCGGGCAGCGCGTGCACCGGCACCACACCCAGGCGCAGCAGGGCGAACCAGACGATCACGAACTCGGCGCAGTTCGGCAACTGCACCACGACCCGCTGCCCGCGGCGCAGGCCGAGTTCCCGCAGGCCGGTGGCCAACCGCTCCGCTCCGGCGTTCAGTTCGGCGTAGCTCCACCGGCTGCCCCCGTCCACAAGGGCCGTCCGTCTGCCGAACCGCGCCGCCCACCGGTCGAGTTGGTCGCCGAAGGTCTCACCGCGCCAGTAACCGGCCTTCCGGTATCGTGCGGCCTCCTCCGCCGGCCACCGCACCCAGAAGTCGGCCGGTACCCCTTCGGACGCGTGAGGGTTTTCCAGGGGCATCGAGTTGCCTCCTTGTGTCGCAGAGCCTGAATACGATCGGTTGGCGGCGTGCGCGGTGCGGCTCAGGAGTCGCTCCGCCGTGCCTTGTCCAGCAACTGCTGGATCTCGTCGAGGGTGTCCGCCGCGCTGATGTCGTCGTCCGTCAGGCTGACGCCGAAGGCCGCCTCGATCTGGGTGGCGATCTCCAGGAGCGCGAGCGAGTCGACTCCGAGGTCGTCGCGGAACCCGGCGTCGTCGGTGACCTCCTCGGTGCCGAGTTCCAGGACCCGCGCCACGATCGCGCGCAGCTCGTCCTTGTCCGCGGTGGTCTGCTGGGAGTTGGCCATGGTTGAAGTCACGTTCCCTTCGAGGAAGTTGTCTCGTTACGAGGTCGGGGCCGCGCACAGCAACGCCGCCGCGGTGCCGCCGGGCAGTCGGCAGGACGCCGCGAGCACCGCGCCGTCCGCGCCCCGGTCGAAGTGGGCGACGGCCGCGGCGGCTTGCAGCACACCCAGCGCACCGGACTGCCGCCCGGCCCACCGGGACAGATCCGTCACCGCCGGTGCCGTGGCCGCGCCGGGCAGCGCGTCCAGTGCCGAGTGCTCGGCGGCCAGCAGCCCGAGCGGTCCGCCGCCCTCGGCCGCGGCCGTCATCGCCGCTCCCACGTCCGCCGCCCTGGCGTAGCCGTGCAGCACCGAACGCGCCCGTGCGCCACGGGAGTCGGCATGCTCGGCGGCCTCCACCACCACCGACGCCGCGCTGTCCGGCCAGCGTCGCTCGCCCTCGTCGGCGAGCAGCCGCGCGGTGTACTCGTTGTCCGGCTCCACACCTGTGACCAGCACCAGGTCGGCGCGGCCGGTGACGAGCAGGATCCGCGCCCAGTGCAGGGCGTCCAGGCCGCTGCTGGGGCCGTTGCACAGCGTCAGGTTGGGGCCGGTGAGGCCGTAGCCGATGGCCACCCAACCGGCGATTGAGTTGCTTGAGGTGTGCGGCAACCCGGTGGCCTTCAGGCCCTTGGAGGTCTCCTGGTCGATGGTGTCGAGGAAGGAGCAGACCGTGTCGAGGTTGCCCAGGTTGCTGCTGACCACCACCGCGGTGCGCCGCGCCGGTCCGTGATAACCGCCGTCGTCGGACAGCAGCCCGGCGTCGCGCAGCGCGGCGCCCGCCGAGCGCAGGGCCAGCCGGGAGGCTCGGTCGCGGTGCCGCATCTCCCTGCCGGTCAGGGCGGTTCGCGGATCGAAGCCGTCCGGGTGGCGGGTGTACTCCGCCAGCAGGTCGGCGGCGCCGCGCAGTCCGTCAACCGCCAGCCCGACACCGGTGATCCACGCGGTCCGCCCTCCGCCACCGCCCTCGAACGGGGAGCTTCGCTCCGCTGTTGTCATGCCCGCCCGTCGCCCGCCACCGCCCTCGAACGAGGAGCGTCGCTCCACTGTCATGATGTGACCCCTTCGACGATCGCGATCGCGTTGAGCCCGCCCATGCCGATCGAGTGGACCTGGGCCAGCGCCACGTCGGTCGCCCTGGCCTCGCCGTACACCAGGTCCAGGCCCTCGGCCTCCGGCATCAGCTCGTCGAGTCCGGCGGTGGGTGGCACCAGGCCGTGGCGCATCGACTGCGCGGCCACGATCAGGCTGAGCAGCCCGGAGCCGCCCAGGGTGTGGCCGGTCATCGACTTGATCCCGGTCACCATCGGCTGCCTCGCCACCCGGCCGAAGACCGAGTGCAACACGGCCGCCTCGGCCTGGTCGTTCAGCACGGTCCCGGTGCCGTGCAGCATCACCAGGCCGACCTCGTCAGCGGTGATCCCGGCACGCTGGTGGGCCTGTTGGACGGCGGCCTCGACACTGGCGGCGTCCGGGGCGGTGGCATGGGCGGCGTCGCAGTTGACGCCGACGCCGCGCAGCCTGGCACGTGCCCGGCCGCGGTCCCCGCCCGGGCGCTCCAGCACCACCGCGACGGCGCCCTCGCCCATCATCATTCCCCTGCGGGAACCGTCGAAGGGCCGGACCTGGTCGGGGACGTTCTGGATCCGGTCGAAGGCACCGAAGGTGCTCTCCGTCATCACATCCGTTCCCGCCACGACGACGGTGTCCGCCAGCCCGTGCTCGATGAGGTCCTGTGCCATCCCGAGCATCGTCAGCGAGGCCGAGCACGCGTTGGCGAAGGTGTGGGTGTCGGTGAACCCGAACTCCGCGCGCAGCCCGGCGTCGAAGTTGAGGTCAGGGAAGCGCACCGGGTGCCTCTCCCGCCACCACAGCTCAACCGAGCGCTGTTCCCGGTGGGTTGTGCCCACCAGCACCGGGCAGGACGCGGCACGGTCGGCGATCCCCGCGTCGGCCAGCGCCTGGCGCACCGCGGCGTGCAGGAATCCGCTGGCCCGCATGGGCACGTCGGAGCCCGGCGGCTGGTCGGTGATCGGATACGCGTGCTTCTGCCGGAAGCCGCTGGTGTCGAACGCCGTCACCTCGGCCAGCCCCAACCGGCCCTGGCACAACCGGTGGTGGATCTCCTCCGGGGTGGACCCGACGGCGGCGACCGCCCCCATACCGGTGATGTCGAGTGTCACCGGCCCCTCCCTTCACAAGTAGCGCTTGACATCGGTGAAGGACAGGTCGACCCGCGGCGACGCGCCCACCGCCAGGTCGGCCAGCGCCTCACCAAGACCGGTGGCGTGCTTGAAACCGTGCGCGTTGTCACCGCCCGCCACGATCACATTGGGGGCGTGCGGCAGCGCGCCGACCACGAACTGGCCGTCGGGGGAGAGGGTGAGCATGCACACCGCGACCCGCGACGGTGCTGCCTCAAGCCCCGGCAGGAAGGTAGGCAGGTACCCGCACAGCTCGTTCCAGTCCGCCGAGTCGACCGAGCGGTCGCTGCTGTCCGGATCGAGGGCGACCGCCGTGCCGCCGAACTGCTCAAGCCCCAGCTTGATGTCGTAGGGCCCCTCGGAACCGCAGCCCCACAGCACGGTGTTCTCCCCGATCTGCCGCATGAACACCGGGAACTGCTCCAGGGCGTACGGCAGCGCGCCGGGCAGCGGCCGGAACCAGGTCACCGGCATACGCGCCACCCGCAGCGCGGGCACAGGCACCAGGGACGGCAGCCATGATCCGACGGTGACGACCACCCGCCCCACCCGCAGACTGCGGGTGGGGGTGTGCAGCCACACACCCTCGGGGTCCGGCTCGATTCCGGTGACCCGGGTGTCGGTGAACACCGTGGCGCCCGCGGCCTCGGCGAGGTCCAGCGCCGCGCGGACCGCCGCCTCCGGGCGGATCAGCTTGGCCGACGGCTCCCACACCCCGATGTCCCCCGGTGCCAGACCGGCGTGCTGCGGATAGCGGCGGACCAGCTCGTCCCGGCCCAGCACGGCCACCTCGATGGCGTGCTGCCGGGCGGCGGCCAGCGTTCCGGCCACCACCTGGCTGTCCGGGGCGCCGATCAACAGCCCGCCGCAGTCCAGCAACAGCCGCTGCCCCGACTCGCGTTCCAGATGCCGCCACAGGTCGAGGGACCGGCGGGCGAGCGGAACCAGACCGCTGTGTTCCAGGCAGGTGACCCGGAACATCCGGCTGCCGCCGTGCGACGCCCCGAGCGAGTGCCCGCGGCCGTAGCGCTCGATGCCGAGGACCCGCACCCCGCGCCTGGCCAGCTGCCACAGCGCGGAGGACCCCCAGGCGCCGAGGCCGACGACCGCGACGTCCGCCGCCGGCTCAGACATCCGCGTTCCCGAAGTGCGGCGCCACGTGGTCGGCGAACAGCTCCAGCGCGCGCCTGCTGTCCTCGTACGGCATGTAGCCCGGGTTCAGTTGCAGGCTGACGGTGATGTCGTCACCGAACCAGCCCCTGATGGCGGTCAGTTGCTCGGTGACCTCCGCCGGGGTTCCGGCCAGCACCTTGTGGTCGTTCAGCGACTTGGTGAAGTCATAGGTGCGGACCTTGTCGATCAGTTTCTCGTAGCCCTTGTAGTCCGCCGAGGTGGTGGCCGCCCAGGAGGCGATCGCGCCTGTCATCAGGTCGATGTAGTTGTTCTCGAACCGCTCGCCCCACTCCAGCGCCTGCGCCCGGTCCTCCGACAGGTAGCAGGTGTACTTGACCTGGACCCGCCCGGCGCCCGCCGGGCGTCCCGCCGCGGCCCAGGACCGGCGGTAGGAGTCCAGCATCTCCAGCATGACCTCGTGGCTGACGATCGATGGCACGATCTGCAGGTGGTATCCGTCGGTCCCGGCCTGGGCGCAGGACTCCGGGCTGGACGCGGAGGCCACGAAGATCGGCGGGTGCGGGTTCTGCACCGGGCGCGGCAGCAGGGTGATCGGGCCGAAGCGGTAGAACTCCCCTTCCCAGGTGACGTTCTCCTCCGACCACAGCCGACGGCAGGCCTCCACGCCCTCGGTGAACCGCCTGCGGCTCTCGTCTATCGGAATGCCGAACCAGTCGAACTCGTCGGGCAGGAAGCCGCGGCCGAAGCCGACGTCGAGCCGCCCGCCGCACAGGTTGTCCAGCATCGCCAGCTTGCCCGCGAGCTTCAGCGGGTGCGTGAACGCCGGGATCACCGCGCCGGTGGTGATGCGGATCCGCTCGGTCCGCGCGGCGATGGCGGTCAGCAGCGTCACCGGGTCGGGGCTGTAGCCGCCGTACGGGGAGCCGTAGTGCTCCACGGTCTGCACGTGCTCGAAGCCGTGCCGCTCGGCGAGCACCGACAGGTCCAGTACCTCCCGGTAGTACTCGGCCGCGGTCTTGCGCTCCGGAGCGAAGACCGGAAAGAAGTTGAGCCCGAATTCCACGATTTCCCTTTCTCATGGACCTGCGGTGGCGTCACGTTGGTCGCGGGCGCGACTACGCGGGGTCGTTCGGCGGTTGCCCGACCGGTTTTCCGGCGATTCCCCACCGGTGTTCCGGAGTTGGCTCCAGCGTGATCCACACATGCTCGCGGACCTCTGCGCCGAAGGTCTCCACCACCGCGTCGGTGAGGCTGGCGATCAGCTTCTGCTCGGATTCCGGATTGAGGCGCTTCTCAAGAATGCGCACGGAGATGAACGGCATCGATTTCCCATCGAAGGGGAGGGGCGGGATGGCGGCCCGGCTAATCACCGCTGGAATGCGGGCGGCTGGTGGCCGCGGTCCGCTTCGGTTGAAATGCTGCCCGGCCGAGCGGGCGGCCCGGAAGGTGTTTTGCCGGTTAGCTTGGTCAGGTTGGTCCGGTCAGCTTGGTCAGCGCCGGTCAGCCCGGTCACGCCACGCTGAAGCGGGGCGACGGGGAGCCGTTCAGCTCGGCCAGTGAGTGGTCCAACGCGTCGGCCAGGTAGTCCACCTGGGAGCCGGTCAGCCCAGGGTGGCAGGGCAGGTTCAGGTGCTGCTCGAACCAGAGTCGTTCGGCCACCGGGCACTCACCGGGACCGTGCCCCTGGTGCCGCCATTCGGGCAGCAGGTGCTGCGGAAAGTAGCGCAGCTCGATCTGCACCCCGCGCCTGTCCAGCGACAGCAGCAACTGGTCGCGCAGCTCCTGGGTCTGCGCGAAGCAGGTGTACAGGTGGTACGAGTGCTCGCTGTGCGCGGGGGCGGACTGCGGGGTCACGAACGAGTAGCCGCCGAGCACCTCGTCGATCCGCGCGGCGATCGACCGGCGCGCCCGCTCCACCTCCTCAAGCCGGTCGAGCTGCACCAGTCCGACGGCGGCGGCCGCCTCGGACATGGTGGCGTTGGTGCCGGCGCGGCGCAGCCGGCGCACCCTGTCGGTGTAGACGGAGGCGGAGTACTTCATCCAGGGCAGCACCACCGGCTCGTCCACCCCGGTCCAGTACTGCTGGTCGATCTCCGCGTCCACCTCGTTGGAGCGCAGCCGGTCAAGGCGCTCCGCCCAGTCGTCGCGGTCGAAGGTGATCATCCCGCCCTCGCCGAGGGTGGTGATGTTCTTGGCGTTCTGGAAGCTGAACGTCGCGATGTCGGCCAGCGAACCGGGCCTGCGGCCACGGTACTTGGCGCCCTGCGCGTGCGCGCAGTCCTCCAGCACGGTGATGCCGTGCCGCCGGGCGACGGACATGATCTGGTCCATCTCGGCCGGGCAGCCGCCGTAGTGCACCAGCAGCACCGCCCTGGTGCGGGCAGTGATCAGCGATTCCAGCGCCGCCGGATCCAGGTTGAGCGTGCCCGGCTCGATGTCGCAGAACCGAACCCGCACCCCGTAGTCCAACAGCGGCTGCACGGTGGCCTGGTAGGTCTGCGGGGTGGCGATCACCTCGTCGCCCGCCTGGAGGTCCAGCATTTCGATCGCCAATTCCAGTGCGACGGTTCCACTGGTGACCGAGATGGCGTGCCGACTGCCCACCAGATCGGCGAAGGCGCGCTCGAAACGGTCCCGCCATGTTCCCATCGACAACGGTTGCCCGCCCTCGACCAGTTCGGTCAGTACGGATATCTCCGGGGCGGCCAGCACACTGCCCCGCTTGCCCCAGGGCACCACGTAGTTCTTGTTCATTTTCTGATCCCTCTGATTCACGCCCGCCCGGCAGAAAAGGGCCGGTGCCGGAAATCGGCAGGGGCGGGCTCACGGCGATTCCGGTCGCGCGGCGACCCGGAAGAGTGCAGACACGGTGGTGAACCGGTGTGCGCTCCATGGAACGCGGCGGAACGTCGGGAACTGAAGAGTCAGCGGGGGTCAGCACGGTCAGCTTGGTCAGCCGAGGTCAGCGCGCGGTACGCATTCGACGTATGTGTTCGGCGAACCGGCGGGCTCCCGGGCTGGCCGCGTGGCCCTTGGGAAGCACCAGGTCAACGCGGCGTTCCAGGTGCACGCCGGTGACCGGGATCAGCCGTAGTCCGCCGTCCGCGGAACCGGGACCGACGCCGGGGTCAACTCCCTTGGGCACGAAGGCGATTCCGAGGCCCGCGGACACCAGGTCGAGGACCATGGCCCACTCGGTGACCTCACAGGTGATCCGGCGGGTGAGCCCGGCGGCGGTGAACGCGGCGTCCACCTGGACCCGGTTGGCCCACTCCGGGCGGGTCTCCACGAACCGTTCGCCGTCCAGCATGTCCAGGGTGAGCGACTCGGCGTCGGCGAGCGGATGGTCGGACCGGCAGGCCAGCAGCAGCGGTTCGGCGGCCAGCGGGATGACCCGCAGGTCGGCGGTGTGGCCGGGCACCGCGGACACCAGGGCGCAGTCGAGTTCGCCCTCGGCGACCATCTGGAGCATGGGCAACGCGGCCAGTTGCTGGAGGGTGATGTCCAACCCCGGGTGGGCGCGGGCGAATTCGGCCAGCCAGCGGGCCAGCGGCACCAGATGCTGACTGGTCTGCAACGCGCCGATACGCAGCTGACCGGTCAGCACGCCCTTGACGTCGTGCACCACCTGGCGGGCCGCCTCTGCGGCCTCCAGCGCGTGCCGGGCGGCGGGCAGCAGCGCCTCGCCCTCCGCGGTGAGCCGTACCGGGCGGGTGCCGCGGACGAACAGCACCGTGCCCAGGGCCTTCTCCAACGCGCGTACGGAGGAGGACAGTCCGGACTGGACGATGAGTTCGCGGGCGGCGGCCCGGGTGAAGTTGCGTTCTTCCGCGAGGGCCACGAAGTGGCGCAGATGCCGGAGCTCCATCACGCCATTATCTCTGGCAGAGATGGAAAATATGCGATCCCCATCTCCCTGAGTTGAAACAGGTAGTGGGAACCGGCCTGTTGACTCGTATGTACGGCCCGAACAGCACGACGGCCGTCACGGAGAACGGGAGACGACAGAAGTGACCACGACCGAACCAGTGGCCTACCAGTACGAGCCAGCCACCGAGGACCGCGGTGCTCCGGCCATGAAGCCTCCGCGAACCTCCCGGGCTTCGCACGGCACCGGGTTCTGGTTCGTGGCGATGGCGTTCATGGTGCTGATGGCCTTCGGCACCCTGCCGACTCCGCTGTGGCCGCTGTACCAGGCGCGCGACCACTTCGGTCCGACCGTCGTCACGGTGGCGTTCGCGGTGATGGTGGTCGGTGCGGCGGCGAGCTTCCTGACCCTGGGGCATCTGTCGGATCGTTTCGGCAGACGCCGCATCGTGGTGCCCGCACTGCTGGTGGCCACCTTCGCGTCGGTGATCCTGCTCGCCTGGCCCGCGCTGCCCGGCCTGATCGTCGGCCGCACGCTGACCGGTGTGGCGGTGGGCCTGATGGCCTCCACCGCCACCACATATCTGGCCGACCTGTACCACGAGGCCCATCCGGACCGTGAGGGTTCACCGGTGCCCGGCCTGGTGGCCGCCGCCGCGAACCTCGGCGGCCTGGCGCTCGGACCGCTGATAGCCGGGCTGCTGGCGGAGTGGGCCCCGGCACCGCTGATCACCCCGTACGCGCTGTGGGCGGTCGCCATGCTGGTCTTCCTGGTCCTGGTGTTGAGCACCCCGGAGACCGTCGACCTGGAACTGCCCGCACAGCAGCAGCCGGTCCGCTTCGCGCTGCGGCCCGGTGCCGGTCCGGCGTTCGCCGCCGCCTCCGTGGTGGGGTTCTTCGCCTTCGCGGCGCTGGGCCTGTTCTCCTCGCTCGGCGCGATCATCATCCGCGGCCAGCTGCACATCACCTCGCACGCCATCGCGGGCGTCGCGCCGTTCACCATGTTCGCCGCCTCCGCGATCGCCCAACTGGCGCTGGGCACACTGCCGTTGGTCCGGCTGATGAAGATCGGCGTGGTGCTCTTCCCGGGCGGTATGGCACTGACCGCGGTCTCCCTCTACCACCCGACGCTGACGCTGTTCCTGGTGGCGGCCGGGATCGCGGGCGCGGGCGCGGGGCTGCTGTTCAAGGGCGCGGTCAGCCAGGTCGCCATGGCCGCCGCCCCCACGTCCCGCGCCGGTGTGCTGGCGATGTTCTTCGTCATCTCCTACATCGGCATGGGCGCGCCCTCGATCGCGTTCAGCATGGTCATCCAGCACGTCAGGTTGCAGCCCGCGATGATCGGCTTCTCCATCATGCTGTCGGTCGGCGCCATGGCGGCCGCCGCGGCCACCAGCCGCAGCGCCACCCGTCGTCGCGTGCGCGGCCGGCACCGCAGGCAGCGT
This sequence comes from Streptomyces silvisoli, assembly GCF_029269905.1. Lineage (NCBI taxonomy): Bacteria > Bacillati > Actinomycetota > Actinomycetes > Kitasatosporales > Streptomycetaceae > Streptomyces > Streptomyces silvisoli. The sequence goes on along the minus strand of NZ_JARJBC010000008.1, from coordinate 34,566 downwards.
GGCGCCAGCGGCCAGCACCGGGCCACCCGCCGCCGGGGCGCCACCGCCCACGCGGGCGGTGCGCACCGCCCGTCCTGACGGCGCGGGGCACCCTCGCCCCGCTCGGTACCACGGGTGCGCAGGCACGTACCTCGGGACGAGGGGCCGCCTCTTCGTTCACGGGAGCGACGCACTCGGCAAGTGGCGTGACGGGACAGGTGGCGGACAACAGCGAACCAAGCGTGCTCCAGCCCGAGTTGTGCGGTCTGTGCGAGACCGTGGTCTCGCACGAGAGGGCGGCGCTTACGCGCTCGTGCCGGTGGCTTTGTTCACGAGTAAGGACGTCAGCCGAGCTGTAAGCGGCGACCCGGCGTGATCACCGTGCTGGCATGAAGACGCGCGAGCTCAGGCGAAGGCGGTGACGTGGTCGGCGACGCGGACGCGCAGGCCACGCGGAGGCTTGTCGTTAATCGATGCCACGTCGGCGGACAGCCGTGCCGCGTCTCACCCGGCCTCATCCCGGCACCGCCCGATGTCACCGGATACCCGGTGTCCCCTGACAGGGGTGGCTCCCACTTTTCGATGCCGATCGTTACGGGGTGCCGTGGCCGTCGAGGAAGCGATGCAGTACAGCGGCCTCTGCACGGAGCTGCGCGACTCGGTCAGCGTGAGCGGGTGCGGTCAACTGCGCTGCGGCTTCGAGTCGTTCGGTGGCCTCGGCTCGCACGATATCCGCCACGTTGCACTCGCTCAGCTCACGTCGCGCGGCCTCGGTGGCGCCGACACCGACCGGTGACTGTTCGAGGGCCAGGCCCCGCGTCTCGGCTTCGTCCACCGGCACGGCCTCCGCGTTGTCCAGTGCGGCGAGCGTTGAGCGCAGTGCGCTCACGGCGGCCTTGTCGCGGGCGCGCATCGCTTCCGGGAGGGCTTGACGCATACGAACACGTAGGGACATGCCGGGACCTTATGGCCGTGCTCTTGGTCCCCACAACGGGATATCCGCCCCCGTCGATGCCTGATGTCGCGTCAGGGAAGTCGGCATTGGGTCAGCATGAGTCCGGTAGAACCCGGGGAACGCTGCCTGGACACGCGACTGGCTGTAAGATGTGGAAACGGCCCTTGACCTGCAAAAAGGCAGGCAGGGAGCCTGCCTGTAGGAGTGCACCGATGTTGCGTACCATGTTCAAGTCCAAGATCCACCGTGCCACGGTGACCGAAGCCGACCTGCACTACGTGGGATCGGTGACGGTCGACGCCGAGCTGATGGAGGCCGCCGACCTGCTGCCGGGCGAGCTTGTCCACATTGTCGACATCACCAACGGCTCCCGGCTCGAGACCTACGTCATCGAGGGCGAGCGGGGCTCCGGCGTCATCGGCATCAACGGTGCGGCGGCGCATCTGGTGCACCCCGGCGACCTGGTCATCCTGATCAGCTACGCGCAGGTGGACGACGCCGAGGCCAGGACGCTGCGGCCGCGCGTGGTGCACGTGGACGAGCGCAACCGCATCGTGGAGCTGGGCGCCGACCCCTCAGCCCCGGTGCCGGGCGGCGACACCGTACGCAGCCCCCGGGCACTGGCACGCTGAGCGGGGTTCAGGGGTTCCGGGGGCTTGTCCCAGGAACGTCATCCCGCCGCGAGGGCAAGCAACCCGCCCGGCGGATGCATGCGGTGCCGAACCAACCTCAGCCGGGCTCCGACGGCGCCGCCACGATCACCAACGCCGGGCTCAGCAGCTGATCGCCCAGCCGGTACCCAGGCCGCAGCACCTGCGCGCAGGTCGGACGGTCGACGTCGGCAGAGCGGGACTGCGACAGCGCCTCATGCACGGTGGGATCGAACGCCTCCCCGGGCTCGCCGAACGACCGCAGGCCGAGCGCGGCCAGATGCGTCTCCAACGCGTCGCTGACCGCGACGAACCCGTCGGTCATGTCGCCGTGACGCCGCACCTGCGTCACGGTGTCCAGCACCGGCAGCAACTCGCGCACCACGTTGGCGACCGCGATCTCGCGCACCGCCAGCCGGTCGCGCCGCACCCGCTTGCGGTAGTTGTCGTACTCCGCCTTCACCCGCTGCAAGTCCGCGGTGCGCTCGGCCAGTTGGGTGCCGAGCTGGCCGGGTCCGGTCTGCGTCGCCGTGCTGGACGGGGGCCGCAGGCGCAGCACCGGGTCGGTCGGGTGGGCGCGCGGGTCGTACGGGGCGGACACCGGTACCGGTAGCCGCGTCCCGGGCGGGGAGCCGGTGGGGTGGGTCATCCGGTGCCTCCCTTGGGCTTGTCCTCGTCGACGATCTCGGCGTCCACTACCTCGTCCTCCGGTTTGCCGCCGGATTCGCCCGAGGCGCCGGTGTCGCCGCCGGTGGTGGCTCCGGTGCCCTCGCCCGCCGCGGCGTACATCGCCTGGCCCAGCTTCTGGCTGGTGGTGGCCAGCTTCTCGGTGGCGGTGCGGATCTCGGCGACGTCCTCGCCCTTGAGCTTCTCCTTCAGCTCACCGACGGCGGTCTCGACCTCGGTCTTGACCTCGCCCGGGACCTTTTCCTCGTTGTCCTTGAGGAACTTCTCGGTCTGGTAGACGAGCTGCTCGGCCTGGTTGCGGGTCTCGGCCGCCTCGCGGCGCTTGTGGTCCTCCTCCGCGTACTGCTCGGCCTCGCGCATCATGCGGTCGATGTCGTCCTTCGGCAGCGCGGAGCCACCGGTGACCGTCATCCGCTGTTCGCGTCCCGTCCCCAGGTCCTTGGCGGAGACGTGCATGATGCCGTTGGCGTCGATGTCGAAGGTGACCTCGATCTGCGGTACGCCGCGCGGCGCCGGGGGCAGACCGGTCAGCTCGAACATGCCGAGCTTCTTGTTGTACGCGGCGATCTCACGCTCACCCTGGAAGACCTGGATCTGCACCGACGGCTGGTTGTCCTCGGCCGTGGTGAAGATCTCCGAACGCTTCGTCGGGATCGTGGTGTTGCGCTCGATCAGCTTGGTCATGATGCCGCCCTTGGTCTCGATACCGAGCGACAGCGGCGTGACGTCCAGCAGCAGGACGTCCTTGACCTCACCCTTGAGCACACCGGCCTGGAGGCTGGCGCCGATCGCCACGACCTCGTCCGGGTTGACGCCCTTGTGCGGCTCCTTGCCGGTCAACTCCTTGACCAGGTCGGTCACCGCGGGCATCCGGGTCGAACCGCCGACCAGGATCACATGGTTCAGATCGGAGACCTTGATCCGCGCGTCCTTGACCGCGGCGTGGAACGGCTCCTTGCAGCGCTCCAGCAGGTCTGCGGTGAGCTGCTGGAACTGCGCCCTCGTCAGCTTCTCGTCCAGGTGCAGCGGGCCCTCGGCGGACGCCGTGATGTACGGCAGGTTGATCGAGGTCTCGGTGGACGAGGACAGCTCGATCTTGGCCCGCTCGGCGGCCTCGCGCAGCCGCTGCACCGCCATCTTGTCCTTGGACAGGTCCACCCCGTGGGCGTTCTTGAACTGCTTGACCAGGTGCTCCACGATCCGCTCGTCCCAGTCGTCACCGCCCAGATGGGTGTCGCCGTGGGTGGCCTTCACCTCGACCACGCCCTCGCCGATCTCCAGCAGCGACACGTCGAAGGTGCCGCCGCCCAGGTCGAAGACGAGGATGGTCTGGTCGTTCTCCTTGTCCAGGCCGTAGGCGAGGGCGGCGGAGGTCGGCTCGTTGATGATCCGCAGCACCCGCAGCCCGGCGATCTCGCCCGCCTCCTTGGTGGCGGTGCGCTGCGCGTCGTTGAAGTAGGCGGGCACGGTGATCACGGCGTCCGTGACGTCCTCGCCCAGGTACGCCTCCGCGTCGCGCTTGAGCTTCTGCAGCACCCGGGCGGAGATCTCCTGGGCGGTGTAGCGCTTGCCGTCGATGTCCCCGGTCTCCGGGAAGCGCCAGTTCGGGTCGCCCACGTGGCGCTTGACCGAGCGGGCGGTGCGTTCCACGTTGGTGATGGCCTGGCGCTTGGCGATCTCGCCGACGAGCACCTCGCCGCTCTTGGCGAAGGCCACCACCGACGGGGTGGTGCGGGCCCCCTCCGTGTTGGTGATGACCGTGGGCTCACCACCCTCCAGGACGGACACCACGGAGTTCGTCGTACCGAGGTCAATACCGACTGAGCGTGCCATGGCAGCTCTCCTCTTCGCGCCCGCGACCGGCCGTCGATTCCAGAGTGCACCGCCCCCGGGGCGATCACCAGTGGATGACCGTCCGCCGGGCTGGCCGCGGTGTCGGGCCCGGCGCTCAGCCCAGCGGCAGGCTCAACCGCACCGCGAAGCCGCCGTCCGGTTCCGGCCCGGCCGTCAGCGTGCCGCCGAGCAGCGTGGCCCGCTCCCGCAGGCCCACGATGCCGTGGCCGCCGCCCGGCAGATCGGGCCGCGGCGCGTGAGCGCTGGCCGGGCCGTTGCGCACGCACACCCGCAGCGACTCCGGCGCGACCCGCACCGACACGGTGGTGGCCGCCCCGGGGGCGTGCTTGCGGACGTTGGTCAGCGCCTCCTGCACCGTGCGGTAGGCGGCCCGCTCCACCGGCTCGGGCAGCAGCATGCCGTCCGCGCCCTCGATCCGCAGCTGGGCGTCCACCTCGGAGGCGTCCACCAGCGCGGGCAGATCGGCGAGGGTGGGCTGTGGCGCGAGCTCCGTCGGCCCGGCCCCGGCCGCCCGCAGCACCAGGATCATGCTGCGCAGCTCCTCCAACGTGGCCACCGCCAGCCCGCGCAGCGTTCCGGCGACCTCCTTCACGTCCGGATCGCGCGCGGTGACCTCCAGCGCGCCCGCCTGCACGGCGATCAGGCCCGCCTGGTGCGAGACCACGTCGTGCATCTCCCGGGCGATCCGCGCCCGCTCCCTGGCTATCACCGTCTGTGCGTGCAGCGCCCGTTCGTGGTCACGTAGCGTCGCCAGCTCCGCGATCCGGTCCGACAGGTCCTTCCTGGTCTGGGCGAGCAGCCCCAGCATCACCGGACCGGCGCCCAGCATCACCGCGTAGATCAGCTGCTGCACCAGGTCGCTCAGCGTCTCCTTGGAGAACCCGGTGATCGGCCAGGGGATGAACGCCCCCGCGGCCACCACCAGCGCGGTCAGCGCCTTGTGCCGTACCGGTCGCTCGGTCCTGGCCACGGTGTAGGCGGCGACCATGGCGGCGATCAGCGCGTTGCCCGCGTACAGTCCGGGCAGGGTGGCCAGCAGCACGGTGCGCGGCCAGCGCCGCCGAAGCAGCAGGATGGCGGCGGCGCCCAGTGACGCGTAGAAGTGCCAGTCGCGCGGTGGGGGATAGTTCAGTGCGGCGTCCAGACCGGCCAGCGCCACCAGGCCGAGGTCGATGGCGCGCGGCTGCCAGCGGCAGTGGGTACGCCACAGGAACCGCAGGAACGGCATCGTCTGTGCCTCGCCTGCCCGGCGCCTCACGGTTCCTGCTCCTCGACCAGCCCCACCCGGTCCGCCAGCACGGCGGCCTGGATCCGGTTCGCCACCCCCAACTTGGTCAGCACGGCCCGGACGTAGTCCTTCACGGTGGCCACCGCTATGTGCATCCGGGCGCCGATCTCCGCGTTGGACAGCCCCTGCCCGACATACGCCAGTACCTGCCGCTCGCGCGGTGACAGCGCGCTGACGGCCTCACTGGCCTGGTACGACGCCCCGGCCCTGGCGGGATGGCGCAGCCTTCGCACCACCGAGGGGGACAGGCAGCCCGCACCGGTGGCCACCGCGCGCACCGAGCGCACCAGGATCTCCGGGTCGGTGTCCTTGAGCAGGAATCCCGACGCGCCGAGCCGCAGCGCCTCGCCGAGGTACTCGTCGGTGTCGAAGGTGGTGAGCATCGCGACGTACGGCGGGTCGGGCAGCTCGGTGAGCCGCCGCAGCACGGTGAGCCCGTCCACGTCCGGCATCCGGATGTCCAGCAGCACCACGTCGGGTTGTTCGTCGCGCACCGCGGCGAGCGCCTGGGCCCCCTCGCAGCTGGCCACCACCGTGATGTCCGGCGCGCTGCCCAGGATCATGGCCAGCCCGGATCTGATCAGCGTCTCGTCGTCGACGATCAGCACCCGTACCGGGGAAGGGGCTTCCACTTCAGTCATGCGGCGTTTCCCGCCCTGCTCACCAAACCTGTGCGACAACCATGAGAAATGCTCTGCGTGACCGTACCGCAGCCCGAATCGCCTCAGAAGAGTCAATTCGTAGCGGCCCGTTTACCGTCCGTCATAAGTCGCCGGGTGACATGGCCGTCAGGCCCTCGTTCCCAGGTCTGATCGGGTACCTCCGGTAGGAGGTGCGCTCCCCGTCGAGCGGTGGGTGTTGGCCGCGGGCGGGTGCTGGGAGGGTGGAACGCCAGCCGACGGGTGGCCCGGTCGGTGGTGGCAGGCAGCCGGCGCCCGTCGTCGGGACCCGCCGATCCCCCCACGCGTGAACGCGGATCCGGCGGCGGCAGCACCGGTGGCCCGCACGGGTCCCTGGGCGCGGCCGCGCCCAGGGACCCGTGCGCGCTCAGGACGCGTGCAGCCGGAGCATCACCGTGGCGTGCGGCCTGACCTGGACGGTGACCGAACCGCCGTACCGGCTGGTGCGCTTGGTCACCAGGTCCTTGCCGTACAGGTGTTGGGCGTTGCCGAAGCCGAGGGCGCTGGCCGGGGCGCTGATGGCGAGCGGGGTGTCGCCGCGGTTGAGGAAGACCACGGCGCGGTCGCCGTTCGCCAGCGGCCTGGTGAGCACGTCATGGGTGTCGGTGTGCACCACCCTGGTGGCCTGTACGCCCAGGCGGTCCTGGTCGACCGCGATGATGTCGCGGTTGCCGAGGATCGCCAGCGCCTGGGCAGAGAGCCTGGTCAGGTCGGTGCTGCTGATCAGCGGTGCGGCCATCTCCGCCCACAGCGTCATCTGCGTCTGCGACTCGTCGGCGGTCAGGCCGCGGTCGCCGACCAGCAGGAAGTCCGGGTCGTTCCAGTGCCCGGGGCCCGCGTACTTCTCCAGCGGCGCGTTGTAGTCGTAATTGCCCAGCAAGCTCCTCCACTTGGCCGCGCCGCTCTCCTGCCCGAGGGCGATGTCGGTGCCCTCGCGCCACAGGTTGCCGTACCTGGCCACCCAGCCGAGCACCGTGTACCAGTCGGAGGTGCCCTGGAAGTACGCGGGGGCGGACTCGGAGAAGACGATCCTGCGGCCGCTGTCGCGCAGCGCCCGGCTCATTCCGGCGTACGCCTGACGGTAGGTCTCCTCGTCGGACTGGCCGGGAACGGAGGGCACGTTGCAGCCGTCGAGCTTGAGGTAGTCGACGCCCCACTTGGCGAACAGCCTGGCGTCGGCGTCGTAGTGCTGCCAACTGCCCGCGTAGCCGCCGCAGGTCTGGGTGCCGGCGTCCTCGTAGATGCCGAACTTCAGCCCCATGGCGTGCAGTTGGCGTCCGACGTAGGCCATGCCGTCCGGGAACTTCTGCGGATCGGAGACGAGGTTGCCGGAGGCGTCGCGGTCCTTGGTCATCCAGCAGTCGTCCGTGGTGACGGTGTTGTACCCCTTGGCGGCCAGCCCGCTGCGGACCAGGGCCCTGCCCTGGTCCAGGATGAGCTTCTCGTTGATGCCGCACTGGTAGTACGACCAGTCGTTCCAGCCCATGGGCGGTGTGGCGGCCAGGCCCTGGTAGCCGCTGGAGTGCGCGGCGGGGGCGCTGGGCAGTGCCGCGGGTGTGACGAGCGCGAGCGCGGCGGCTACCGCTATTTTCGCGAACATGACAACCTCCGGTTGAGGGAAGGGCCGGGGACCGAAGCCCCGGAAGGGGCGAAGGCCTCGGAAAACGGGAGCCGGGGAGAACCCCCGGGAAGAAGCTGCTAGCCCTCGCCCCGGCGCGCGGCGCCAACCGCCGCCGCCAGAGCGTCGGCTGACCGGTCGACCGAGGGCCACCGGCCGCCGTTGCGCCAGTACGACTGGATCTCCTCCAGCCGCCGCCCCTTGGTCTCCGGCGCCATCCGGGCCACGAACACGATGGCCAGCAGCGCCAGTACCGCGAAGCCCGCGAACGTCCAGGTGGCGCCCACCCGGTCGATGAGCGACGGGAAGAACTGCGCGATCAGGAAGTTCGCCACCAGGTCCGCGGTGAGCATCGCCGAGGCGCCCATGGAGCGCAGCTGGGACGGGAACGCCTCGCTCGCGTAGACCCAGATCAGCGAGCCGAAGCCGAAGTTGAACGCGGCCGTGAACAGCAGCAGCGCGGTGAAGCCCACCCAGGTCGCCGCCCCGTGCAGCGAGGTGAGCCCGAAGACGGCGGTGAGCACCACCAGAGCGCCCAGCATGGTGCCGATCCCGCAGAACAGCACCACCCGCCGCCCGAACCGGTCCACGATGAACAGCGCCAGCACGGTGGCCACCAGCGAGGCGAGTTCCACGATGGACGGCAGCAGGAAGTTCTGGCCGCTGCCGGTGAAGCCCATCTTCTGGAAGATCTCGGGACTGTAGTACGTGACCGCGTTGATGCCGGTGATCTGGCAGAAGAAGCCCAGCGCCAGCACGAACACCGTGGCCCGGGCGTACGGCGGCCGGAACATGGCTGCCAGGCCGCCGTGCCCGCCGCGCTCCTGGCGGATCTCCGCCGCGATGGCCCGGGTCTCCGACTCCGCGTCGACATCGGGGTCGACCAGCCGCAGCACCCGCACCGCCTCCGCGTCCCGGCCCCTGAGCACGTACCAGCGCGGGGTGTCCGGCAGGAGCAGCAGCGGAACGGCGATGAGCGCGGCGGGGACGGCGGACAGACCGAGCATCCACCGCCAGTGACCGCCGTCCGCCAGGCCCCAGTTGACGAAGTAGGTGATGGTGATGCCCGCGACGCAGGCCACCTGGTAGGTGGCGGTCGCGGCGCCCCGGATACGGGCCGGAGTGGACTCGGCGATGTACAGCGGTGCCGCGACGATGCACACGCCGATCGCCACACCGAGCAGGAAGCGCATCGCGTCCAGCACGGCCACGTTGGGCGCGAACGCGGACAGGGCGACGAACACCGCGTAGGCGGCGGCCACCAGCACCATCGTCCTACGGCGGCCCAACGCGTCGGCGATCCGGCCGCCCGCGACCGCCCCCAGGATCGAGCCCACCACCAGAACGCTGTTGACCAGGCCCTGTTCGGTGGAGCCGAGGTGGAAGTCCCTGCTCAGGAAGACCAGGGCACCCGAGATGCTGCCCGTGTCATAGCCGTAGATCACCCCCACCAGGGCGCCGGTCAGCGCGATCAGCCGACCGGTGCGGTAGGCGCCGGAGCGCGGCGCGGCAGTGGGGGACACCTGGGGCAGGTGAGGCATAGCGGCAACCACCGTGATTGGTTTTGGGGGTTGTGCTGATCGATTTTGCAAATATCCAGGCCCTACTGAGCATCTGTCAACAGGCTCGCCGCATCCGGCCCCTGGGTCGGGGGAACGTGGACAGACGGCCGCTCTTGCGCGATGCTGATCGAAGTGCGCCTACTTCGCGCATCAGAAATCACTCAGAGCCGGAGAGAAGGATCGATGGCCGCGATCGAGTACATGGCGCAGGAAATCGACAGCCAGCCGGACGCATGGCGGCATGCCGCCGAGATCGCCGCCGCCGACGTCCCGCTGCCCGCCCCCGGTGAGCGGGTCGCCGTCGTCGGCTGCGGTACGTCGTGGTTCATGGCGCAGTCCTACGCGGCGCTGCGCGAGCGCGCCGGGCACGGTGTCACCGACGCCTTCGCCGCCTCGGAGGCGTTCGCCGCGGGCCAGGCGTTCGTCGGCCGCGGCTACGACACCGTGCTGGCCATCACCCGCTCCGGCACCACCACCGAACTGCTGCGGCTGATGGGCCTGTTGAAGGGACGTACCCGCACCGTCGCCGTCGTCGGCGACCAGCACACCCCCATCACCGAGGTGTGCGACACCGTCGTGGGGCTGCCGTTCGCCGACGAGAAGTCGGTGGTGCAGACCCGCTTCGCCACCTCCGCGCTGCTGCTGCTCCGCCGCCACCTCGGCGAGGATGTGGACGGCGCGGTACGCGATGTGGCGGACGCGCTGCGCCAGCCGATCGACCCGGCATGGGTGAAGGCCGAGCAGTTCACCTTCCTGGGCCACGGCTGGACGTACGGTCTGGCGAACGAGGCCGCGCTCAAGATGCGCGAGGCGTCGCAGAGCTGGACCGAGGCGTACCCCCTGCTGGAGTACCGGCACGGCCCGATCGCCATCGCCGCACCGGGCCGGGTCACCTGGGTGCTCGGCCCCGAAAGCGGCGAGTTGGCGGCGGACGTGGGACGTACCGGCGCGCTGTTCGTGCACCACGACCGGGACGCGCTGGCCGAACTGGCGCTGGTGCAGCGGGTGGCGCTGGAGCGGGCCAGGTCCCGCGGCCTCGATCCCGACAGGCCGCGCGCGCTGACCCGGTCCGTCATCCTGAACGCGTGATCGCGAGAACCTGACGGACAACTCGGAGAGGACCGTGCCGTGCCGCTGACAACCACCGCGTCCGTGATGCGGGACGCCGTCGCCGCGGGCAGCGGCGCCGCCGCCTTCAACGTACTGCACCTGGAGACGGCCGAGGCGCTGGTCGCCGCGGCGGAGCGCGCCGGAGCGCCGCTGATCCTCCAGATCAGCGAGAACTGCGTCCGCTACCACGGCAGCCTGCTGCCGCTCGCCCGGGCCACGCTGGCCCTGGCCGAGGCGAGCAGCGCCCCCATCGCCGTGCACCTGGACCACATCACCGATCCGGCGCTGCTGCGCGAGGGCGTCGCGGCGGGCATCGGCTCGGTCATGGTGGACGCCTCGGCACTGCCGTACGACCGCAACGTGGCGACGACCGGTGAGCTGACCGCCTGGTGCCATGACCGGAAGGTCTATGTGGAAGCCGAGTTGGGGGAGGTGGGCGGCAAGGACGGAGTGCACGCACCGGGCGCCAGGACCGATCCGGACGAGGCGCTGTCGTTCGTGCGCGCCACCGGAGTCGACGCGCTGGCGGTGGCCGTCGGCTCCTCGCACGCCATGCGCGAGCGCACCGTGGAACTCGACAAGGAACTGATCGCCAGGCTGCGCGACCGGCTGCCGGTGCCGCTGGTGCTGCACGGCTCGTCGGGCGTGCCGGACGAGGAGATCCGCAGGGCCGTCGCGGCCGGGATGACGAAGATCAACGTCTCCACCCACCTGGTCGCCGCCTTCACCGCCGAGGTACGGCGACGGCTGGCCGGGGACCCGGCCCTGGTCGACTCCCGCAAGTACGTGGGCCCGGCCCGCGAGGCGGTCACGGAGGCGGCGGCCGACCTGCTGCGCGTCATCACCACCCCCGCGCCCGAGCCCATCCCCAGCTGACCCCCGACCACCCGCACCACCGCGAACCCGCGCGGAAGGGGCCCGGGGGCTTGCCCGAGAATGCAAGGGGTCTGAGGGCCTGCCCCCAGAAAGCAATCACCCCGAACCCCGCGGGAGGCGAACTTGCGGCACGAACGACTGACCACCCTGCTCGAACTGCTCGGCCAGCGAGGGCAGATGGGGGTCGAGGAGGCCGCCGCGCAGCTGGGTGTGTCCGCCGCCACCGTACGCCGGGACATGGACACCCTCGCGGAACAGCAGTTGCTGACCCGCACCCGCGGTGGTGCGGTGCTCAGTTCCGTCGCCTACGACCTGCCCATACGCTACAAGGGCAGCCAACGCGCCGCGGAGAAGCGACGGATCGCCCAGGCCGCGAGCGCCATGGTGCCGCGCGGCAGCGTGGTGGGCCTCAGCGGCGGCACCACCACCACCGAGATCGCCCGCACCCTGGCGAGCCGCCCGGACCTGGCGGAGGCCGGTCCCGATCCGCATCTGACGGTCGTCACCAACGCCCTGAACATCGCCAACGAACTCGCCGTACGTCCGCAGATCAAGATCGTGCTGACCGGCGGTGTCGCCCAGCCCCGCTCCTACGAACTGGTCGGCCCCTACAGTGACCTGGTACTGCGCGAGGTCACCATGGACCTCGCGTTCATCGGGGTGAACGGCCTGGACCCGCGGGTCGGTGCCACCGTGCCCGACGAGCGCGAGGCCCGGGTGAACCGGTTGATGGCCGAGCGCGCCACCCGTCCGGTGGTGGTCTGCGACTCGTCCAAGCTCGGTGTGCGCGCCTTCGCCTCCATCGGCACCTGCGACCTGTTCGACACCCTCATCACCGACGACGGCGCCGACGAGCAGACCCGCCGCGAGTTCACCGACCGCGGCCTACGGGTGATCACCGCCCCGGAGCCCGGCTGAAGGGCGCGGGAATCCGCCCCAACAGGCTAGCCTGGCAAGGGCGTTGACATGATCTTGGGGCGCGGAAGGGACGTGCGGGCGATGGGGCGTGGTCCGGAGTGGATGCGGTCAGGGGCGGGCGCGCCCGTGGAACTGCACACCGACCGACCGCACGCCGCCCGGGTGTACGACTTCCTGCTCGGCGGCAAGACCAACTACGCGGCGGATCGCGAGGCCGCCCAGCGGACGCTGCTCGCCCTGCCCAACTCCGCACTGATCGCCCGGCAGAACCGCGCCTTCATGCACCGCGCGGCCCACTATCTCGCCGAAGAGGCGGGGGTTCGGCAGTTCCTGGACATCGGCACCGGCATTCCCACCTCGCCCAACCTGCACGAGGTGGTGCAGGCCGTCGACCCGCGGTCGCGGATCGTCTACGCCGACAACGACCCCATCGTGCTCACCCACTCCCGCGCCCTGCACACCAGCCATCCCGACGGCCGCACCGCGTATCTGCACGGTGACCTGTGCCGACCGGAGGACATACTGGCCCACCCCGAGTTGTCCCGCACCCTCGATCTGGGCCGGCCCGTCGCGCTCACCCTGGTCGCGGTGCTCCACTGGTTACCGAAGGAGTGCGACCCGTACCGGATCGTGGCCCGGCTGCTCGATGCGCTGCCCAGCGGCAGCTTCCTGGCGCTCACCCATGTGACCGATGACTTCGAGCGGCGGGCGCTGGAGGAGATCGCGGAGGACTTCCAGCGCACCGGCTCCACGGTGAGCGCCCGCAGCAAGGCCGAAGTGGCCGAATTCTTCGCCGGGTTGGAGCTGGTGGAACCCGGCGTCGAGGTGGTGCAGCGCTGGCGCCCGGACGACGGGGACATCGAGGCAGGATCGCTGTCGCCCACCGACATCCCGCTGTACGGGGGAGTGGCCCGCAAGCTCTGACCGTTCATCCGGCCGAGACCGCCGCCCACACCACCTTTCCACCGCGGTCCGGCGGCGTCCAGCCCCATGCCTCGCTGAGCGCGTCGATGACGTGCAGCCCGCGCCCGGACTCCGCGAGGTAGTCGGGCTCCTTGAGCACCGGCACGCCGGTACCGGGATCGCACACCGCGCACAGCACGGTGGTGCCCCGGCGCAGCAGTCCGAGCCAGACCGGGTGCGGCTGCACGGGCAGTTGGGCCGATGTCGTCAGTCCGTACCGCATGGCGTTGCTCAGCAGTTCGGAGACGATGATCGCGGCGTTGTCCACCAGGGCGGGCATGCCCCAGCCGGTCAACGTGGAGCGGGTGAACTGGCGTGCCTGGCCTGCCGCTTCGAGGTCGCCGGCCAAACCGCAGGCGGCGAACCCACTCGGCCCCTGGCCGTTGTCATCCAGCGGGAAGGCCCCCCTCGCGGCCATTGCCAGCCAGTGCCTGCCGGAACCGTCGGGTGCGGCGTTGCCTGCTGAATCGGCCGGATGTGTGGTCATCACGATCTCCGTGGAACCTCTCGGGCAGTCGTTGCGGACGGGCCTCCCGGGTCCACTATCCCCCGATGCGCGGTGGCGCTGCAAGCACATCTGCAATTACAGTCGTAAGGACACCGGTAAGTACATCTGCAAGAACGGATGCACGTGCACGGGAAGTTGATGCAGCGTCAGTTATGCGCGGCTCACCCGGTGGTCACCGTGCGCGGCGGCAAAGGAGCGACGGGGATGCAGCAGATCGACAACGGTGTGCAGGCCACTCGGATCGAGGGGGCGGTCTGGCGAAAGAGCCGTCGGAGCAACCCCAGTGGCAACTGCGTGGAACTCGCCGCGCTGCCCGACGGCCAGTACGCGGTCCGCAACTCCCGCCACCCCGAAGGGCCCGCGCTGATCTACACCCGTGAGGAGATGATCGCCTTCATCGGCGGGGCGAAGGACGGCGACTTCGACTCCCTGGTCGGCTGAGCCGGACCGCGACGATCAACACGGAGCGCATCCGTGTCGCCCACGGCTGTACCGGAGGGCGGCGCGGATGCCAGACTTGGGGGAAGTACCCAGTCGCACAGGAGAGTTGGAATGTCCGCCATGATGCGGCCGAGCGAAGAAGCGTCAATAAGGCGCTACCTCGAACACCCGAGGGGCGGACCCACCGTCCTGCGCATCGTGCTGGGCACCCAACTGCGCAGGCTCCGCGAGCAGTGCGGGATCACCCGGGAGGCGGCGGGCGACGCGATCCGCGGCTCGCACGCCAAGATCAGCCGTCTGGAACTCGGCCGGGTGAGCTTCAAGGAGCGCGACGTCTCCGATCTGCTCACCCTCTACGGCGTGTTGGACGAGCAGGAACGCGCCGACTACCTCACCCTGGCCCGCCAGGCGAGCACTCCCGGCTGGTGGAACCAGTACGGCGATGTGCTGCCCAGTTGGTTCGAGACGCACATCGGTCTGGAAGAGGCCGCCTCGATCATCCGGACCTACGAGGTCCAGTTCATCCCCGGCCTGCTCCAGACCGAGCAGTACGCACGCTCCGTCACCCGGCTCGGCTACCCGAACGCCTCGCTGCGTGAGATCGACCGCCGGGTCGAACTGCGCATGGCCCGCCAGCGCCTGCTGACCGCGCCCAACGCGCCCCGGCTGTGGGCCGTCGTGGACGAGGCCGCGCTGCGCCGTCCGCTGGGAGGCGCCGAGGCGATGCGGACCCAGCTGGAGCATCTGCTCAAGGCGGCCGAGCTGCCGAACATCACCTTGCAGGTCGCCCCGTTCCACCTGGGCGGAATCGCCGCGGCGGGCGGCCCGATCACCATCCTGCGCTTCCAGGAACCGGACCTGCCCGACATCGTCTACCTGGAGCAGCTCACCAGCGCGCTCTATCTCGACAAGCTGGACGAGGTCGACAACTACCTGAGTGTGATGGACCGCCTGTGCGCGGAGGCAGAACCGCCCAGGGAGTCCGTCAAGTTCGTCAAGGAACTGCTGCAGCAGCTCCGCTGAGCAAGCAAGGCGGGGCTTCGCGCCTGCCCGCGGGGAAACCCGCCGTGGCGGCGGGCGACCCGCCGCTGACTGGAACCGGTGCGATGAGGGCGCGGCCGAACGGCCGTGTCCTCTCTGGCATATGACGAAGTAGTTCGGCGCCCTTTGTTCGCCGTACCGGCGCTGCCACACGATTCGGTGAGATCGCTGCACAGCTCATCTCCCCTTCCGTCCTGTGGTCTTCGCCTAGAAAGCCATCACCATGCGCATGATCGAACTGCCCGCCAGCTCGACAGGGCATGCCGCTCCCCTCACCCACGTCGCCCTGCGTGGCGACGGTCTTCGTCTGGCGACCTGTTCCTATGACGGCACCACGCTGGTATGGGACACCAGCGATCCGTCAAATCCCCTGACACTGGCCCGGCTTCGGCACCGAAGACTGGTGAACGCCGCGGCCTGGAACCCGGCGGTCGCCTCGCTGCTGGCCACGGCGTCGGCGGACAAGACGGTCGCGGTATGGCGGGTGTCGGACGACGGTTCCACCGATCTGGTGAACGTGCTCGCCCGGCACACCGATGACATCAACTCCATTGCCTGGCTACCGGACGGCGAGCGGCTGATCTGTGTCTCCGAGGACGGCCGGGCGACCATGTGGGACGCGCTCACCGGTGCCTTCCTGACCGAGGTGGGCTCGCACGAGGCGCACTGCATGATGGTCTCGGTCAGTGTGCGCGGCACCGTCGCCACCGTGGGCGAGGACGGCATGGTGGCGGTCACCGAGCTGGCCGGGCCCGGTGCGCCGGGGGCCAGGTTCGTCCGCCGCTATGCCTCGTCCATCGAGGGCTGCGCCTGGTCGCGTTCCGGAGAGGTGCTCGCAGTGGCACGGGACGACGGCGCCGTCGACCTGCTCACCGCCGGGCTGGAGTTGGTGCGCACGGTCGAGGTCTCAAGCTCGGCCGCCCGCACCGTGGACTGGGCGGACGACGACTCCTGCTTCGTGGTGGGGGCGTACGACGGGTCGCTGCACTTCTTCGACCGGGGCGGACAGCGACTGCACCGGGTGGACGACGCCCGCGTCTGGCCGCGCTCGGTGTCGGCCGCACGGGGCCTGGTGGCGGCGGGCAGCTTCTGGGGCGGCCCGCACATCCTCGACCTGGCCAGCGGCACCGAGATCGCGGCGCCCGCCCGGCCCACCCACGGTCCCAACGCCCTCGCGGTGCGCGGCGACCAGCTGCTGGTGGGCTGCGACTCGGGCGCCGTCATGGCGATCGGCCTGGACGACGACGCCTTCGAGGTGCTCCAGGTAGCGGACAGCCCGATCCTCTCCCTGGCCGTGCGGGACGGTGCGCTCTACGCCGGAACGTACTCCGGCCACCTGGTGGCGTTCGACGGCGCCCGCAAGGTCAGCGGGCAGCTGGGCGCGCCGCTGCCGTCGCTCTGCCTCGACGGTGAACTGCTGGTCGCCGGGACCTACAACGGCGAGTTCATCGCCGTGGACCCGGACACCCTGGCGGTGGTCGACCGATGGGAGGCGCACGGCGGTTCGGTGAAGTCGCTGGCCGCGCTGCCCGACGGCGGATTCCTGTCCGCGGCCACCGACCGTACCGTCGCGATCGGCTCGTTCCGCGACCGAAGGGTGCTGTGGGAGCACGGCAACCTGGTCAACGCCGTCGCCGGGCTGGGCGGGTCGGTGGCCGCCAGCGCCTCCCGCGACCACACCGTCAAGGTCGGCAGGCTGGACCCGTCCGACGGAACCGTACGGCAGACGCAGACGCTGCTGGGTCCGGACGAGTCGGTCAAGTGCGTCGGCCTGCTGGGCAGTGCGCAGTCGCCGGTGGTCCTGGCGGGCAGTTACGACTTCGGGCTGTACGCCTGGGAGGTCGACTGGCGGGACAACGCGGGCACCCTCGCCTCGGGCCGGGTGGTCGCCGAGTTCGGGCAGGGCCTGTCCTGCATGCTGCGGCTGGACGACGACCGCATGGCCGCCGCGGGCTGGGACGGCCGGGTGGTGGTCGTGGAACGCGGCGGCCCCGGCCGGACACGGGTGGTGCGCTCGCTGCGGTTGCAGGAACTGCTGGCCTCGCACGAGTCCGCCCGCCTGGACGGCGAGATGGTGATCGCATGAGCACCACCGTCCCCGACACCACGCTCTCCGCGTCGGCCACCGTGCGCGCCAGAGTGGGCGTCACCCTGGACCGCGCCACCGGCCGCCGCGCCGAACTGGTCACCTTCCACGGGCTGCCGGACGGCGCCGAGCACGTCGCCTGCGTACTGCCCGCACCCCGTACCGCGGCCGACAGGGCACCCCTGGTCCGGCTGCACAGTGAATGCCTCACCGGGGACGTGTTCGGCTCGGCCCGCTGTGACTGCGGCCCCCAACTGGACGAGGCGCTGAGGCTGATCGCCGAGGAGGGCGGGGCCGTGCTCTACCTGCGCCAGGAGGGGCGCGGCATCGGTCTGTACAACAAGCTGGACACCTATCTGCTCCAGGACCGGCAGATCGACACCTTCGAGGCGAACCGCAGGATCGGCCGCGGCGCCGACGAGCGGGACTACTCGGCCGCCGCCGCCATGCTGCGCGCCCTCGGCCTCGACCGGATCCGGCTGCTGACCAACAACCCGGACAAGACCGCCCAGTTGCGCGCCCTCGGCATCGACGTCGCGGCGGTCGTGCCCACCGGCGTTCACCTCACCGCGGAGAACGCCGGCTATCTGGAGGCCAAGGCCCGGCTCGGCGGCCACACGCTGAGCGGACAGCGAGGAGAGGTTCCGTGGAACTAGGTCGTCTCGTTCCGGAGCGCGACGGTCGCGGTGGGTCCGAAAACCGCGGGACCGCGCCGTCGCCCGCCGCCGCGGCGGACCTTCCCGGGGGCAGGCCCCCAGGCCCCAAGGCCGGTCCGGGACTCGCACCGGAGACTGCCTCCCGCGACCGTGAGCACCCCGAACGGCGCGGCCCGGCGTGGGCGAAGCCACCGGGACCCGTCGGAGCTACCGGCCCGTCCTTGGCCGAGGTCGCGACCTCCCCGCACTTCGTGGAGCATGCCGCGCTGGCCGAACCGGGCAGGGTGCCGCCCGCCGCCGTGTCGTCGCGCCTGGACCCGGCCGACCTGGCCCGGGTGGTGGAGGACGCCCAGGTGCCGCTCGCCGAGCGGCTCGCCGCCGGAACCGTGCTCGCGGTGCTCGGCGACCCCCGGCTCACCCCGGTCCCGGCCACCTGCCATGTGCCGGGCGGAACCGCCGAGTTGGGCCTGGACCCGGCCGAGGTCGCCCGCATCACGGCCACCTGGGCACATGTGGGTGTGGTGGCGTCGTGGATCGAGAAGGAGACCCCGGCGCACAGCGTGCGCCTGGACGACTACTGGATCTGCCGCTATCCGGTCACCAACGCCGAGTACCGCGACTTCCTGGCCGACACCGGCCGGGAACACCGGCCCAGCACCTGGCACCTGGGCGCCTACCCGTGGGACCGCGCCAACCACCCGGTGGCCGGGATCTCCCCGCCGGAGGCCGACGCCTACGCGGCCTGGCTGACCCGGCGCACCGGGCACCCGTGGCGGCTGCCCACCGAGGCCGAGTGGGAGTACGCCGCCAAGGGGAGCGACGGCCGGGAGTTCCCGTGGGGCGGCGAGTTCGACCCGGCCCGCGCCAACACCCGGGAGACCGGGGTGCACACCACCACACCGGTGGGCGCCTTCCCGTCCGGACGCTCGCCGTTCGGCGTCGACGACATGGCGGGCAACGTCGAGGAGTTCGTCGCCGACCGCTACGCGCCCTACCCCGGTGGGCCGTTCGTGGGTGACCATCTGGTGCAGGCTGTGGGCGACTACCGGATCGCCCGGGGCGGCAGCTTCAGCCGGTTCGGCGATCTGGCCAGGACCAGGCGGCGGCACGGCGCCTTTCCCGGGCCGCTGTATCCGGTGGGCTTCCGGCTGGCGACCAGCGAGCGCCCGGCATGACCGCCGGAGCGGCCCGCCCGTTGGCCGACGCGGCCCGGGCGCTGGCCGAACGGGCGCCGCGCCGGGCCGACATCGAGGCGCCCTTCGCGGAGGTGGAACGCGCGGCGCACCGGCTGGTGCCGGAGCTGGCGGCGCTGCGCCCGACCGTGGGCGCGACGCCGATGACCGCCGTACCCAGCGAACTGGGCCGTGGCAGGGTGTGGTTGAAGCTGGAGTCGGCCAACACCGCCGGCACGGTCAAGGCCAGGACGGCGTACGCGCTGCTGTGCGCCGCGGTCGCCCAGGCCGGTTCGGCCAGGGTGCGGATCGTGGAGTACTCCGGCGGCAGCCTCGCCCTGGCGCTCGCCGAGTTCTGCGCGCTGCTCGGCATCGACCTGCGTCTGGTGGTGCCGCACGGCTCGCCGGAGCGCCTGCGGCGGACGCTGCGCGGACACGGCGCCCAGGTGTCCGCCGGGCGGCCGGGCACCGGCTTCCTGGGCGCGCTGGACGAGGCGGTGCGGGTGGCCGCGGCCGAGGAGCGGTATCTGCTGCTCCAGCACTGCGCGGCGCAGGCCGCGGCCATGCACCGCGAGCACACCGGTGCCGAGATCGCCGAGCGACTGGCCGCCGAGGGCGTCACACCAGCGGTACTCGCCGCCAGCGTCGGCTCCGGCGGCACCGCGCTCGGCGCGGCCCTCGCGCTGCGCGAACGCTGGCCGGACTGCGGCGCGTTGGCGGTGTTCCCGGCCGAGGCGCCGTACGGCGATCCGGCACCGCCGGACGGCACACCGCGGATGAACGGCACCGGGGGACTGGGACACGGACTGCTGCAACCACTGCTCGCCCCGTACCAGGAGCGGTTCACCTTCCGCACCGTCGCGTACCCCGAAGCGCTGCGCGCGATGCGGCACTTGAGGTCGGCGCACGGGCTCGCGGTCTCCAGCAGCGGTGCGGGCGCCTGGCTCCAGGCGTCACGGGAACTGGACCACGGCCCGGCCGGGCGGGAGGCGGTCGCGGTGGTGGCCGGACGAGGAACGATCGAGGAGTGGGCACATGCGGCAGGAGACTGACTACCCCGGATACCGGCGGATCGTACGGGACTCCTTCGAGCACTGGTACCAGGCGGGCAAGGACTCCTGGACCGGGGCACCCACCAACGACAAGGTGACCGACTTCTCGACCGCGAACGCCCCACTGCCCGTCCACGGCACCCGGCGGGTGCTGGACGTCGGCTGCGGTCGGGGGCACCAGACCGTACAGCTCGCCGAACGGCTGGACGCCGACGTGGTCGGCCTCGACCTGCTGGACGTCTGGGACGCGCGGCGGCCCGCGCACGGCACCGCGCGCTTCCGGCAGGGTGACTTCCTGTCCTTCGCCGAAGGCCCGGTGGACCTGCTGGTGGACAACGGCTGCCTGCACCACCAGCGCCGCGAGGAGTGGCCGGGCTGGGTGGAGCACGGCCGTGCCCTGCTGCGGCCGGGCGGGGTGTGGGTGGTCAGCTGCTTCCTCAGCCCGACGGCGGAGGTGGTGGCCAAGCCGCTGGCGGACGGACGGCTCAACTGGTGGCTGACCGAGTCAGCGGTCACCGAGCTGTTCGCCCGGTCAGGACTCACGGCGACCCAGCGGACCGTCATAGACCGGCAGTTCAACTACCAGGGCCACTGGCTGAAGTACTTGGCCCTCGCCTTCGTCAGGAGCTGACCGTGCACATCGTGATGCTTGAGGTCGCGCTCTCCCGCGGCTTCGACTACCTCGACGACCTGGTCGAGGCGGGCGTCGAGGTCTCCCTGGTGGTCAAGAGCCTCGCCGCGTACGCCGGTTCTCCCGGATTCGAACGGCACCGGCGCGCCGCCCGGGTGATCGAGGTGCCCGAGACGGAGGGCGTCGCGGACCTGGCCGACCAGATACGTGACCGCCTGGGTCCGACCCCGCCGGACGGGGTCTTCTGCGTCACCGAACGCTGCGTACCGGCCGCCGCCCAGCTCGCCCGTGACCTGGGCCTGCCGGGCGAAGCGGTGGAGACGGTTGCCCTGCTGCGGGACAAGGCGGCGGTCCGCGACCGGCTCACCCGGGCCGGTCTCGGCACGCTGCGCTGGCGTCGGGCCGAGGGGATCGCGGACGGGCTCGACGCGGCGGCCGCGATCGGCTACCCGGTCGTCGTCAAGCCGCTGTCGGGCTATGCGTCGATCGGCGTGACGGTGGCATGGACTCCCCAGGAGGCCGAACGCGCCCTGGCGGCGGCCCTTCAGGCGCCGGGCGGAGCCCGGGCGCTGGTGGAGGAGTACGCGGTCGGCCGCCATGTCAGCGCGGAGCTGCTGGTGCGGGACGGGCGGCCGATCCTGCTGGGGTTCGCCGAGCGGCTGCCGACCCGCCCGGGCACCACGGCCGAGCTGGGCGGGCACTTCCCGGCGTCGTTCGAGGGGCGTGGCGCCGCCCGTAGGTTCGCACTTGACGTGGTGTCCGCCCTCGGGGTGCGCGACAGCCCCTTGCACATCGAGATGCTGATCACCCCCACCGGCCCGGAACTGATCGAGGTCAACGGACGGATCGCCGGTCATGTGGTCACCCGCCAGATGGAGTTGGCGCTGGGCCGCTCGTTGAGCCTGGACCTGGCGGCGCTCGCCGCCTGGCGTCCGGTGGCCGAGGCGACCGAGCCGGTGGCGGCGGTGGCGCTGCGCCATGTGTGGTGCGAGCACGGCGGACGGGTGCGCTCGGTGACGCTGCCCGATCAACTGCCCGCCGGCGTCCGGGACTGCAAGGTGAGCGTGCGGCCCGGTGATGTGGTGCGGCCGATGCGGCACAACTACGACCGCATCGGCCATGTGCTCGCCGAGGCGCCCACGGTGGCCGAGGCCGCCGAACTCGCCGAGCGCACCGCGCGGCGGATCCGCGTCACACTGGACGAGCCGACCACCGGGGTGCCCGAAGCCGACACCGGCCGCCATGTGCTGGCGCTGCTCGCCCCCGACGGCGTGGCCCCCGACCGGGTCCTGGCCGCGATCGGCGCCGCCACCGGCCGGGTCAGCGTCCTGTGGTGCGGCGACCCGGCGGCCGCCCAGGCGGTCAGGTCCCCCTGGGCCGAGCGCTACACCGGGACCTGGTACGACGCACCGGACCGGGCGCTGGCCGAACCGGTGGACGCCGTGGTCTCCTTCGCCCAGTCCGCCGCACGGCGGCCGACTTCAGGCGAGGGACGCACCGCTGTCGCCCTGGTGGCCCGAGGCCACATCCACCACCTGGGTGTCATCGAGGACTTGGGCTTCGACTCCGAGGGCCACCGCACCCTCCGCTACCCCTGCCCCCCGCCCACCGCCGAACTGCTGGACCAGGCGACCGACGCCATCCAACGAGCCGACGTCCCCGAAGGGTTGGTGCGCTGCGAATTCCCCGACGACGGCGGGCCCGTGGCCGTACTGCCCGGGCTGGACGAGACGTCCCGGGCGCTTCTGGACGCACTCCACCCACGCGACGTGATCGCCACCGCGACCGCCGCCGCTCTCGGCGACCCCGTCCGGTGGATGCCGCCGCGCCCCGGCACGGCACTGCTGCGCGAACTCGCCGGGCCGCAGGGGGCGTTCCGTGTCGTACAGGCCACCGCCGAGGCAGAGCTGTACGACGACCCGCAGGTCAGCTACGTCCGCGTCCCGCTGCCCCTCGGCACCGTCCGTCAGGGCGGCGGCCGACCGGTGCGGCTGGCGTACGTGGTGCGAGGCGAGGACGCGGCGGACTGCCGGGCGGCCAGCGCTCGCATCGAAGCCCAACTCGTCTTCCGGCACGTCACGTTGGAGCGCGAGCACGTCGTGCTGATCGACCGCACGGGAGGCGCGGCGTGGACCCAGGACAACGGTGATCCGGTGCTCGACCCGGAGCGCTTCCGGGTGAGCGTGCTCAGCGGCCACCCCCAGGCGGGCGGCTGCGCCGCGCCCGTCGACCATCTGCAACGCCTCGACGTCTGGGACACCGACGCGGTCGACCGCACCGTACGCACCCTGCACGCCATCCATCCGGTGCACCGCATCGCCTGCGGGTCCGAGCGGCTGCTGGAGTGGGCGGCCAACCTGCGCGGCAGCCTCGGCCTCCCCGGCGACACCGTCGGCTACGCTCGGTCGTTCCGGGACAAGGCGGATATGAAGCGGATCGCCCGCAGCGCCGGTATCCGGCACGCCGACGGACGGGTGCTCCACGAACCCGCCGACGCGCGGGAGCTGTTGGCCCGGCACGGCGCGGTGGTGGTCAAGCCCAGGGACCTGTCCGGATCGCAGGGCGTGGTGTTCTGCCGTGACCGGACCGAACTCGACCACTGGCTGCGCACCCGGTTCGCGCCCGGCCGATATCTCGCCGAGGCACTGGTGTCCGGCCCGATGTGCCACATCGACGCCGTGGTGTACGGCTCCTTCGTCGCCTGGGACGTCTCCCGCTACGCCCGCGACACCCTGGCGTACACCAGGGGCCAGCCGCTGTCCGGGCAGACCTGCGACGATCCCCGGATCCGCGGCCAGGCCCGGGAGTTGCTGGACCAGGTGGTGTCCGCCTGGCGGGTGCGGGCCGGAGTGCTGCACCTGGAAGCCTTCGACGAGGGCGACCGGCTCACCTTCTGCGAGGTGGCCGCCCGGCCGGGCGGCGCCGGGGTGATCCGGGCCTTCTGGGCCACCCGCGGTATCGACCTGCGGCACGCCAAGGTGCTGATTGACGCGGGCGAGGACCCCCGGCGACTGGCGGTCGACCCCGTTGCCGCCCACGCCGGTTGGACGGTGCACTACTCCGGCGGCGGCTGGCTGGAGGAGTACGACGACTCGGCGGTCGCCGACCGCGCGCTGCACCGCACCGTCAACGTCCGCGTCGGCGGTTACGCGCCCGCGTCCGACTTCTCCGGCACCGGGATCAGCACCCATGTGTTCGCCGACGACTCCGCCGCGGAGGTCCGCCGTCTGGTGACCGCGGCCGAACGGGACATCCGCATCCGGCTGAGGCAGCCCGCTCAGGGGTGAACCCGGGCCCGAGGAAAGGGAAGGAAGCATGCTCCAGGAAATCGACCTCACCGCCCGGTGCGGGCACCAGCGGCTGCGCACCGCGCTGCGCGACGGCTTCTTCTTCGTCCGCAACACCGTCCCGGAAATCCTGCTGGACGACGCCTACCAACTGCTTGAGGCGTTCTTCGCACTGCCCGAGCGGGACAAGCGCGGCTGCCGGGTGCCCGGCAGCAACGGTCAGTCCGGTTACACACCACCGCTGGTGGAGACCGCGGAGAAGGGCGAGACGGCCGACTGGAAGGAACTCTTCCACTGGGGGGTACGGCTGCCCGCCGGTCACCCGCTGGCCGTACGCTACCCGGCGCGCTACCCGGAACCGCTGATGCCGGACCAACTGGTCCCCGGCATCGGCGCCGTGCTCACCGAACTGCACACGCGGATGCTGCGCTTCCAGCACGAGGTCGCCGCCGCCATCGGCGAGGCGCTCGGCGCACACCCCGGGTACTTCGCGGAGATGCTGGAGGACGGCCCGGTGGTCAACCGCGCCACCTGGTATCCGCCGATGGACCAGGCCCCGTCGCAGCGGCACGTATGGGCCGTGGAACACCAGGACTTCGACCTGATCACCGCGCTGCCCAGGGCCACCGCCACCGGGTTGCAGGTACAGGTGGAGGGCGGCGAATGGCTCAGCGTGGACGCGCCCGCCGGGCACGCCGTGATGAACGTCGGCATGGTGCTGGAACGGCTCACCGGCGGCCTGGCCCGGGCCGCCGTGCACCGGGTGGTGGCCGCGCCCGGGCAGCACGGCGGACGGCTGTCCATCGTCCAGTTCTGCCATCCCGCGCCCTGGACCGTGCTGACCCCGCTGGCCCGCGGCGAGCGGGAGGCGGCGCGGTTCCCCACGCTCACCGCCGACGATCTGTTCCAGCGCACCATGTACCGGATCAACCGGCTCGACACCCGGCAGGTGAACTGACCATGTCCGAGCAGCCGTTGCACCTGTTGCTGATCGCGGGCGTCGGCGGGCTGTCCGCGGCCGACGCGCTCGCCGCCGCCCGGCGCGCCACACCGCGCGTCTCCCTGGTGTTCGTCGCCGCATGGAGTCCGCCCGACGCCGCCCGCGAGGCATGGGAACGGGCCCCCGGTGGCGGCGCCTTCCTGGTCGCCGACGGCCTCGACGGCGTGGTGGACGCGGCTGTGGCGCTGCACGGGCGGGTACCGCTGCACGGTGTGGTCACCTACTCGGAACTCCTGCTGCGGCCCCAGGCCGAGATCGCCGACCGACTCGGGCTGCCCGGCAACAGTCCGCGGGCCGTCGCTGTCGCCCAGTCCAAGGCCCGGCAGCGGGCGGCGTTCGCCGCACACGCGGTGCCGTCGCCGCGCTCCGCGGTGATCCGCGGCGACGGCGACCTGGCCGCCGCCGTGTCCGCGGTCGGGCTGCCCGCGGTCTTCAAGCCGTCCCTCGGTGCGGGCAGCCAGGGTGTCCATCTGGTGTCCACCGCCGGGGAGTTGGCGGACGCGTTCCGCCGCGGGCTCGGCGCCGACACGCCCTTCATCCAGCGGGACGACGCCTTCCTGCTGGAGGAGCCCATGCGGCTGGAGGGCACCGCCCCCTCGCCGTACGCGGACTATGTGAGCGTGGAGTCGCTGCTGTTCCACGGCGCGGCGCAACACCTCGCGGTCAGCGACCGGCTTCGGCTGCGGCACGGTTACGTCGAGGAAGGGCTGGTGCTACCGAGCCGTTTGGACGAGCCGACCGCCCGGCGGGTGGTCGACTGCGCGGACCAGGCGATCAAGGCCATCGGGCTCACCCACGGCGCGGTGCACACAGAGATCGCCGTGCTGCCCGACGGCCCCCGGGTGATCGAGGTCAACGCAAGGGCCGGGGGGCCGCTGCCCAACCTGCTGCGGGAGGCGGCCGGTTACGACTTCGCCCGGGAGATCGCCCGTACCGCCCTGGGGTTGCGGCCGGCGCCCAGGCCGCGGACCACCTCCGTCGCCTGGTTCCGCTTCGTGCCCATTCCGGCGGGGGAGTGGCGGGTCGTCTCCCAGCGCACCGTGGAGGAGGTGCGGGCGGCGTTCCCGCGACTCGTACGGCTGGGGCTGCGGTTCCGCCCGGGGCAGCAGGCACGGCGCGACACCACCCAGCACCTGGCCGCCTTCACGGTGGTGGCCGACAGTACCGACGAGGCACGGCGCACCGCGGAGGCCGTCGAGCGGTACCTGGACATCCGGCTGGAACCGGTCGACGAGCGGCAGGGAGCGTTGCGGTGAACCAGTCGACCCTGCCACGCGGTACGAGACGCGCCCGCTCCGCCACCGGCCCCCCGCGCCAACTGCCCAGGCACGATGAGGGACTCACCGGTCTCCTGCGTACCGTCGCGGAGGACCTGCGCACGGTCGTCGACCGCGACCCCTCCCGGGCGACGCTGCTGGACGCCGTGCTGCACCCGCCCTGGCAGGGGCTGGTGCTGTACCGGCTCGCCCACCGGCTGCACGTGCGGGGGCGGCGGTTCGGTCCCGGGCTGCTCACCTGGGTGGCCCGGGTGGTCTCCGGGATGGAGATCCACGCTGGTGCCCGGATCGGCCGACGGGTCTTCATCGACCACGGATTCGGTGTGGTGATCGGCGAAACGGCCGTCGTGGGCAACGATGTGACGATCTATCACCAGGTGACACTCGGCTCCCGCGGCTGGTGGCAGGACGGCGGACCCGGTGCCCGGCGGCACCCCGTGGTGGGCGACCGGGTCACCATCGGCGTCGGCGCCTCACTGCTGGGACCGATCACCGTGGCCGACGACTGCCCGATCAGGGCCCATGAACTCGTCACCAACGACCGCCCCGGAGGCGCCAGATGAGCCGTGACCACACCACGACCTCCGCACGCCGCCGGATCTACGCCGTGGGCCTCGCGGACTCCACCGGGCTCGGCATGTACCTGGCGTTCTCGGCCGTCTACCTCAACCAGGCCGTGCGCATGCCGAACGACCAGATCGGCCTGGTGCTCGGCATCACCGGCATCACCTCGCTGCTCGGCGCCCTGCCCATCGCCCGGTTCGCCCAACGGCACGGCCTGCGACGGGCGTTGTGGTGGCTGTTCCTGGCCCGGGCGGCCTCGTATGTGGCGCTGGCCTGTGCGGTGAACCTGCCCACGGCGGCGCTCGCCGCCGGGTTCGGCGGGCTGCTGAACCGCGGCATCGGCCCGCTGGTGCAGTCGGTGCTGATCGCGGGCACCGACTCGGCGGGAGCCGTCGCGGGGCTGGCCCGGCTGCGGGCGCTGCGCAACGCCGGTATGGCCGCCGGCGCGCTGCCGTCAGGTGCCGCGGTCGCCATCGGGCAGCAGTGGGCGTACCGGGGGGTGATGCTGGCAGCGGCGGCCGTCTTCGTGGGGTGCGCCGTGATCTCGCGCGGTTTCTGCGACTCCGGTGAGGTCAAGCGGCCGGCGGCGCGGCGCGGGGCCGGGGTGGGCCGGGACCGGGTGTTCCTGCTGATCACCGCCAGCTACGGGGCGTTGACCCTGTCGGCGATCCTGCTGGGCGTCGGGCTGCCGCTGTGGATCACCCAGCGCACCCACGCCCCGTCCTGGAGCGTGGGCCTGGTGCAGATCCTCAACACCGTCCTCGTGGTGCTCTTGCAGGTACGGGTCAGCCGGGGATCGCAGGACCCGCGCAGAGCCCGCGCGATGATGCTGGCGGGCGGACTGCTCGCGGCCGCCGGGGCGCTCGCCGCGCCGCTCACCGGGTTCGGGCGCGGCGCGCTGCCGCTGGCCGCCGTGGTGCTCACCGTGCTGCTGATGACGGGCGCCGAGCTGTACATCACCTCGGGGGGACTGAGCCTGGCGCTGGCGCACACCCCGCAGGAGCGGCGGCCGGTCTATCTGGCGACGTTCAACCTGGGCTTCGCCGCCGCGACGGTGGTCGGCCCGACGCTGGTCAGCCTCGGCCTCGGGCTGGGCAGGCCCGGCTGGTTCGCCTGGGCGCTGCTGTTCGCCCTGCTGGGCCTGGCGTGCCTGGCGCTGCCCACCGCACCGCGGCTCCGCGGCGCCGAACGCACCGCCGGGAACAGCGCCGTCAGCGCGTAAACTCCCGCCACCCGGCGGCCGGTTGGCGCCGCCGGGGACCACCGACGAAGGGGAATCCCCGCCGTGATCGAACCGCACCTCACCCTCCGCATCGCCCGTCCGGTGCTCGACCTGGACGCCAGCGAGGACTTCTACGTGCACGGCCTCGGCCTGGCCCGGCTGGCCCGGATCGCCGGGGACCCGGCGGCCGGTGAACGCGATCTGCTGATGACCGGCCCCGCCGACGGCAACTGGCACCTCGAACTCACCGCCAGCGCCCACGACGTGGTGCGGCCCACCCCGACCCCGGAGGACCTGCTCGTCATCTACCTGGGCCAACCCGTACCACCGGAGGCGGTGCGCCGGGCGGTACGGCACGGCGGCACCGTGGTGCCCTCGCACAACCCCTACTGGGACCGCTTCGGTGTCACCATCGCGGATCCCGACGGATACCGCGTGGTGCTCACCGAACGGACCTGGAACACCCGCGGTTGACTCCCACCCGAAGGTAGCGGAATGTCCCTCACGGTCCCGACCGAACTGCCCAGCAGACTGTGGAAGACGTTGACCAGCGCGGTCGGGATCATTTCCGTCCGCCATGGAAACCGCGTCAACGTGATGTCGGCGGAATGGTCGTATTTCGTCAACAAGGAACCGCTGTACGCGGCGGTCGTCCTCAGCCCGAAAGCCGTCACCCGGGAACTACTGCCCGACGCCGGGGAGTTCGGTCTCACCCTCTGCTCGGAGCGGCAGGCGGAACTGGCGGACTTCGTCGGCAGCTTCTCCGTCGCCCAGGTCGACAAGACCACCAGTGAACTCGTCGAGTTCGGCACACCCCGGGCGATCACCACCCCATGGGTCACCGGAGGGGTGGTGGCCCTGGAGTGCGTGCTGCGCGAGACGGTGCCGTTTCCCGTGCACACCATGTTCGTGGGCGAGGTGGTGGCCTGCCACCTTCCCGACGCCGAGCTCAGACCCCTGGTGAAACACGGCCCGATGCACACCCTCGGCGGCCCGGTGCGGCGTTCCGCCGTGGTGGCCGCCGCGGCCCCGCTGCCGAACGGCGCGGTGCGCATCGCGGCCACCGGTCCGGCCGCCGACGGGCCGGATGTCTGGCGGCTGAGCCTGCTGCTACCGGACGGCGCGGCGGTGGGACTGGGCGAGCATCCGTCCGGTGAGTTCGGTGACCTCCTGCTCGACGTACCGCTGCCCCCCGGCCTGCCGCCGCGTTCCGCCGCACGGATCAAAGTGGAACGACAGGGCGCTGAGCCGGGTTACGCCCGGATCGCACCGCACCAACCTGACGTCGAGCACCCGGACTTGACGACCTCGGCGCGCGGCCATGGCTGACCGCCAGCCGACCCTGGAAGCTCAAGTCTCATGACAGCACTCACTGACGCCCGCAGCTGGCACGGCGAACAGCTCGACCTGGACGCCTACCTGGACCGTGTCGACTACCACGGGGACACCTCCCCGACCCTGTCGACACTGCGCGCCCTGCACCGCGCGCACATCACCCACATCCCCTTCGAGAACCTGGAGATGGTGCTGGGCCGCGCCATCCCGCTGGATGTCGAAAGCCTCCAGGACAAGATGGTGCGGCGCCCTCGCGGCGGCTACTGCTACGAGCACAGCAAGCTGTTCGCCGCCGCCCTGGAACGGCTCGGCTTCAGCGTCTGGGGACTGGCCGCCCGGGTCCGTGTGGGCACCAACCTGCTGCGTCCGGCCACCCACGCGCTGCTGCGGGTGGGCACCGACGAGACCCCGGACACCGGACGCACCTGGATCTGCGACGTCGGCTTCGGCCGTGACCCGTTGGAGCCGGTGGAACTCGCCGACGGCACCGAGATCACCCCCGACGGCTGGCGGTTCCGGCTGGAACGGCAGACGCCGGTGCCCGGTGCCGAGGAGTGGATGCTGCGCTCCCTGGGCGCCGACGGCTGGTTCGACATGCACGGTTTCACCCTTGACCCGCGCTACGCCGTTGACTACACCGTCGCCAACCACTACATGTCCACCCACCCGTCCTCCCCGTTCGCCAACCGGCTGCTGGTGCAGCAGATGGGACCCGGGGCCCTCTACGCCCTGGCCGCCACCGAGCTGACCGCCACCCACCCGGACGGCACGGTCGACACGTGGCAGCTGAAGGCGGACGAGCTTCCGCAGACCCTGGCCGACGTCTTCCGGATCACCCTTCCCGAGGAGGACATGGCACGGGTGGTCGCCGCCGTCGACGGGTTACGGCGATGACCACCCCTACCACTCACAACTTCGTGCCGTCGCCCACCGGAACATTGGTGCCGTAGGCATGGACCTCGATCCCGTCGTGCCGCACCGACACGTCCCGCAGCCGTATGCCACCGGGCAGCTGCGGCAGTCTGAACGACAGCGACAACCGCTCGGCGAGCTTGGGCACCTGGATGTCCCGCAACCCCTGCACCAGGGAGGGATCGACACCGAGCTTCCCCAGTATCCAGGGGTTCTGCTCCACCAGGTCAAGGACGTTGACCTGCATCAGCCGTTCCACGAAGCGCGGATCGTCGGTGATCCGTCGAAGTACCGCGTCGCTGCGCGTCGCCTCCTGGGCCATCCGCGGGGTGAGCCCCAGGCGTTCCGCGATCGAGCCGACCGACAGCAGCGCCTTGGCCTTCGCGGCGTCGGTGCGGATCCGCTCGGCCATCGGCCGGGCCAGCCGCAGTCCGCCGTGGTCACCCGGGGTGTAACTCGCCACCCCCGGAACGTCGATCAGCATGTCGTCCACGGCCGTGTTGACCGAATGGTCGCCGTCGAGGCGAAGATGGGCCACCGCCCGCGCCCGTACCCGGTAGCCCGCGATCGGCAACTGCCCCTCGGCGAGCACCGAATGATCGTCCCGCGCACTGAACTTCACCTGCGACGACCCCAGTTCACGGTCGAGGTCGTCGAACGCCAGCAGCACACTGCCCTGCATCCGCCCGATCACCGCGCCGCGGATCGAGGACGGCACATCGCCCAGGACCCGGATGTCCCGCACCGCCCCGTCCACCCTGGCGACGGAGACCGGCCCGGCTGACACATGCGGCACCGTGATGTCCACCTGGTCGAGCCGTCCGTGCACCACCTGGGTCAGGAACGGGAAGCCATGGATGTCGACCTCGGGGTCGGCCTGAAGGTGCATGGCCTCCTTGAGCCGGTGCGCCGCCTGCTTCTCGGCGTACAGCGCCGCCCAGCGGTCCGCCAGAGTGAGGAAGGTCCCGCAGGTGACCACGGCCACCAGGGCCTTGGCGGTGGTGGGAACTCTGAGCCCGCGCCGCGGCCGGTGCCGCCGGTGGGCGCCGCGGTGAACCGGTTCCTGATCGTCGTCGTACTCCGGTCGCAGACCAAGACCGAGCGGGTCGTGCCGGTCCTCCTCGCGGAGGTCCAGCGAACCCAGTTCCTCATACGGGTTGTGGTGGGGCGGCAACGGCTCGGCGCCGCGCGGATCCGCCAACTCCTCGTACGGGTTGCGCCACTCGGATTCCCTGGTGTGGGGGCGGGAATCCCCGGACACATGGCCCACGGTCGTCCTGTTCGTGGTGTGGGGTGCCATCGAACGATCTCATCACGAACACCCGTACGGACCGCAAGTCTCTTAACGGAATCCCGGTTCCCTCCGGGGAGCGCGATGCCGGTCGACGGCAGGTCACAGGGGTGAACTCGGTTGAGTCCAGGGGCAGTTGGGGAGGGTTTGGCTCCGGTCCGCTCTTGACGCGGAGCGACGCCTGCCGCTTTGCTGTGCGTGATCACACGATTCTGTGGTTGTTCTGTGACTGCCCTGTGCCGGTACACGGGCGATCCGACCAGTCGCCCGGAGGGGAAGTGCGCCGTGGAGGAAGTACGTCTATGACGCCGCCTCCGCCTCCCCTGGGACGCTCCCGACGCAGGGACGACATCAGCTTCGATCCGGCACTGGACGACAGCGAGCTGGCCACCGTCCGGGACGCACTCGCCCGCGGCCGATGGGAACACGCCCGCGCACTGCTCGCCGCCACCGGCGACGACTGGGACCGGCGTGGACACCGCCTCGTCGTGCTCGCCGAAGGCCCGACGAGCGCCGCCTGGGCCCGGGACTGGCAGCTCGCCGAACCGGACAGCGCGGACGCCGCCGCCCTGCTCGCCTGCGCCGCGGTCTTCCGCGCGGTACACGGCAAGGGCGCCGCCCGGGACGCGCACGAGGCCTGCGCCGCCGCCGCCCGCATGGCCCCCGAGGACCCCTCGCCCTGGCTCGGCCTGCTCATCCTGGCCCGCCGCACCGGGACCGACGACGAACGGGTACGCGCCTTCGACCAGGTCCGCACCCGGCACCGTGAGCACCACCACGCCCACCACCTGATGGCCGCCTGCCTGGCCGAGCGCGCGCCCGGCGACAGTGACGACCCGCTGCACGAGGTGTACGACTTCGCCTCCTGGGCCGCCGAGCAGGCGCCCGCCGACTCACCGCTGGCCGTACTGCCGGTGGTCGCCCACGCCGAGCGCTACCGGGTGCTGGCCGGCACCGGCGTCGAGCCGCGCGACCCCGCCCACTCCGGGCACTGGACCACCCGCCGCGCCCGGCAGGCCATGAAGGCCGCCTTCGACTGGTGGCTGGAGTGGGACGACGACCACCACCATCCACGCCGCAAGGTCGACCTCAACTACCTGGCGCACGCCAAGTTCTACGAAGGCCGCGTCGCCGAGGCCGCCGCGCTGTTCACCCGCATCGGCCCGCATGCGACGCACGTGCCCTGGTCCTATCCGGACCGCGACCCGAAGAAGGCGTTCCGTGCCGTGCGCCGCGCCGCGCTCGGCTCCTCGTAACCGCGCCCAACCCCCCCAAGGGAAGGAAACGCACCGCATGTTGACGGGCAGCACGAGCGAGATCAGCACCTATCTCGGCCAGGAGCGACGGCTGCGCGCGGGCCGTCTGGGCCTGCCCGGGCTGCTGCTGTCGGTGGTCGCGGCCAGCGCGCCGATGATGGTGGTGGCCGGGGTCATGCCCACCACGTTCGGTGAGATGGGCGTCGTGGGGCAACCACTGCTGTTCGTGATCCTCGCCGTGGTCCTGATGCTGTTCAGCGTCGGATACGCGGAGATGAGCAGGCATGTGCACAACGCCGGGGCGTTCTACGCGTACATCGCCCGCGGCCTCGGCGGCACCGCGGGAGCCGCCGCGTCCGTGGTGGCACTGGTCGCCTACAGCGCCATGCAGGTCG
This sequence comes from Streptomyces silvisoli, assembly GCF_029269905.1. Classification (NCBI taxonomy): domain Bacteria; kingdom Bacillati; phylum Actinomycetota; class Actinomycetes; order Kitasatosporales; family Streptomycetaceae; genus Streptomyces; species Streptomyces silvisoli. The sequence continues at coordinate 1,300 of NZ_JARJBC010000008.1, read as the reverse complement.
GCATCTTCGGCATCTTCGGCTTCGAACTGTCCGGGCAGTTGGCCAAGCACTTCGACATCGGCCTCGCCTGGTGGATCCCCGCGCTGGTGGCCGTGGTCGTGGTCGGCGCGCTCGGCTGGCTGAAGATCGACCTCAACGCCAAGGTGCTCGGGGTGCTGCTGCTGGTCGAGTGCGCCACGGTGCTCGCCTTCGACGCCGCCGGACTGGCACAACCGGGCAGGGACGGGCTGTCACTGCACTCCTTCAACCCGGACACGCTCGGCGGGGCGGGCATCGGTACCGCGCTGTGCTTCTGCGTCGCCGCCTTCGTCGGCTTCGAGCAGGCACCGGTCTACGCCGAGGAGACCAACCGTCCGCATGTGCTGGTGGCCAGGGCGATGTTCCTCGCGGTCGGCTTCGTCGCGCTGTTCTTCGTCGTCGGCTCCTGGGCGCTCAGCGTGGCCGCGGGGCCGTCGCAGATCGTCGGTACGGCCCAGAAACAGGGTCCCAACCTGCTGTTCTGGCTCGCGCAGAACCGGCTCGGGACCGGTTTCACCGACGTCATGCACGTCTTCTACGTGACCGGGATGTTCGCCGCCATGCTCAGCTTCCACAACGTGGTCGCGCGGTACGCCTTCGCCATGGGGCGTGAGGGGCTGCTGCCCGCGGCGGTCGGCCGCACCTCCAGGGGCAGCGGCGCACCCGCCTACGGTTCGCTCCTGCAGAGCGCTGTCTCGCTGGTGGTGGTGCTGGTCTTCGCGGCGACCGACAACAGGCCGCACGACGACCCGACCGCGCCGGTGCTCCATCTGTTCACCTGGATGGGCAACGTCGGAGCGCTCGGCATCATCCTGCTGATGGCCACGGCCTGCGCCGCCGTCATCGCCTTCTTCGTACGGCACGGCGCGGCCCGCGCCCAGGCCGGGCGGCTGGCCGCCTCGGGACTGGCCGGCGCCGCGCTGCTGGTGATCGCGGTGCTGACGGTCAAGGACTTCGGCGTGCTGCTGGGCGCCGACCCCGGCTCCCCGCTGAGCTGGATGCTGCCCGGCATCATCGGGCTTTCCGCGGTCGGCGGCCTGGTCCACGGGCTGGTGCTGAAGGCGGCGCGGCCCGCCGTACACACCCGCATCGGCCTGGGCAACGAGGCATTCCAACTGGAGAGGGCCGCCGCGTCGCGGCCATGACCACCTGACGAAGGGACTTCCCAATCGTGATGTCAAGCCGCAGTCGTGACGGGAGGTGAACCTTGGTAGCACTGGCCGTCACGGATCATCGCCCACAGAACGTTGAGGCGTCGGCGGGCGAGGGCCAGCAGTGCCTG
>NZ_JARJBC010000083.1:0-507 GCF_029269905.1 Streptomyces silvisoli | reverse complement strand
CCGCCAGACCACGCCCAGCCTCGGGGAGCTCGACCTCAGCGAGAATTTGGTCCCCACGCCGCCAAGCCCTGCTCAGCCCCTGGAACACCGGACCATATGCAAACCCGCTCTCGCTCAGCTGCTCATAGAACTGCGAAGTGTCCAGCTCCATCGCACCAGGCACAGGCCACGCCTGACTCACCGAGCCGAACACCCCGTCCGCTGGCTCTTGAACCGTGACGTCAGGGGAGGAGACGCTCAACACGCCGGTGGCGTGACGTGCCCAGGCCTCCTGCCCGTCCAGGCGCGCATACACCGCCACACTCCGCCGCCGCGCCCCGGCCGCCGCAGGCGTATCGGCATCGCCGACCACGACCTGGACCTGCACGCCGCCCTGAGCGGGCAACACCAGCGGGGTCTCCAGCACCAGTTCCTCGAGTCGGTCACAACCCACACTGTCACCAGCACGGATAGCCAACTCGACATACCCAGTGCCAGCGAACACCACCGAACCCTGCACCGCGTAGT
>NZ_JARJBC010000082.1:0-538 GCF_029269905.1 Streptomyces silvisoli | reverse complement strand
GCCGGCATCACCGAGGCGACCACACCACTATCAACCCCCAACTCCCCCGCCAAAGCCCGCACATCCCGCTGCTCCACCGACGCCCAGAACCGCTGATCAACCCGATCCCCAGCACTATCCGAGACAGTCGGCACCACCTCAGGCCAAAAACGCTGCCGCTGGAACGCATACGTCGGCAACCCCACCCGCACAGCACCACGCCCAGCAAACACCCCAGCCCAGTCCACCACCACACCCTGCGCATACAACCGCCCCACCGCCGACAACAACATCTCGGCGTCGTTCTGCCGGAGCGTGCTGTCGCTCGTCTGGTGCCGCAACACCGGCACAACGAGGGTGCCCGGTGCGCAGCTGTGCTGCGCCAGGCCAGACAGCACCCCGTCCGGGCCCAGTTCCACCAGCGCGGTCACCCCCTGATCGGCCAGCCACCGCACCCCATCAGCGAACCGCACCGCATCCCGCACCTGCCGAACCCAATACCCCACCGAACACAACTGCTCAGCCGTAGCAACCCGCCCGGTCACATTCGACACCACCG
>NZ_JARJBC010000081.1:0-554 GCF_029269905.1 Streptomyces silvisoli | reverse complement strand
ACCTATACATGACCCCGCAGACGGTCGCCGGCATTGTCTGTGACGTCCGCCAAGCACTCCCGCACGCCCTGTTTTGTACCGAGGAGGCCACCCAGTGGTTCTCCGAAGAAGGGTTCGACCGCTGGCAGATCAGCGGCCCGCCGGACGGTGAGGGCCAGATCGAGAGTTTCTTGGGAGATGATCACCGCATCGTCAAGCTGCTAGTGCGAACCTTTGGCTTTCCCAGCGACGAGTTGTTCCAGATCGTCAAACCTATCGTCGGGGACCGTGGCACAGTATCTCTTTCCGCAACAATGACGGATGGTCTGGTAGAGATCGCCGGACGGGGGGTCTCCAAAGGTTCAGCGTTGAAGCAGGTCTGCGATGATCTAGGCATCGATCCGGCCGACGCTGCCGCCTTCGGCGACATGCCAAACGACCTCACGATGCTGGAAACGGTCGGACACCCCTACATCGTGTCAGGTGCTCACCCGGTACTGCGCGACCGTGGATTCGCCATAATCGGCAACCACGACGAGTCGGCGGTGGGACGGAAGGTACGGGCTTTACTGGAT
>NZ_JARJBC010000080.1:0-582 GCF_029269905.1 Streptomyces silvisoli | reverse complement strand
TGGAGACGATCGGAATGCGGGGAGCCTCATACGTCAGCCCCGCGGCCACCTCGCGGAAGGCGTCCAGCATCCCGTCCATGTGCGACGAGTGGAACGCGTGGCTGACAGTCAGCCGCTTGGTCTTACGCCCCCGCGCCTCAAAACCAGCCGCGATCTCCAGAGCCGCAGCCTCATCACCGGCGATGACAACCGACGTAGGCCCGTTGATCGCGGCGATACTCACGCCCTCGACCAGCAGCGGCGCAACCTCGTCCTCCGCAGCCTGGACCGCCACCATCACGCCGCCACCCGGCAGCTCCTGCATCAGACGACCACGAGCGGCCACCAACGTGCAGGCATCATCCAGCGACAACACACCAGCGACATGCGCCGCAGCCAGCTCACCGATCGAGTGCCCGGCCAGGAAGTCAGGCTTCAGCCCCCACGACTCAACGAGCCGGAACAGCGCCACCTCAACCGCGAACAACGCGGGCTGCGTGTAGGCAGTCTGGTCCAGCAGGCCGCCGTCGGCTCCGAAGATCACATCCCGCAGCGGTACTTCGAACCGTTCACACACCGCGTCCAGGGCTTCGGCGAAGACCG